>JBEKKC010000036.1:0-30161 GCA_050010915.1 Tepidisphaeraceae bacterium | reverse complement strand
CGCAATGGCTCGAAGGGTCGTTCAGACCCCGCTCTCGCCATTGCTCCTAGCATCTGGGCCGATTCCGTGCCGTCGCGGGGCATGATAAAGTGCATAACACGCTCTAGCCATCGTGGCGCGGGCCAAGCGGGCAATGAATGGATATAATTGACAGGTTGCCATTGAGCTTGCGCTCAAATCCGTCGCCCAGGAAGGTTGCCACATGCTCGTGCTGACGCGACAGCGAGACCAGACCATCATGATCGGTGACGACGTGGAGGTCACGGTCGTCGACATTCGCGGGGACAAGGTGCGGCTGGGGATCAATGCGCCCCGAAGCGTGACGGTTCACCGCAAAGAGGTGTATGACCACATCCGCGAGGAGAACAAAGCGGCGGCCCAATTGAAGGTCCAAGACCTGGCAAATGTCCCGGCGGCGCCACCCGCGCCGAAGTTTCTGGAGCAGCCCGACGGCCCGTTTCCCCGTTTGGCGCAAGGAAACGAGAACAAGAACGAAAACAAGAACGAAAGCGAAGGCGAAAACAAAGACCCATTTCTGCTGGCCGCGATAGACGAAGCCCGCCTCGGGCTGAGGGAGGGCGGTTTGCCGATCGGGTCGGTCCTGGTGCGAAACCATCAGATCATCGCCCGCGGCCATAACCGGCGCGTGCAACGCGGCGATCCCATGGCCCACGCGGAAATCGACTGCCTTACCAACGCCGGACGGCAAAAGACCTATGGCGACACCGTTCTCTATTCCACCCTCATGCCGTGCCATCTTTGCAGCGGAGCGGTGGTTCAGTTCGGTATCCCCAAGGTCGTCGTCGGCGAAAGCGTCAATTTCGCCGGCGCCCCTGAATTCATGCGGTCCAAGGGCGTCGAAGTCGTGGACGCGCACGATCGGGAATGCATCGAAATGATGGCCCAATTCATCCGCGAGCATCCGGAGCTTTGGAACGAGGACGTCGGAAGGTAAGATGGCGGCCTTAGGGAAGGGCGAAAAAACGGGCAATGGCGGAACTGCCTCCACATAGTCGAATTTCCCTCCGGATTGACGGCAGCGGAATGACCATCATCATCCCGAAGGCTGCCGACTCATCGGGCGGCGGAAGCTGGGCCGCCGCCGCCGCCTTCGCGTTCCTCACCGTGACTTTCATGGCGCAGGGACTGCTCAGTGGAAACCTGCTGTGGACCGGGGCGGGATTTTTCTGCCTTCTCCTCACCGGCTGGCAAATGCTCGCCCTGCGCGGCCTGCCGGGCGGGAAATCCGGGCAAACCAAGCTCCAAATCACGCCCGACCAGCTTGCCAAGATCACCGGCCCCGCCAACGCTCCGCAGCGCCAACAATGGCCGCGATCGGCAGTCACGGACGTTCGCGTCGATCCCGAATCCGATTCAAAGCCCCCGAGCTTGACCCTGCATTTCAGCGACGGAAAACCGCCGGTTTGCATCCTGACCGGCCTCGATCCCGCCGAACTGAACTGGATCGCCGAGGAAATCCATATTAAGTGGGGATTGCCCTCTACTGACCCTGTCGCGCCGGCTGGGACGTAGGCGGGCTGCGGTCCGAGTCGAAGAAAGGCCGGTTCGCCGTTGGCGAGACGTTAATTGGGTCGATGTCCCAAAATGTCCCTTTTCTGACGAATAATTTTTCCGGATCCTGGGGGAGGGAATAAAAAAGTGTGTCCCTCTACATAATGGGACTGCGGGTGAAGGTTTTGGTAGTGTTTTTCGGAATTGCGCGGATTTTTTTGAAGATTTTTTGGGGGGGTGGGCCGGGACGTAAACGGGGAGTGACGGGAAACCCCGCCGACTGGGATGTAAACGGAGGCGCAGCCGCTGCGTCCCGTTTACGTTCCGCCTGGAAGCCATCTCAAAATCCGGTCGCGCGCCTCCCAGCCAATAGCACACAACGCCTACGCCGAAATAGTACAATTCCCTATGGCAGGCTCGTCAATTCGGTGGTGAAATAAGATTGGGTCTGGTTCTCACTTGTTCTGGCACGGAGGAGAAATGGACTCGACTCGCGCTACGCACGTTCTGATCGTGGCATTAATCGGCCTCCTCACTTTAATCTCATGCCCTGTAAGACAAGCTGAGGCCCAATCCTATACCGTCACCGACTTGGGCGTTTTGCCAGGCATGACGGAGAGCTATGCGCTAGCCGTCAACAATGCCGGCCAGGTCGCTGGTTAAAGTGAATCACAAACACCGTACGGAGTATGGTATGGTTATCCTGGCTTTCTCTATGGCAATAGCCAACTGACCGACCTTGGTGCTCCATCCAATTCGGAGTGCTTTCCTAGCGCTATCAACGATTTCGGGGAGGTGGTGGGTACCCTGTACAATAGCAATTCCGTAAATGAACCATTCCTATACGGCGGCGGAACAATGACCATCTTGCCGACGCTCGGCGGGACACTTGGGGGCTATGCATTCGGCGTTAACGACGCCGGTCAGGTCATTGGAGATGCATACGTCCCCGGCAATACGACGCAGCACGCATTCTTGTATAGCGGCGGCACGACGACCGATCTGACCTCCCTCCTCTCCACTTCCACATTGACACTGTCTGACGTGAGGGGGATCAACGATTCTGGGCAGATTGCGGGTACTGCGACCACCGCAAGCGGCTATCAGCATGCTGTCGTCGACATCGCTGGAGCGCTGACTGACTTGGGAACGTTGGGTGGGAACAGCAGCGAGGCCTTTGCGATTAATGACGCGGGACAGGTCTCAGGCATTTCGGATACCGCTGCCAACGTCGAGGATATCTTTCTATACAGTGATGGCTCCATGTTGGATTTGGGACCGGCTGGTTTCACCCCCACTGGGGTTTACATGAATGACCTGGGGCAGGTCGTTAGCGGATATTACCTTAACCTTTTCCTCTACAGCGGGGGTACGAAGACCAATTTGTATTCTGTCATGGCCCCGCTCCACTGGCTTCCTTACGAAGTATGTGGCACCAACGATTCTGGACAAATCGTTGGTTTTGGAGCAGACGAGAATATCGCGGGAGAGCCGAATCGAGCGTTCATCCTAACGCCGACGGTTCCCGAACCGGCTGCGCTGTCGTTATTGGCGATAGCTCCTGCCGGATTGCTCCGGCGACCGCGCGCCGCGAAAACGCCCCGGTAAGGATCATCGGCCGCGCTGGAGCCGAAACCGACAATTATCTCCTTGGGCCGCGCAACAACTTGCCGCCCTTGGCTTCTCCAATGGCATCCACGATGCCTCTATCGACTTTCCTGTGCCCGTTGGGTCGTAGGGATGCTGTAGTCCGGCTGCATGTCGGGGGTCAGATCGACGCCGGTTGCGGCCTGCACGGTTTGGATCAATTCCTGCGGCGTTTGCGGGGCGTGGGCACGCCAGACGGGCAGGACTTTTGCCAGCGCCCCGTCGCCGGCTTTGGAGAGCAGCGAATCAATCACCAACGCGCCCTTGGGCAATAGCGCCTGGTCGTAAGCTGCCAAATACTCGGGGCGAATCTGCGCGGGGTCCAACGCGTTTATCAGGTCCAGCCGCACAAAGGGTCTGGGCTCGCCCGGCCGGCCGACCAATCTCTCGATCCAAGTTTGCCGCGGGATTCCCGTCAGGAGGGCGGCGTACTTGACCGCAAAGACGTTCGCGGCGCCGAAATCAACCCACGCCAGGCGCTCCGGCAGCTTCAGCGGATCAAAAACCTTCTCGTGAATGAAGGCCTCGAGGAGATGCTCGGTCTGGTTCATGGCGAACATCGAAAAATGATTGGCGATTGCGTCTTCGTATCGCTTGATTTCCGCGGCAAAGGCGTCGCCCCGCGTCGCGGGAGTATCGCCGTCGTGAATCTCGACCCACAGGACCAGATCGTCCATCGGCCTATCGGTGGAGACGCGGACCATGGATGAATAGGAAATATCGCGGGCAAATCGGATGTAATGGAATCGGGGATCGCTCCAACCGGCGTCCATGAGGTCGGCGATCTTTTCCCGGGTCGCCGGAAAGTAATAAACCGTGGGCTTCAGGCTTACGCCCCTGGCCAGTGCCGCCAGGAGCTTGCCGTCGATGAATTCATCGACCCTTTTGCGATCGTCGAGGGCCAGGTCCTGCAAGATCTGGCTGGCCAATTCCGAGCGGCGTTGTTGGAGGGTGGAAATGACGTCGGACGGCATGGTCGCGGGGCGCGTCGCCGCCGGCACGGATTGCAGGACCGGCTTCACCCAGGCGTCGTCGCCGGCGGCGCAGAAGGCCGCGCGATCGCCGACGGTCAGGACGTGAAAACCCGGCGGCAACGCGGCTTTGTGGGGAAGGGCTTGCCCTCCCTGCGGCGCCGGCTGCGTCGCCGGATCGGTCGCCGCCGCCATGGCGATCCACGCCAGCACGCCCGTCCGCGCAAATAGCGCAAGCCAGCGCATCCTCATTTTGCCCTTGGCGGAAGAACCAGGCTCTTGACCTTCAAAATATTGGGCCGGGCCTTGAGTTGGTTGAGCAGGCTTTCCGTCGGCTGGCTGTCGGTCTTGATGACCATGAACGCGGTGGCTTTGCCGGCGGCGTCGAATTCCCGGCTGATGACCATGTCCGCGATGTTCACCTTGGCATCGCCGAAGCTCGACCCCACCAGCCCGATCACGCCGGGCTGATCCTGGTTCACGATCAGCACCATGTTTCCCTCGGGGATCATGTCCATGCCGTATCCGTCGATGCGCAGGACGCGGGGCCAGCCGTCGGCGTAAACGGTGCCGAGGATGCGGTGGCTCTCGCCGTTGGGCGCGTCGGCGCGGATGCCGACGATGTCGCCCACCAGTCCGGCCGGGGGGTTGGGCTCGTGGATCGTCGCCAGCGCGATTCCCCGCGCCCGCGCCAGGTGTTCCACGTTGATCACGTTCACGCTGGTATCCAGGTGCGGCCGCAACAGTTCCACCGTCGCCACGCGCAGCAGGGTATTCATGTGCTTGGGAGCGCGGGCGCCGCTGGCGCGGAGCGTGATGGTTCGATACCCGCCGTCGCACAGCGCCGCCAGAAGCGCGCCGATCCGCCGGGCAAGCTCGACGAACGGCTTTTCATCCTCGGGCAAATCGAGCTTCAGTCCCCCGGCATTGACCGCGCCGCGGATTTCGCCGGTGTTGAGGTAGGCGACGATGGCCTTGCAGGCCTCGACCGATACGGCCGTCTGCGCCTCGTCGGTGCTGGCACCCAGGTGAGGCGTCAGCACGGCGTTTTCGACGGCGAACAACGGATGGTCCTTGGCGGGCGGCTCGGGGGCGTAGACGTCGATGGCGGCCCCGGCGATCTTCTTTTCCTTCAGCGCCTCGGCCAGGGCGATTTCATCGACAACCTCGCCGCGGGCGTCGTTGACCACCAGCAGGTTCGGGCGGCATTTATTCATCAGCCGATCGCGGTTCAGCAGGTGTTTGGTCTGCTCGCCGCCGGGAACGTGGAACGTGATCACGTCGATCTGGCCAAGAAATTCGTCGAAATCGCGGACCAGCTTCACCTTGCCGTCCAGGGCGGTCGGCCCGGTGAAATACGGATCGTATCCGACGACGTTCATCTCCAGCGCCAGCGCCCGCGTCGCCACGGTGCGGCCGATCCTTCCCAGGCCCACGACGCCGAGGGTCTTTCCGGCAAGCTGCGTGCCCTGGTATTGGCTGCGTTTCTTCCAATCCAGTTGTCCGGATTTGAGGCTGGCATTGGCTTGCGGAACCTTTCTGGCCAGCGACAACAGCAGCGCCAGGGCATGCTCCGCGGTCGAAAGGGTGCTGGCCTCGGCGGTATTGAGAACGAGGATTCCCTTGGACGTCGCCGCCTCCAGATCGATGTTGTCCACGCCGACCCCGGCCCGGGCAATGGCCTTGAGTTTCCCCGGCTTCTCCAGGACCTTGGCTGTCACCTTGGCGCCGGAACGGACGATCAGGGCATCGTATTCACCCACGATGGCGGCCAGTTCATCCTCTTTCAGCCCGACTTTCGCGTCGAAGGCCGCGTTGTTCTGCTTCAGAAAGGCCAGGCCCTCTTCAGCCAGCTTGTCAGCAACGAGAATACGCATGGTTGGAACCTCCTCGGTTCATGCAATAAGTGCGAATCGTAGAGACTGGTGTCGGCGGGTTCAAGCGGCGGCGCGCCCACCGCCCGTGGGGAACCCCATAGGCCAATCGACGTTCGACCCCCACCCCAACCCTCCCCCTGAGTACATGGGGAGGGGGAAATTCTCTGCGGCAAGTGTCACGCACCCTCCTCCGCTGGCGCGCTTCGCAATCAATGGCGCCGTCGAACTATTCTTTTGCTTGGCCCGGCTCCTTTGCCGCCTCATGGCCGGGCAGGGCATCGATCTCCCGCACCTGGTCCATCAGTTCGGGCTTGCCGAGCTTTTCGGCGCAGAACCGGGCGATGGCCATCAGGCCGTTGCCGTACCATCGCAACAGGACAGGGCTGGCGCGGATTTCCGGCGGGACCTTCGACCAGATCATCCCCTGCTGGAAAATCGACTTCTCATGCGCCTGGCAAAGGCCGCAGAGTTTATCCTCATCCCCCTGGGCCGCCGCGTCGAACAACTGCTTGCGAAGCCCTTCCGGCGTCACTGCGGGATCGTTGACCTTGGGGACGCGCAGCTCAATCAACACCGGATTCTCGGCCGGTTGAATCTGCGAGCGCTTGCGGAAACCAAAAAGCCCCATAGCTATTTGATAACGCCGCAGAACCCTACACGACCGACGTGCTACTGGCAACCGGACGTCAGGCCCATTGCAATTCTAATTGCGATCCAATCGGCTCGCTTGCGCAGGGTTCCCCTTCGCCTTTGGCCCACAACCATCCGGTTGGGCGGTCCTGTTCGGCAAGCACCAGCCGCTTGCCGATCCGCCCGTCGCCGCTGAACAAATCGCGCAGCAGCCTGGGGCAATTGCACTGGCGGCTGCGATGGAGCAGGACAATATGTCTGGGCAAGGCGGCGCCCCGCCGGTCCGCCCGATCCAGAATCCGCCGCACCGCGTCCAACGCTTCCTGATTGGAAAGATGTCCGCGTCCGCCCATGATCCTCCGCTTCAAAAACCAGGGCCGATCGCTGTTGGTTTGCATTTGCGGATCGTAATTGCTTTCGATGGCCAGGACGCCGGCGCCGCAGAATTGACGGACGAGTTCGCCGTTTGCGCGGCCCAAGTCGGTGGCGTATCCGATCCGCGCGCCGAATCCATCGATGCGGAATCCATGCGAGCCGTGCTCGTCGTGATCGAGCCGAATCGCGGTGAAATGGACGCCCTCGACGGGTGAAAACGGATGGGCGTTGAACGGCCGGATCAGCCGCGCGAATTCCGCCGCCCCGCCGCCGAGACGCGACAATTCATCCGTCCTGTCCTGGTGGCAGAACAGCGCGATGCCTTGCTGAGCGATCCTGCGCGCCCAGGCCGGATTGAAATGATCGCTGTCGAGATGCGTGAGACAAATCGCCGAGACGTCGCCAACGCCGATCCCCAGCCCCTTCATGCGTCCGGCGGCGGTTCGGGGACCGATCCCGCAATCGATCAACATCGCCCCCCGCGGCCCGCGCAGCACCGAACAGTTCCCCGATGATCCGCTGGCAAGTATGGAAAGCGAAAGCGACATCCGTGTCTCGCATGGCGGGTAATTTTCACACCGCCGCCACAATCGCCTTGAAGCCGAGTTGCAGATAATCCAGCACGTCCTGCGGCTCGCGGCCGCTCTTGGGAATCTGACGCACGAACAGCGCCTTGAGCTTCACGCCCGAGCCGCCGGCGGCAACCTGCTCCGCCAACTCGCTGTCCAAGCCGCCGGTGTAATTGTCCTCGACGGTGATGATCCGGCCGCCGGATTTGGCGGCGATCTCCACGATTCCGTTGTCTTTCAGCGGCAAGCCGTAGGCGTCGATCACGCCCGCCTTTTTGCCGCTCTTGGCCAATTCGTCGGCGGCCTTGAGGCATTCGTGAACCATGTATCCGGCCGATACGAACACCAAGTCCTTTCCTTCCCGCAAAACCTTGTACCCGCCGGCTTCGAACGTCTCGTCGGCCTTGTACAGATGCTTCGTATCCGCGCGCAGGGCGCGCTGGTAGCACGCGCCCTCCAGATTCGCCATTAACTCGGTGATCTTGTAGCAGCTCACCGCATCGGCGGGGAAGAAATATCGAACCGCCGGCTGTCCGTTGAAGTTTTTCACGTGACAGAAGCTGCGGAAGAACGCGACGTCGGGCAGGGACATCTGGCTGGGGCCGTCGGCCGCCAGGGTGACGCCGGCGTGGGTGCCGGTGATTTTCAGATTCGCCCCGCTGATGATGGCCATCTCCACCTGGTCGTAGGCGCGGATCACGAACTTAGCGAACGTCGAGCAGAAGGGGATTTTCCCGGCCGCGCTGGCGCCGGCGGCGACGCTGATCATGTTCTGCTCGGCGATCTTGCATTCCAAATATTGGGCGGGGAATTTTTTGGCGAACCATTCCGCGTGCGTGGAGTTCTTCACGTCCGCGTCCAGGCCGATGACGCGCCCGTCGGCCTCGCCGAGGGCCACCAGCGCCGCTCCGTACGCCTTGCGCGGTGCGATCGGTTTGCCGGCCGACAAATCCTTGTCCAATCCCACTGCCGCCAGACCTTCGGCAAACGATTTGATCTTGATCGGTTTCTTTTCTCTCGCCGGGGCCTTGGCGGTGACGGCGGCGGGCTTCAATTCGCCGGCCGTCTTATAGTCCAGCACGCCCAGCTCCCTGGCCGTTTGGTCCAACTCGCCCAGAATGTTGTTCAACTGGTCCTTCTTGACCGGCGTGCCGTGTTTGCCCATTCCCTGTTCGTGGGGGGCTCCCCAGCCCTTGACGGTGCGGGCCACGATGGCCAGCGGGCGCTGGCCGTTCTGAACGACGTGCAGTTCGCTCAGGGCATCCTCGATCTGGTGCGGATCGTGGCCGTCGATCACGCGCACCAGGAACCCGAACGCCTTGAGTTTATCGGCCAGCCCCATGTAACTCTGCTGCGGCGAGACCCAGTCGCTTTGGGCCAATTCGTTGCAGTTGAAAATGGGAACGACGTTGGTGAGCGCGTGATCGACGACGAAATCCGCCGCCTCCCAGATTTGCCCTTCCCGGCTCTCGCCGTCGCCGATGAGGCAGTAGATGTTGCGGTCGATCTTGTCCATGCGTGCCGCGGCCGCCAGCCCGGCGGCGACGGACAATCCCTGCCCGAGGCTTCCCGTGGCCGCATCGAAGAACGGAACGCCGAGCCGGGGATTAGGATGGCCGTCGATCGGGCTGTCGATCGCCCGCAGGGCCATTGCATCGGCCGTTGTCATCGGGCGAGCCGATTCCCGCCCCTTGCCCAGCGGCACGATCGTCGCCCCCAGATCGGCCAGGGCCGCGTAAATGATCGGCACGGCATGACCTTCGGAAAGGACCAGCCGGTCCGAAGCCGGATTCCACGGATCTTTCGGATCCCACCGCATCTGGTGATACATCAGCACCGTCACGAGATGGGCCAGGGACAGCGCCGTCGACGGATGCCCGCTGCCCGCGGAGGTGGTCATCTCCACGCTCAGCTTGCCAATATCGACCGCCTTGCGATTCACCGCGGATTCGAAACTCATAACGTCTCCATCCAAAAGTTGCCGGACATCCCGGTTAATCCGCGAGAATACATTGGCGCGGAAACGGACGCAATCCGACTTTTTCGAGATGCTGTTTGAATTGCTCGGCGCGCCGGCGAAGGATAGAATGAGATCGCATGGTACTGATCCGCTTCCCAGACACTTCCGCAAAGCGCAAGGCCCTTGCGTACTTGACCGGCCGATTTCCGTTCAAGAGTTGGGCAACCGGCGAGATGCTGGTTCCGGAAAATGCCTTGGGCGACCTCGCGGTGGAAGGGGTCACATTCACCGTGGAAGGGCCCGCCAAGTATGACCAGCAACTTCCGTCGCTTCGAAATCCTCCTGCCGCTACGGTTTAATGGCGGTCGCCCTGTTCCCGGTGAACTCATTGCCGAAACGCTGATCGAACTTGAACAACAATTCGGGGCCGTTTCCTCTGAGACCCAAACGATTCAGGGGCAATGGCGGCACCAAGGCGGCACCTTTCGCGACGACCTTACGAGGGTATTCGTTGATGCCCCAGATACCGTGACCAGCGTTGAGTTTTTCCGGCGGGTTAAGGAAACGCTCAAGGCGAGGTTTCAACAAATCGATATTTGGATGACCACATATCCCATTGAGGTTATCTAACAAGCTGCCTGGGGATCCGCGTCAATCGCCGGGATGGTTTTGATCGCGGACGACGACGTTGCAGGCCGGAAGCGCCTGGAGGAATCGCTTGCCATATCGCTTGGTTTTGATCCGGCTGTCGAGGATGACGACGATGCCGGTGTCGGTCTTGCAGCGGATGAGGCGGCCGAAACCCTGCTTCAGGCGGATGATGGCCTCGGGGACGGAATATTCCATGAAGGGGTTGCCGCCGGCGCGGGTGATGGCTTCGAGGCGTGCCTCGATGACCGGTTCATCGGGCACGGAGAACGGCAGCTTGACGATGATGACGTTGCGCAGGGCCTCGCCGCGCACGTCGATGCCCTGCCAGAAGCTGGTGGTCCCCAGCAGCACGGCGTTGGGCGTGGTGCGGAAGCGCTCGAGCAGGATTTTTCGCGGCGCTTCCCGGCCCTGAACCAGCATGGGATAACCCAGTTGATCCAACGGCCCCGTCAACCGGCCGGCGGCATCGAGCAGGGCGCTGTAACTGGTGAACAACACGAACGCCCCGCCGCGCGTCTGCTTGAGATATTCCACGATTTTCCCGCATGCGGCCGGGGCGAATCGCGCGGTGTCGCCCGGCTCGGGAAGGTCGGATTCAATGTAAAGCGTCACCTGTTTGGCGTAGTCAAACGGCGATCCGAGGGCGAGCATCGTGGCTTTATCCGCGCCGAGCCGGGAGACGATGTAGCTAAAGGCGGGATCAGGGGTGGCATGGGCATCCTGCCCAGGCTCTTGCTTTTGGTTGGTGCACAGCGTTGCCGAGCACATGATGACGCTCGACAGGTTTCCGAAAAGATGCGTTCGCAGGCCCTGGCCGACGTTGACCGGGGCGGCGTGCAGGCTGACGTTGCGGCGCGAGCGGCTGCCCTGCTCCATCCAATAGACCGCATCCGGCATCTTCTGGGAAAGGACCGCGTCCAATTCCTCGCCGAGCATGCTCACCTTCTCGGCCATGGCGTTAAGCTCGGAAATCTCCTCCAGGTTTTCGAGCCCGGCCAGCACGGCCTTGAGGCGCAGCGACAGTTCGTGCAGCAACGGGGAGAGATCGTTCCGGACGATGCCCGGCTCATGGATGCGGCCGTTGTCCCGCCCGTGATGCCGTTGCCATTCGGCGCAGCCATCGAAAAAGTCTTCCATTCGCCGATGGATTTCCACGATGGCGTCGATGGCGGGGTTGACGCAGGCGCCATGGGAGCTCAGGAGGCCTTTGCCGCGCTTGGGATCGTAGAGCATTCGCAACTGGTAACTCAGCCGATGTTCCGAGACGTTGATTCCGAAATGGTTGGCGGCGACGTCCTCAACGGTGTGGGCTTCGTCGAGAACGACCACGTCATATTTGGGCAGATAATTCACCCCGGAAATCCGCAGCGCCAGATCGGAGAAGAAAAGGGCATGGTTGACGACCAGGATATTGCCGGTCCCCATCCGCCGCTTGGCCGATTGCCAGAAGCAGTCCTTGTAAAACTGGCATTTTTTCCCGAGGCAGTTTCCGTGCTCGGCACAGACGCGTTCCCATACGGAAGGATCGGGCAGCGCCGGAAGATCGGCCAGCGATCCATCGGTGGTTCGCCGCGACCATTGCTCGACGGCCCAAAGGGATTGAAGTTGCTCGGGTTGATCGAAGAGCATTCCCTGCCGGCCGCGCGCCTGCTCGAGCCGGCGGCGGCAGAGATAATTCCCCCGCCCTTTCACCAGCACGGCGGTGAATTCATCGGGGTAAACCGACCGGAGCAGGGGGATGTCTCTTTCGATAAGCTGCTCCTGGAGGGAAATGGTGTGCGTGGAGACGACGACGCGCTTCTTGTTTTTGACCGCGTAATCGATGACCGGCATGAGATAGGCGAAGGATTTTCCGACGCCGGTCCCGGCCTCGACCATGAGGTGGCGTTTGTCCAGCAGGGCCTGTGCGACGGCGACGGCCATCTCGATTTGCTGGGGCCGGAATTCATAAAGAGGCCCCAGCCGACGCGCGACCGCGCCGTCTTTGCCGAGGATGCTGGTAACGGTGGCGGCGGTTGGCATCGGTCGTTGAGCGTATCACCCCGCGAGCTGAAATGCCTGCCGCTCGAAGAAATTGTCCTTGTAGGGCCGGCGACCGGTCACCCAGGCCCAAAGCGATGCGGCGGCGTATGCGGGTATGAACAGCGGGCCCCAACGTTCGCATTGACGGACGTGAATGCGCTCGTGCGCCCGTGTGATCAACAGGAGATTGGAATCGCGCGCCAGCACGACGTGTCCCAGGGTCATCGCCGAGGCCCCGCCACGAAGGATCAATCCGACTATCCGCCGGAGGCAAAAGTCCGTAGCCCCGCCGCAGACTTCCAGGACCCCATCCACCACGCGGACTTGGCCTCCGCTGAGCAAAGCAATGAGCGCGAGGAAAAGGCCCCATATCGTGGTGGGGAAAGCCCAGAGATAAATAAGCCAGCGCCAAGGTCGCATGTGATGATTATGCCTGATTTTTGTGTATCCGGACGGCCTTTCGCCAAGCTGGTGCCGATAACTGGTGGAGAACCTGCGCTTATCGGTCGCGCAGGTGATGCAAAAAGTCCAGTTGAATTACGACCTCCCGGACCATCGGCAAACTCCTGTCGCCAAACAACTGGTTTCACGAAAGCCAACGCACCGCAAGGCCAACACCTTATCCACCGGTGGAGTCCCATAATAAGAATGTCATCTCCATATTTCAAAGGGGCTTACGTGTGAATGACGGAATTTATCCACAATGTGACGATCACCATTACTACGGCTACTTTCAATTGAAGTTCCATTATATAAGGGATAGCGTTACACTTCGTGGCCCTCCAAATCGGAGAAAGCTTAACCGCTTGAAAGCGGTGAGCGAAGAAAGGCCCTGCTCATGAAAGCGATCTGTAATCGCGGAGCGCTTCTGGACGCGCTAAACCTGACCGGCAACGTCGTGGCCGCACGCACGCCCAAGCCGGTGCTGCAATGCCTGAAACTCTCGGTCGAGGACAACGCCTTGACCGTGGCGGCAACCGATCTGGAAGTCGCGATTCGTTACCGCGACGAACAGGTTCAGATCGAGCAGCAAGGCGAAACCCTGGTGCCGGCGGACAAACTGCGCGACATCGTGCGCGAGTCCATCGACGATACGCTTGCCATCGAAGTCACCGGCGACACGGCCCACATTCGCGGGCAGGATTCGCATTTCAAAATCTTCACGCAGAAGACGACCGACTTTCCTCCCATCCCCGATTTTGAAGGTGAACCAGACGTGCAGATTGCCGGCGGAGCGCTCAAGCAACTCATCGCCCAAACGCTTTTCGCGGCCGCCAAGGAAAGCACGCGTTATGCGTTCAACGGCGTGCTGGTGGTCGTGAAGGCCAAGAAGATTTCGCTGGTCTCGACCGACGGCCGGAGGCTGGCGATGGCCAAGGGCGATCTGGCGCCCGGCGACAAGCTGGACAAGGACGGCAAGAAAGCCATCGTTCCGACCAAGGCGCTTCAACTCATCGAAAAATTGATCGTCGATCCGGAAGAACTGGTCGGCGTTCAGATCCGGGAAAACCAGGTCATTTTCCACACGTCCAGCGCGACGCTGACCAGCAATCTCGTCGAAGGCCAGTTCCCGCCGTACGACGACGTGATCCCGAAAGACACGGACAAAAAAATGTTTGCATCGACGCAGGATTTCCTCAGCGCGATCAAGCGCGCGGCGCTGCTGACGACGGAAGAGAGCCGCGGCGTGCGGCTGGCGTTCAACAAGAAGGGGCTGGTGCTCACCAGCCGCTCGCCGGAGAGCGGCGAGGCGACGATCAATTTCCCCTGCAAATACGAGGGGGCGGACGTCGAGATCGGGTTCAACCCGGTTTTCCTGGTGGATGCCCTGCGCGTGGTGAACATGGATGAAGTGAGCCTGGAAATGACGGCCCCGAACCGGCCCGGGCTGCTGAAGGCCGGAGCGAATTTCCTCTACGTCATCATGCCCGTGAACCTGCAGTGACCCGCGCATGAAAAACTCAAACGCCGTTGACGAGCTCAGGCGAATGCATCGGTACAAATCGCAGGCCGATCCCATTGGGATTGCGCTGGGGCCGGAGATGATCGACTTTTTCAAGCGGTCGGTGGCCAAGCGGCAAACCAAGCTCGTCAAGTTGGCCGAGTGCTGGAGCGGGCTGGTCCCTCAAATCCTGAGCGAGCATTGCGCCCTGGAGTGTTTCGTCCGCGGAACGCTGACGGTCATGGTGGACAGCTCATCGCATCTCTACGAATTGAAGCAGCTTTTGCTGGCCGGCCTGGAAGAGCAATTGCTGTTCGCATGCAGGAGCGCGGGGTTGAGGAAGATTACTCTCCGTCCCGGGCGGTGGTACGAAGGGGAATCATCCAACGACCGAAAGATACGGTTCCAGCGGTGATCGCTAATTCGCCAAGGACGCGGTGGGAGTCGTCTTGCAATGGATGGCTTCCGCCGATCCTGATCGCGGTCGTCGGCGCCGCCTTG
The DNA here is from genome assembly GCA_050010915.1 of Tepidisphaeraceae bacterium. Lineage (GTDB taxonomy): Bacteria > Planctomycetota > Phycisphaerae > Tepidisphaerales > Tepidisphaeraceae > PALSA-1353. The sequence continues at coordinate 15,504 of JBEKKC010000036.1, read as the reverse complement.
TGTTGCTCGATCTGGGGAAAAACAGGCGAAATACTGCTCGACTTCGGCAACGATCTTTATACCGCCTGGCAGGTTTCGCAGGGCAAACTGCTCTTTCGGGACGTCGCCTGCATCTACGGACCGCTGTCTCCAAACGTCAACGCGTTGGTCATGCGCGTGGCCGGTTCTCAACTCAACGCGATCCTCGGCGCCAATCTGGTCGTTTTGATTCTCACGACGGGATTGGTTTATTGGCTTCTTCGCGTCATTTCCGCAACGCTCGCCGCGCTGCCGGCCACGATCTTTTTCCTCTGTGTTTTCGCCTTGAATTCACCGACCAAAATCACCAATTACAACTTCCTTACTCCCTATTCGCATCAGATTACCCACGGGTTTGCCCTGACGCTGGGCGCGATCGCATGCCTGCATCGTTTTCAGCGGCGTCGTTCAACGCCTGCCGCGGTTCTCGGCGGAGTCCTGACCGGGGCCGCGTTCCTCACCAAGCCGGAAATGTTTCTCGGCTGCGCGACGACGTATTTTCTAGGCCTCGCCGCCGTCCTCCGCATCACGCGAAACAAGCGCATCGCTCGCGTCCTGGCCTGGGCAACGGTGGGCATGCTGGTTCCGCCGCTTGGCTTTCTGCTCTTCTACGCATTACAAATGCCGTTCCACGCGGCGCTGGGCGGCGTTCTCGGCGGCTGGCAGTTCATCGGCAAACCCTTTGTCGTTTCAACGCCATTCTATCGAGGCGATTTCGGCACCGACCAACCGCTTCGGAATCTGATCCTGATGTTCCAATACGCCGGGTTTTATGTTGCCTGGGCCGCGGTTCTGGCCTCGATTGCCATCCTCGCAAATAAGCTGCTGAAACAAAGCCGAAGGGCGACGGCCGCGGCCGGCGTCGTTCTCGGCGCTGCATCTTTTTTTCTCGTGACCGAGGCGGGAAGGCATTTCGATTCCTTCTGGCCTGATGCGGCCCGCGGCCTCCCGCTTTTCGCCGCATTTGCGATCTTCGTTTCGGCCCGGCGAATCGCCAAGGCCCGCGCGGATGGACAAGGTCAATCGGAAGCAATCGTCCAGTGGACGCTGTCGATCCTCTCGCTGGTTCTTCTGGCGAAGATATTTCTGGCGGTGCGAATGTACCACTATGGGTTCGTCCTGTGCGCACCGTGCACCATGCTGATCATCGTCGCGTTCCTTCACTGGCTGCCGGCATGGGTTGGGCGAATGGGCGGATCGGCGGCGATCGTCCGCCTGGGCGCGCTGGGTCTCCTGGCCGCGTTCGCTGCGGAGAACCTGGTCCTGACACGGGAGAATCTCCAGGAACGCACCATGGCCATTCCGCTTGCGCTCGGGGGCATCGCCTGGAGCAGGCCGTTCGACTCCGCGTCCGTCGATGCGATCAAATGGTTGTCCACCACGTCGGCGACAGCCGCCGTCATCCCCGACGCGGCGGGGATCAATTACGCGGCCGGCAGACCAAGTTCCGTCCCGTTCACCGAACTGAACCCGATGGCCCTTGCGATGTTCGGCGAGCAAGACGTCGTCCGGGCATTTGATCGGCATCCACCCGATTACATTCTCATCATGGAGGTGCAGGAGACCGCGTTCGGCGCCCGCACGTTCGGCCGCGATTATGGTCTGCAATTATCGTCCTGGATCCGCTCGAATTATCGGCACGCGGGGAACTTTCCGACGGGGAGCCATCCGATCGAGTTGTGGAAGTTCGATCCGGCGCTGGGCGCGAGATCATCGGCAGCGATGCGGTCGCCCGCTCAATAGCGTAGGATTATCCCCATGTGCGGCATCGCCGGCGTGGTGGCTTGGGATGAGCGGCATCGAATCGAGCGGCAGACGCTCGAACAGATGGGCGAGGCGATCGCGCACCGGGGGCCGGATGGACGCGATCTCTGGATCAGCGACGGGCAGGGGCCGCAATGCGGGCTGACGTTTGCGCGGCTGGCGATTCTGGACCTCGATCGCCGGGCCATGCAGCCGATGACCGATGGCAAGCGCTGGCTCGTCTTCAACGGGGAAATCTACAACTTCCGCGAGTTGCGTGCGGAGTTGGACGGGATTTCCCCGGATTACCAGTGGAAAACCACCGGCGACAGCGAGGTGATCCTCCGCGCCTTCGACGCCTGGGGCGAGAAGTGCGTGGAGAAATTCAACGGCATGTTCGCGCTGGCGATCTGGGAGCCGCAGAGCGGCGGGATCTTCCTGGCGCGGGACCGAATGGGGCAAAAGCCGTTGTATGTGGCGTTGCTGGCGGGGCGGGGACTGGCGTTCGCCAGCGAGTTGCCGGCGCTGCGCGCCCTTGGGTGGATCGACTGGGAAATCGATTCCGCATCGGTTTGGGAATATCTGCAAACGGGCTACATCGCGGCGCCGGCGACGATTTATCGGGGCGTGGGCAAGCTGGCCCCGGGATGCTGGATGCGCTGCGGGATGGAGGGGCCGGCCGTGTTGCACAGGTATTTCGACCCCAACGACATTCAAAGAACGGCGCCGATCAGCGCGGCGGAAGTGAAGTCGGCGGTGCTGGAGGCGGTGCGGCGGCAACTCGTGGCGGACGTGCCGGTGGGATGCTTTCTTTCCGGCGGAATCGACAGCAGCGTGATCGCCGCGGCCATGAAAATGGTCGCGGGGGACCGGCCGGTCCTGACGTTTTGCATCGGGTTTGACGATCCGCGCTACGACGAGACGCCCTACGCCGCCGAGGTGGCGGCAAGTCTGGGAACGGAGCATCGGCAATTCACGGTGAGGGCGGATGCGGCCGAGGATTTGCCGAAGCTGGCGAAAGTGTTCGGCGAGCCGTTCGGGGATTCCTCGGCGTTGCCGACGCATTATCTCTCCCGCGAAACGCGCCGGCACGTGAAGGTGGCGCTGAGCGGGGACGGGGGAGACGAATTGTTCGGCGGGTACGACCGGTATCGAGCGATGCGGCTGGGAAGGGTCGGGGAGAAAATGCCCGGTGTGTTGCGCCGGATGGCGGCGGCGCTGCCGGGCGGGCATCCAAAATCTTCCTACGACAAGGCCCGGCGATTCCTGGCGGGGCTGGGTTTGCCGGCGCCTCAGCGATACGCGGCTTATGTCGGGTTGTTCGACGGGGATGCGCTTCGGGCGCTTTATCCGGCGCAATTGCCGCGGCGGCAGACGGTGGCCCAGGCCTACGCGCTCCTCCAGGAGGGACGCGATCCGGTGCAGGCGGCGCTGGCGACGGATCGCGTGACCTATCTGCCGGGGGATTTGCTGACCAAGTTGGACCGGGCATCCATGCTGCATGCTTTGGAGGTGCGCTCGCCGTTCATGGACCATGAACTGGTTCGCATGGCGGCCGGACTTTCCACCGCCCAATTGCTGCGGGGTGGACCTAAACGGTTCTTGCGCGAGGCGTTTGCCGGGGATTTGCCCAAGTTCGTTTTTCGCCGCCGGAAAATGGGTTTCGCGGTTCCGATCGGCGATTGGCTGCGCCAATCCCTGCGGCCGATGATGGAGGATTTGCTGGGCGCCGGCGACTCCTTCGCGGCGGGGAATTTCCACGCACCGGCCGTGCGCAAAATGATCGACGAACACTGCTGCGGCCGGGTGGATCATTCGCAGCGGCTGTACGCCCTGGTCATGTTGGAACTGTGGTGGAAGGACCGGGCCGGCGGCTGATCTGATACTATCGCGGCATGACGATGGATGCGGCGAGGAAAGGCGGATGGGATCGCCAACTGGCGATGGCGACGCTGATCGCGGCGGCGGTGCTGATATCCCGGGGAATCCTCATCGCTCACGACCACGGCCCGACGGTCGACGAGAATTATCACCTCTATCGCGGGCTGCTGTTTTTGCGGCAGGATTGGCCGCACATTTATGACGCCAGGTGGAACGATCCCCCGCTCGGAGAGGCGCTGTTGGCGATTCCCGCGTGGCTGAACGGCGTGCGAATGTCGAATCCGATCTATGCGTCGGCCTGGTCGCGGGACGTGCCGCCGCTGGCCAAGTATTGCTATGTCATGCCGGATTCAGTTCGCATCGAGACGGCGATCTGGAAGTCGATTCTGTTCCTGCCGGAGATCGCGGTGATCTTTGAATGGGTCAGGCGGGTGTATTCGGCGGGATCGGCATGGCTGGCGGTGGCGATGCTGCTGATCGAACCGACCATGGCGGCGCATCTGCCCCTGCCGACGCTGGACAGCCTGGGCACGGAGGGAATCGTGATTGCCGCGTGGGCCGCGTGGCGTTTCGTTTGTCAGCCGACTACCGCGCGGCAATGGACCGCCGCCGCCGCCATGGCGATCGCGCTGCTTCTGAAACACGTCGCCCTGCTCCTGCCGATCGCCGCCTTGCTCATGGGCGCCGTTGCCTGGCTCGGCCCGCGGCAAGCGCCCGGCGAACGGTGGGCGGGCGCCAAGAAGCTGCTCGTGGCCGCGGGGCTGGCGCCGATGTTCATCTGGATATTGTTGCTCGGAGAGTTCAGCGTGCCGCGCGACTTTTCCGACCGGCCCTTCTTCGGCAAAGCGGGGTTGGGATCGCACGGCATCCCCGCCGGGCTGTACGTCGAGTCCGTGTGGGAAGCGACCGTCCACGCCCGCACCGGTCAGGAAAATTACTTGCTGGGCCAATATTCAAGAATGGGATGGTGGTACTATTTTCCCGTCGTCGCCAGTTACAAAATCCCCATCGGCATCGGTGCGGTGATGGCGCTGGGGCTGGCGTCGCTGATCTGGATCAAGCCGCGTTACGAGGAAGCGCCGCTGGCCATCTGTGCGGCGCTATGGACGGGCGGCGCCTTGCTCCAGCACGTGGATGTCGGGTTTCGGCATTTTCTGCCGGCGTTGGTTTTCTGGCTGATGCTGGCATCGCGCGTCGGGAGTTCCCGGGGATGGATTTGGCCGGCGCTGGCGTGGCTGGCGATGGGCTGGGCGGCGCTGGACACGGCCCGATGGTCGCCCGATTTTCTCAGCTACGTCAATTTTCCCCGCACCTCCGCGTATCTGGACATCAGCGACAGCAACGTCGATTGGGGACAGGCCACCAAGGAATTGCGACAGTGGATCGATCGCCGGCCGAATGACGGCCGGCCGGTTTATCTCGGATATTTTGGCCGCGCCGATCAGAATCTGTTTGAGGAGATCGGCCCGCGATTGACGCAATATCTCATGAACGGCGGAAGCTGGATATCCCGCACCACTTGCCCACAAGCGGGGAACATGAGCGTGCCCAGGCACGGCATACTGGTCGTCAGTCCGGTATCGATCACCGCGCAGTTTGATCGCAGCGATCGCTTCGCAAAGTTCAGGAACATTCCGCCCGAGCAAGTCGTGGGTCACTGCCTGCTGGTTTACGATTTGGATAAGCTGAACGGTTCCTGTCGGCCAAGCGGACGATAACGCCGCGCCGTTGCCGGAAACCGGCCGTATCTGCGGCAATTTTACTCTTGGCCCCGGTGGTAAACAGATGATATAGTAACAGACAGCAAATTTCGTGCCCCAAACGGCGATGACGCCGATAACGTGCTTGAATATATGCAGTTAACGCAATCAACATCCATGCGGACTGAGATGCGGCAGCTTCTGACGCCGCGCATGATCCAGAGCATGGAGATTCTCCAGTTGCCGCTGATGGCGCTGGAGGAGCGGATCGAGCAGGAACTGCAAAACAATCCCGTCTTGGAGATTCGCGAGAACGAACTGGAACCCGGCGAGGCCCCGGCCGATGGCCAGGGCGAGGAACATACCCGAAACGAGGAGTTCTCCGAGGACGAGCGGGCGCTGGTCGTCAAGGAGAACTCCAGCCAATCCGAGGATTTCGACCGGCTCACCAAGATCAGCGACTATCTGGAGAACGAGGAATTCGTCACCAACGGCGGGAATTTTCGCCAGGCGGCGACCTACGACGGCGAACGCGACAAAAAACTGGACGCGATGAACAACACCGCCGCCCGCGGCGTGACGCTGGCGGAATATTTGACGGAGCAATGGACGTTCGTCGAATGCTCGCCGGAGGTTCGCAAGGCCGGCGAAATCCTCATCAACAACATCGATGCCGAGGGATATTTCCGCGCCAAGTTCGAGGACGTTCAAAAAGAATCCAAGACTCCGGTGACGATCGAGGATTTGCAGGAAGCCCTGAAGCTGATCCAAACGCTCGAGCCGTCCGGCGTGGGAGCGCGGACCTTGCAGGAATGTCTGCTGATCCAACTCGACGCGCTGGACGACGACGAGGAGTTTTCCGAAAGCCACGATTTTCCGCTCGAGCGGGCGCTGATCACCGAGCACCTGAAAGACCTGGAGATGAACCGCTATCCGCAGATCAGCCGCAAGCTCGGCCGGCCCATCGAGGAAATTCAACGCGCCGTCAAGCACCTGTCGCGATTGAATCCGTTCCCCGGCAAGCAGATCGGCGGCAACGACGCCCCGCCGATCACGCCCGATGCCCTGATCTATTACGACGAGGACCAGGACACGTACGAGATCGAGATGACCAACGATCCGGCGCCGAACCTGTACATCAGCGGGATGTACCGCAAGATGATCAAGGACCGGACGCAGGACAAGAAAACCCGCGAATTCCTGTCGAATAACGTCCGCAACGCCCGCTGGCTCATCGAAAGCATCGAGCAGCGCCGCAGCACGATCATGCGCGTGATCCGCGCCGTGGTGGACGCGCAGCGCGATTTCTTCGACAAGGGCCCGGAATTCCTCAAGCCGCTGCCGATGATCCACGTCGCCGATCAATTGGGCATTCACGTCGCCACCGTCTCCCGCGCGGTTTCGGAGAAATGGATTCAAACTCCCCGCGGCGTGTTTCCATTGCGCCGATTCTTCTCCGGCGGCACGACCAGTTCCGAAGGCGAAGACATGAGCTGGGACGCCGTGAAGGAAAAGCTGAAGACGATCATCGGCAACGAGGACCCGAAAAATCCGCTGAACGACGACGAGATCGTGGAGAAGCTCAAAGCCCAGGGCATCGATCTGGCCCGCCGAACCGTGGCGAAATACCGGAAGATTCTGAACATCCCGACGGCGAGACAGAGGAAGACGTTTTGAATCTCCCCGACGGTCCGATTGCAATGGGATTTATTAATTGAGGTTGCGGCGATGAGCCAGCTTAACATCCACGTGTCCTCGGCGTTTGAGCAGAAGCTTAAACGGTATATGCGGGTTCGCGGCATCAAGACGAAGTCGGATGCCGTCCATGCCGCCGTGGATGAGGCGTTGCGGTTGGCTCAAAAGTCGCCGACGGTCAATCTTCGAGACCTTGTCGGAGCGGCCAAACAACTGCCTCTCCGCCCCCGGAAAAAATGGCTGAATGAGGACGATCTTTGGGGGTCGGATGGTAATTGATACCTCGGCCGTTTTGTCGCTGTTTGAAGAGCCTACCGCGCAATGGATTCTTGAGCAGATCGAATCACACGACGGGCCATTGCTGATGAGCACCGTGAATCTGGCAGAAACAATGATTCTGCTTCGCAGCCGCCTGCGCGACGAGGCCGATCGAATTGAATCACAGCTTTTAGGCGCCGGGTTGAACTTCGTTGCGCCGACTGCCGAGCATGCGCGTTTGGCCGCCACCGCGAGGCTCAAGTTCCCGTTGAATCTTGGAGATTGTTTTGCCTACGCACTTTCGGCGATCGAGAACCAGCCGATTCTGACACTTGACGAAGACTTTCGCCGTTGCGATCGACCGCTGTTGATTCCACCTCGGACGAAAAACAACTAAGTGGGACCGCTGAACGACGACGAGATTGTGGAGAAGCTCAAAGGTCGGGGGATCGAGCTGGCCCGCCGAACGGTGGCGAAATACCGGAAGATTCTGAACATCCCGACGGCGAGGCGGAGGAAGACGTTTTAATCGCGCGGCTTACGGCTGTCGCAATGCTTTTTGCACAGCCTTCAGGATCGAATCCTCATACAGATTCTTTGCGATCACTTTCCCATCCGGTCCAATGAGCCAGATGGACGGATACCCCTCCACACCATAGTCGTTGACAACCGGCGCGTCGTCGACAATCGGCGCCTCGTCGCAATTGCCCAGGAAGCCCTGCCTCCATGCCAGACCATGCGATGCCGCATAATTCATCGGGTCGTTTGGTTTGGGATCAACGCTTAAGCCGACCATGGCGAAACGTGGGTCGCCGCCGAACCGGCGATACACCTCTTTCATGTAATCCATCTCGGCCAGGCATGGTCCACACCACGTGGCCCAGAATTCCAGAAGGACGTACTTCCCGCGGAAATCCGCGAGCCGGATTGGTTTATCGTCCAAGCCCTTGACGACGAAATCCGGCGCGGCGTTGCCGACGGTCACGATCCTCGACCTGTCGATGGACAACGCGGGGATTTCGAATGGCTCGTCGCTCCTGCCGCTGGCGATTTTCGAAATCGTGAATTCCGCGTAGCCATGGCCCAACATTATATGTGGCTTTCCTTTGGGGACGTTTTGAGACACATCGAAATCAACGAGATACTTGCCGGGCAGAACGTCCTCAATCCGGAATGTTCCGTCAGGGTGGACGTCGAAGCCATAGGTCGCTTCGTGGATAGAATCGATTCGTCTTTGATCCGCCCGGCCGACTTCGATGCCCGCGTCACTTTTGTCGAAGGCATCCCACCACCGGGCTTGATCGGCCAGGGAACCCCGCATGATTTGGTCGGGGGGCGGCGGCGCGGCGGACTTTATCTTTGGGACAATCATGCAGAATCGGAACGACCAATCCTTTCGAGCGACAAGGTCCGGCGGAATCAGAACGCTGCCAAGGACGGGCTGGCCTTGTCCGCCGAATGACACCTGGGCGGTTTTGGCAGGTTCGACATGAACCCTTCGCATAGGGCGCTCAATGCCGCCCCACGAAAAGGCGGCATTCTCCGCGACCGCGACCTCGCCGGCTGGGATCCGCGCGATTACGAAGTGACCTTGAGCATCCGTTTTTATGTTCGTTACATATTCCGATGAAGGGGCGTGGAGATCGTATGCGCCCCTCTCGCCGGGCGACGCCCATGCAATCATGTCCTGGCCTGCTCCGGGTTTGGCGCCGATCCACATCCGCCCCTCAATTCGCCCCCAGGGCTGCAAGCGGATGGTGCTTGCGCGTTCCGTGCCCGGATTCAGTTGCGCGGTTCCGCTGGCGTGAATGACGACAATCAAAGATGGCTGGGTAGTAGTGGGGAAATGGAGGTGACCGTCGTGTCCGGTCGTGGATCGCAGGTAGGCGGGGTCATCGTCAAATGTTTCGCCATTGGTCACGTCGACGGAATGGTCCGGCGGCACCAGAACGGCGGCTGCGCCTACCGCTGGAGAGCCGTCCGGCGATAAGACGGTTGCGTCCCACGATGCGTTGGGCGATAGCCTCGTAGCGTTGCTGTTGACTGATCCAGGCTTTTGATTGCAACCGACGATCGCGGTGCATCCAAGTGCAACGCCGGCCCAAACGAGAACGCTTGCTAGGAAATGTCGGATTGTAATTGCCTCCACCATCGTCGTGCTGGCGCTAATAGAGTAGACGAAGTCAAAAGCAGCGCCATTCACAAACCGGCGGATTATTACACCGACGCCGGATCGCACGTACGAATAGGGGTGGAATTGCATTGCCCGTCCCCCGGTTTCCGGCGTAGGAGCAACTGACGGATGAGACTGCCCTATTCCCGTTCAAGGACGATACCGACTGGCTGTTGCGATACTGCAAGCTGCCCCTTCATTCAGGTATTGGGAGAGTGAACCGGCACGGCGATCCGGACCATCCGCTCGGCCGTATGGCCCGCAAATGAAAGCATTCAACCAAAAGGTTCAGAAAGGCGGGAGCCTGAGGCCAACTCTTGCCGAAGCCTCAGGCCTGCATATATCGCCGATGAAGCGCGATGAGTGGGTTGTAATCCCCCTTGTCCGCCGAACGCACCGCCGCGAGATATTCATCGCGGATGATGCTCGCGTTCCCAACCGTCTCTTCCGGCCAGATCGTCAGCTTGTCCGTGGACTGCTTTTGCAAAATGTTCGCCAACAGCCGCGACCATCGACCATTGCCGTTGAGAAATGGATGAATGAAAACGGCGCGATGGTGCAGTCTGGCTACTTGTTCGATCGTGTCCATCTCGCCCTTCTCCCGCCAAAATGCCAGGTCATCCATCAGGTTTTTTAGATCGACATCAATCCGATGGAACGGCACTCCGATATTCAATTCCGTTGTCCGCTTCTGGCCGGCCCAACGCCAAACATCGCCGAACATCTGCCTGTGGAGCTTGTAGCACCATTCGAGCGTAAAGGGAGCTTGCCGACGCGATGGCTTGGCGACCAGGTAACGCATGACGGCTTTGCGGATGTTTCGAGCCTCAACGTCGTTCAGTTGAGCGCGAGTCGTTACCCCCTTCGGTTTCAATCCTGAAACGTCGTCAATCGGCGTTTCGCCGGGTATGGATTTCCAAACAGCCATCAGTCAGCCCAAAGCTTGCGATCCGAGCCGGCAAGCAGTTCGTGGATTGTTTTCTCGCGCAGATCACGGATCGTCTCGCGTGACAGCGCTTGAGCTTCGAGGGCGGAACTGCCCTGAACGATCGCGAGAATTCGCTCCGCTTTTCGCTCGGCTTGGCGCCGGCGAATCGTACGAACGTCCACTTCATCATTGAAACGAACGCCCACGCCCAATACGTGAGCCAATGAAGCCACGGTTGTAAACCCCGGATTTGTTTCTTCACCGGAAAGAATACGCTGGACGCTGCGCAGGCTGATGCCCGTCCGCTTGGCCAGGACAGAGCAACTGATCCCGAGCCGCTGGCGACGCTCGTTCAAACGCTTGGAGATGGATTGAATCGCTTGGACCATCGACATTCCAGATTTAGTTACGACATATATGACGTATCGGATTGAAATTATAGTGACATTAATTGCATAATATCAAGTGAACCCGTAAGGCGTTTCTGCGCAGATTCAGATCGCGCGCCGCCGCGAACGAAATCCATCGCAGCTTTATCAAGGATACGGAGCCGAGGGAACTCACACCGATGCCGGCACGCCGGGGATCATGGCGGAGGACGCCGCGGCCGCTTTCGTGGGCGGGTGCAGCTCCGATTCAACCGCCGCTCTCACGGCGTCCATCTTCGGATAGCGCACCTCGCGGTAGCCGGTCACCTGTTCCGGGCAGCGGAGAATTCGCTCGGCCTTTTCGTAGGATTCATCCGTATTCAAGCTCACGCGGTCGAGAAGGCCGATGTACCAGTCGCGGAACGCGGCCTCGCGCTGGTGCCAGCCGGGGAGCCTTCGCCACCATTTCATGTGGCGGACCAGACGAAGCTGCCAGTCGGTGGTCGTGAGGCGAATGCGGATGCGCCATTTGCCGATGTTGAATTCGGGGTTGGTGTGGTGGCGATATTTGAGCCGGTCGCCGTTGAGAACGTCCACGTTGTATTTGACGATGTCGCGCTGTTTTTTCTCGTAGCGCGTCAGAAGATACGAGACGTACGGTTCGTCCTTGATGAGGATGACCTTGGCGAGGTTCCAGATGGCGGCCTGGGTGGCGGCGAATCCGCGGTCGGCGCGGTCGCGGCGATAGATTTTCCGCACGGCTTCCACGTAGCGCCGGGCCAGCGCCGCATTTTCGTACTGCATCAGATCGTAAATGCGCACGGCCAGGTCGTACTTGGCGTTTTCCGGGAGATTGCGCATCTGCTTGATCGCGAAATTCCCCAACATTTCGAGCCGCTCGGCCAGGACGTGACCTCGGAAGCGGGTCTTGCGGAGGATGCGGAGCTTGTTGGTCAGGAGTTGGCTCCAGGTTTCCGGCTCGGGCTTGCGCGGGAGCGCGTGGGGCGCCAGCGCCAGCTTGCGGCCGATGTTGAACGCCTTGGCGTTGCGGCGGTGCTCGCGGCGAATGGTGTCCTTGATCGCCCAGGCGATGCTGCGCGCCGAGACCGGGATCAGCCCCAGCTGGTACGCCATGCCGAGCATCATGATGTTGGCGAACTGTTTGCTGCCGAGGCGGCGTTCGCAGATTTCCGAGAGGTTGGCGGCAAAGCTGTGCTGGGGATTGCACTGGTCGAAGATCTGCTCGCGGAGTTTTTCTGGGTCGAAATCGTCCTTGCCGAGAAGGGCGTAAACGGTGGGTTGCTTGTGGAGGTTGAGGACGGCGGCGGTGTGTTCGGGGGAGGCGACCCGGAACTGTTCGCGCGGATCGATGGCGCGGGCGGCCTCCAGAACGTCGATGCCAAGCAGCAGATCGGCTTTGCCGTAGGGGATTGAGCCGGTGATGGGGAAAAGCTCGGGGGCTCCCTTGCGCGTTGGACTCACGAAGGTGATTTGGGCGAAGACTCCGCCGTTGCGGATGGCCAGGCCCTTCTTGTCCTGGAAGACGACTTGATAACCCTCTTTGTGGCCGGCCCGGACGAGGATGGCGCCGACGATGCCGATGCCCATTCCGCCGACTCCGCTCATGTGGAGGCGCCAGGCGCGGCCCGGCTCGGTCATGTCGTGGACGCGTTCGGCATCGGGGAGTTTTGCCAGGTCGAGGTTGGGCAGGGTATATCGCCGGCGCTTTTTGCGGAGGACCGTCACCTGCTCGAAGCTGGGGCAGGGTTTGACGGATTCGGCGACGTCGTTGCTGACGCGGACGCGCTCGCAAGCGCCGTCGTTGACGCACCAGGTCAGATCGGTGTCGATTTTCTTGCCGTAATCGGTGTCGATGGACGTCAATCCCGGGCATGCGGTGGCCTTGGTGCATTCCAGGCAGTTTTCGCAGACCTCGGGCGTGACGTTCATGTGCGTCTTGCTCGGAAGATAGCCGAATTTCTTGACGATCTTGCGTTCTTCCTTGAACAGCTTGCGATGGTGGGTGATGCCGCATTCCTTGTCGGCGATGACGACCTTCACGCCTTCGCCGAGGATCGCGCGTTCCAGGACGGATTTGTAGAGCGATCGGTTCGCCGGCGAGAGTTTGACGACGGTGAGCGGGCTGGTGCCGGCCATGCCGCGGACGATCTGTTCGATGTCCTGGATGTAGGAGCGATTGCCGAGCACGTCGAGTTCGGTGCCGGCGTGTTCCTGGTGTCCGGTCATGGCGGTGGTTTTGTTTTCCAGGATGATGTAGGTGATGTCCTGGTTGGCCTTGATGGAATTGCTGAGCGCGATCTGTCCGGAATGGAAGAAGGTTCCATCGCCCATGAAGACGATCTGCTTGTTGGTGATGAAGGGGTCGATGCCGGAGCCGGTGCCGCCGCCCAGGCCCATGCCGCTGTAGTTGTGCATGAGTTGCTCGGTGGGTGCGAACATCAGCATGGTATAGCAGCCGGTGTCGCCGTGGGCGACGAGATCGACCGGGCCCATCTTGTGATGTTGGGCCATGTATTTCGGATCGGCCAGGTTCTGGCGCAGTTCCAGGAGGGCGGAAGAGCTGTCGCGATGCGGGCAGCCGGGGCAGAACGTCGGGGTGCGGGAGACGATCGCGCTATTCAGGACGTCGAGCCGCGGCCTGCTGGCGCGGCGAAGGCGGTCCATTTCCCGGCTCAACCGGCCGTTGCGGCGATGCGGGTCGATTTCGGCGGTGGTCTGGATCAGGGGAATGACGCGTTGCGCCAGCACGGAGAAATTCAGCCCGCGGTTGTCCGGAATGCCCTCCATTTTTTCGGGGAACGTCTTGCCGAACAGCCGGCCGGAAAGCTCGGTGGCCTCGGCCTGCGGCAACGCGTGGTACAAACTATCGCGGATGTTCCTCTCCAGAAAACTCCGCCGCTCCTCGATGACGATCATGTTCCGGCAAAGCGCGGAGAATTCCTTGACCAATTCGACGTCCGCGGGGTAGCTCATTCCCATTTGCAGGATGGGGAACATGCCCGCCAGACCCAGATCAAACAGGACGTTCCGCAGATACGGCCCGCCCATGCCGGTCACGATGAAGCCCAGGGGCGACGGGCTTGAAGCATCCGAGTCGGAGGCGGGAACGATCTTGTTGACCCCCAAATCCCGGGCCGCCCGCATCGTGGTCGCGAAGCGCTCCGGGAAGAGCAATTCCCGTTTCCAAGTCCGCGGCGGAAGCAGAACCCTGCCCAGATCGATCTGCTTGGTGTCCAGCGCGATTTTCTGTCGGGTGTTAACGGCCGGGAACTGGTTGGGCCGGCAAGTGACCGAACCCCCGCCGTCGGCGTGGGCGACGGTGACGATGTATCCGATGTACAAACCGGCCGATTGACTGAGTTTGAACGAGAGATCGATCCAATCCTTCAATTGCTGCGGCGAGCCGGGTTCGACCACCGGCATCCGCAGGTGCTCGCAAATGAATCGGCTGTCTGCCGGGACCTGGGTGCTGTCGCACCAGGGATCATCGCCCATGATGATCACCGCCCCGCCCTGGGGATTGGCCCCGGCGAGATTACCCAGCGCCAGCGCATCGGAAGCCACGTGAACGCCGACGCTCTTGAACGCCGAGATGGCCCGCGCGGCCACCATCTGGCTCCCGTTCACCGCGGCAACGGAAATCGCCTCATTGTTCGCCTGGAACGCCCGTATCCCCTTGGAAGTGAGAAGGTCGGCGACGTCCCCCAGCACGTCAAAAAAACCGGCCACCGGCGAGCCTGGATAACCGGTGAGCAGATGAACGCCCCCTTGCGTCTCCAGGGCGCCTTTAACGAGCAGCTCGTTGCCGGTGAAAACTTCCGGGCCGGACTCGGCCAAAAAGCGGGGATCGGTAGCCATTTTTCAGTCTGCCTTCCGCGGGTCCCGATTGATCGGGATCGGCGTGGCTTATCCCGACAGGTCGGGACAGGAGACGCCGTTTATGCACCGCAAAGTAAAAGACTCTTGGCCTGGCCGGGATTTTTAAGGCCGGACAAGGCCGCGATTGCCCACCGTCCTTTATCGGACGGCGCGGCGAATCAAACTGAAATTGTATCCAACCGGGGCGGCAAATGCACCAATAAGATGGGGAAAACGCGCAATTTCGCCCACGAACAAGGGTTGTGGAGATGTTTGTCGGCTGGGCCCCTGGCGAGCCTCTTCATGCTCACAATTCTTGTACGGCAGGGGGCGTTTGCGTCAGCTTTTTATGCTTGAAATAACCCGCTTGTGGGGGATTTTGATTGACGGCGGTTGTATCGCCGGTAGCATGATAATAATAGTTGAACGCGTTCGGTTTTTGGCGGAATTACTGGAGTTTAGACGTTTTCTGGCAGACTTCTGTGGATCGGAAAGGGAGAACAATCTATGCGGTACACATCATTGACGAGGGTATTTGTCGTCGCAATTGCAGGTCTATTTGTCGCAAACCAAGCGTCGGCGCAAACCGGTCTCACGGCGGAGTTGGACCCTTTCCAGGAAATACCTCCACATAACACTCCGGGCTATGGATCTGCGGACCTGACGTTGACTGGAAACACGCTCAGCATCAATGTCGGCGCGGGGACTTATAATGACCTGCTTGCTGGCGCGTCCACCGTCCGGCTTCAAGATGCGCCCATCGGCATGAATGGCGCGACGGTGGGTTTGTTCAATCTCGACACGCCGGGCAACACCTCTGGAACGTTCAGCGGCTCCGTCGCGACCCTGCCCGCCCAGACC
>JBEKKC010000035.1:0-35254 GCA_050010915.1 Tepidisphaeraceae bacterium | reverse complement strand
TCCAGGGCATCGGAAGCGGCCTGGACTTCCTGGTCGAGGCTGGCCAGTTCGTTCTGCGCGGTCATGAGGCTGTCGAAGGCAACCTGGACGTCGCGGTCAATCTGGCGGCGCAATTCGGATTGATACAGGGCCGCCTGGCGAAGTTTCGACCAGGCGTCGCGGACGTCGGCTTCGATGATGCCGGCTGAAAAGATCGGGAGATTTCCGATCAGGATCGCGTCCCATTTGCTGGCTTCGGAGAAATATTCGCGATAGAGGAACCCGGCGACGTTGAGCGAGACGGAGGGGTAATACTGGGCGATGGCGGCATCGACGGCGTACTTGGCGGCGCGGACGGCGGCTTCGGCGCCCAGCAGGTCCTGCCGATGTGCCGCGGCGTAGGCGCGGAACTCGTCCACCGAAGGGAGATTTGCCGGCAGGACCAGTTCGTCTTGGAGCGGGCCGTCGATTTCAGGGATGCCGATGAGAAACGCCAGCATGTGCCGTCCGGCGCGGACGTCGTTCCTCGCCTGCGTGAGGGCGGCTTCGGTCGATGCGACCTGGGCCCGCGTCTGCGCGACTTCCAACGCCAGGGCCAGGTGGTTCTGGTATCGGCCCTGGACGTCGACCATGCGGGCTTGCTGAAGCTTCAGCGAATTCTCCAACACGGAAACCTGTTTCTCGGAAAGGAGCACCTGGTAATACGTTTGGGCGACGCTGAGCAGAACGGTGGCCTGGGTGTCGAGCAGAAGCTGCCGTTGCTGGACGATGGTTTGCTCGGCGCTTTGGAGATTGGGATAGGAGACGAAGCTGAAATTCATGGCTCCGGTGACGGGGGCCTCGAATCGCTGCCAGGTATTGCCATCAATCCGGAAGCCCCCGCCGCTGGCGGCCACCTGGGGCGTGACGGAGGCGCCGGCGGTGGAGGTGCCGTTGAGGGCCGGCTGTTCGATGGTGAAATCCGGTTGGAAGGAAACGGTGGGCAGGAACGCGGCGACGGCGCGGTTCTTGGCGATCAGGGCCTGAAGATAATTCTCGCCTTGGAGCCCGATCTGCTCGTAATCTTCGTTGGCCAACGCC
This sequence comes from Tepidisphaeraceae bacterium, assembly GCA_050010915.1. Taxonomy (GTDB): domain Bacteria; phylum Planctomycetota; class Phycisphaerae; order Tepidisphaerales; family Tepidisphaeraceae; genus PALSA-1353. Next base: position 34,195 of record JBEKKC010000035.1, on the reverse strand, counting down.
ATGGCCCGCGCCAGCGAGAGGGGCTGACCGGGCTGATAGGACTTGGGCCGGGGCAGGTGGGCGTCCACCACGTTGCGGTAGGTCTGCACTTCCTTGTGCTGATCGACGCAAGCGGTCAATGTGGCCAACAGCACGGCCGCCGAGGCAAAAAGACGATGGTGAATCACTTTCCACTGCCTCCCGGAGGACCCGGTGGCGACGGATCGACCTGCGCCAGCTTGCTGGACGATGTGCCCTCGGCGGCGGATACCACCTGAACCTGCACGCCCTCGGCCAGACGTTCGCCGGGGTTGGAGACGACCTGCTCATCGCCGCTCAGCCCCGTGGCGACTTCAATTTCCGTTCCCAGGTCGCGGCCAACGGTGATATTTTGGAAATGAATGACGTTGTGATCGACGACGACCACCTGCGTTCCCTGGGCATTGAACATCAGCGCGCTGGTGGGGACGGTCAGGACCGGCTTCTCACGGTGGATATTGAACGTGACCTGCCCGTACATGCCGGCCCACAGCCGCCCGTCGGCGTTGTCGAAATCCAGTTCGGTGTGGAGGGTGCGCGTTCTCACGTCCAGCGCGCCGGCCGACCGCGCCACGATGCCGGTGAATTTGCGGCCGGGATAATTCGCCGGAGCCTGGAAGGTCACCCGCTGACTCGGCCAGACCAGCGTGACGTACGACTGCGGAAGATCGACCCAGATGCGCAGCTTGTCGGTCTCGGCCAGGCGAAACAGCTCGTGGCCGGGAGCAGTGTCCGTCGGCGAGATCAGGGCGCCCACGTCGTAATTGCGGACGGTGATTGTGCCGGCGAAGGGCGCGACGATCTTCTCGAAGCCTTGCTCGGCTTCCAGGCGCTGGACCGTTGCCTGCGCGGATTTGATGGCGGCGGCGGCGGCGTCTTTGGCGGCGGCGGCCTGGGCGGCGGCGGATTGGCGCGTGTCCAGGTCCTGCTGCGTGACGCCGCCCGTCGGAATCAACCCCTTGTAGCGAAGATAAGTCGCCTGGGCCAATTGGTCATTCGTTTGGGCGCTGACGGCGTTGGCCTTGGCCTGTTCCACGGCGGCGCGGGCCTCGTTGAGCTGGGCGTCCAGGTCCGGGGCGTCGATTTCGGCCAGCAGTTGCCCGGCTTCCACGTGCGCTCCGATGTCAACCAGCCAGCGTTTGAGATATCCGTTGACCCGGGCGTACAGGGCCGTTTCCTGCATCGGGGTGGCGCTGCCGGGCAGGGTCAGGTCCTGCACGGCGCCGGTGGGCTTGGGGGGCGCCACCTGGACGACCGGCGGTTGGTCGGCGAGCTGTTGCGCCTGTGCGTCCAACGCGTCGGTATGCCTGCGAATCTGCTGATACCGAATGACAAACACGACGGCGAAAAGCACTGCCGCCCCAAGGCCGGCCAGGGCCAGCTTGCCTAAGCCGATCTTTGGAAGGTCCTTGGGAATTGTCTCGTTTGATTCCATTACCTCAGCTCCTCCGGAATGTGGACGTTCGGAGCCTTCTGACGCAGCACCAATCCACCGATGACGGCGCGGCCGAGCGGCGCATTCTGCTCGCCGCCTTCACCCAGGCCCAGGGACATCGGCAGCATGCCGATGATCATCGCCAGCGCGGTCATGATGACGGGTCGGAGGCGCGTGAGGCCGGCGGCCAGTGCGGCGTCGTGCGCGTTCATGCCCTGCTGGCGTTGATCGTTGGCGAAGGTGATGACGAGGATGCTGTTGGCGGTTGCCACGCCGATGCTCATGATCGCGCCCATGAGCGCCGGGACGCTGATGGTGGTCCCGGTGACGAACAGCATCCACAGGATGCCCGACAGGGCGCCGGGAAGAGCCATCAGAATGATCAGGGGATCGAGCCACGACTGGAAGTTGATGACCATGAGCAGATAGACGAGCACGACCGCGAAGATCAGCCCGTAGGACAAGGCCGCGAAGGAAGAGTTCATGCTTTGCACCTGGCCCTGGACGAGGATCGTGCTGCCGCGCGGGAGGTGGTTGCGGGCGTCGGCGATGATCCGGTCGACGCCGACGGCGACCGAGTGCAAATCGGTCCCGCGCACGCCGGACATCACGTCAAAACAGGGGAGTATCGCGTTGTGGGTGATGTTGGTGGCGGAATAACCCCGGTGCAGCTCCGCCAGATTCCCAAGCAATTGTGCGGCGCCCCCCGGGTTCGCGGAAGCGGACGGAACCACCGGAGAATTCTGCAAGTCGTTGATCGAATCCACGCGGTACTGGGGCGTCTGGACCAGCACGGTGTATTGCCGGCCGTTCTTCGGGTCGAGCCAGAAATTCGGCGACAACTGCGCCGTGCCGCTAAGAGAAACCAGCATGTCGTTGGCGATCTGGCCTTCGGTCACGCCGACCTGGCTGGCCATGGTTCGATCGACGTTCATGCGGAGGTCCGGAGTGTGCGGAACCTGGAGGATGCGCACGTCGGCCGCGCCGGGAACGGCGGCCATTTGGCGCTCGATGTCCTTGGCGATCTGGTAGTTCGCGGCGGCATTGGCGGGCGGGCCGTTGATCTGAACGTCGATCGGCGCCGCGATGCCGAAGTTCAGCACCTGGGTGACGATGTCGGCCGGCTGGAAAAAGAAGGTCTCGTCCGGAAATTCCTTGTGCAGGTCGGTGTTGAGCCGCTCGATGTATTGCTCGGTCGGATGGCGCTCGGGCTTGAGCGACACCAATATTTCGCCGTCGCTGGGGGACATCAGCGAGCCGTCGCTGAGCGCCAGATTGATGCTGCTGTTGGGAATGCCCATGTTGTCGAGGATGGTGTCGATTTCGGCGGCGGGGATGTCGCGGCGGATGACTCCCTCGACCTCGCCGAAGACGCGCTCGGTCTCCTCGATTCGCGTTCCCGGCGGGGTTCGCACGTGAAGGCGAATCTGGCCGGCGTCAACCGTGGGGAAAAAGTCCCGGCCGATCAGGGGGAACAACGCCAGGGAAACCAGCACCAGCAGCGCGAATCCCGCCAGCACCAACCCCCGATGTTTCAGCGACGCGGCCAGCATTCCGCCGTAAATTCGGCGAAACTTCTCGAACAGACCGTTGAACAGGTCGTGAAACCGCCACATGACGTTCCTGTGGCTGATCCGGCCGCGCGTGTGTGGATCGGTTGGATCGAGATGACCGCCGTACATCTCCATCTCCGCGGGCAGCAGATAGTTGATCAGAGTGGGAACCAGCGTTCGGCTCAGGACGTAACTGGTCATCATGGCGAAAACCACGGCCATGGCCAGCGGCGTGAAGAGATACTTGGCCGCGCCGGTGATGAACGCGACGGGCACGAACACGATGCAGATGCACAACGTCGAGACAAACGCGGGAACGGCGATCTGCTGCGAGCCGTCGAGGATGGCTTTCAGCAGCGGCTTGCCCTGGCCGATGTTGCGGTGAATGTTTTCGATGGCGACGGTGGCGTCATCGACCAGGATTCCCACCGCCAGAGCCATGCCGCCCAGCGTCATCACGTTGAGCGACTCGCCCAGGAAATACAACACGATGATGGAGACCAGGATCGAAAGGGGGATGGAAATCACCACGATGAGGGTGCTGCGCCAACTTCCCAGGAAGAGCAGGACCATGAGCCCGGTGAGTCCGGCGGCGATGGCGGCCTCCTTGACCACGCCGTTGACCGAGGCGCGGACGAAGATCGACTGGTCGAACAAGGGGGTGATCTTCAGCGACGCCGGAATCCTCGCCGCCACCACCGGCAGAGCGGCTTTGATCCGGCGGACAATGTCCAGCGTGGAGGAACCGCCGTTCTTGAGGATCACCATCAGCCCGCCGCGTTTTCCGTCGGCGTGCACGATGCTGTTCTGCACCGAAAACCCGTCGCGCACGTGCGCCACGTCCTTGATGTAAACGGTCGTTCCATTGACGGTCTTGATCGGCAAATCGTTCAGGGAATCCACCACCGTCGGGCTGCTGTTGAGGTGGAGCCGGCAATACCAGGTTCTGACTGCTGATGGCGTTGGAGACGTCGGATGGGGAAATGCCCCAGGCGTAAAGGCGATCCGGGTCCAGGTCGACCATGATCTGCCGCTGCTTGCCGCCGTAGGGCCACGGAATCTGCGCTCCCTGAACGGTGATCAGGCCCGTGCGGATGAATTGCACGCCGTAGTCGAACAACTGCTGCTCGCTCAGCTTGTCGCTGCCCAGACCAAGCTGGAGGATGGGCACGTTCGAGGCGTTGTATTGAATGACCAACGGCGGCTGCGTTCCCGGCGGCATCGAGCGCAGCGCGGTTTGGGCGATCGCCGTCACCTGCGCCGTGGCGGCTTCGATCTTGGCGTTGGGATAAAAATAGATCTTGACGATCCCTATGCCGTTGAGCGATTGGCTTTCGATGTGTTCGATGTCGTTGACGGTAACGGTGAGCGCGCCTTCGAAGTTGGTGACGATTCTTCCTTCCATGTCCTCGGGCGTCATGCCGCTGTAGTTGAACGCCACCGCGATCACCGGAATGTTGATCTCCGGAAAGATGTCGGTCGGCATCCACAGAATCGCCATCAGCCCCAGGAGGATGATCAGCATCGACGCGACGATGAACGTGTACGGCCGACGCAATGCAAGACGAACGATCCACATAATGCTGCTCGATCAGGAGTTGTCGACGGCTGAATTGCCGTTGGCCCGCCGCGCCAGTTCGGCATCGCTGCCGAACACTTCACCGAGCCATCCCATGACTTCGATGACGGCGTGTCTTTGTGTTGTCGAAAGCCCGGCAAGCCGCTGGGCAAGCTGGCGCCGCGTGGCCTGGCGCGATTCCAGGAATGCGTCGCGGCCCAGCGGTGTCAGCTCCAGCGAAACCTGCCGGCGATCGCGAGAGCATTCCTTCCGCGCAACCAGATTCTTGGCGACCAAGCCATTGACCATCCGGGAAGCGGCCGGAAGCGAGGAGCCGACATAATCCGCCACCGTTGAAAGCGATGCCTCCGGCGAAAAGGTCAATAGCGCAAGCGCCCTGAACTGTGGCACCGACAGCCCCGGTAACCGATGATCGCGCATCATCTTACGGATGGCACGAACGACGGGCGGGGCTACGTTCAGCACCGCACCCGCGCAATCAGCGCCTGAGGCCGCTGTCGCGTCCACGATGGCCGCGCCTTTAATTTCCTTGGGCAATAATTGCATCCGCTAAGTATATTTATGATCGTCTTGGTGGTCAATCGGCTTCAACTGCTCTCCAGGGCCGCCAAAGCCGTCAGTGGATCGAAGCCGCGGCCGCGTAGATATGTAGGTTTATCTATCTTCTCTTCCGGGCGATGGTTCCGGCCAGTTCACTCATAACTTTCTTCAGGATTTGAAACAAAATCGAGAATGTAACGTATATTAAAGTGTAAAGATCCTCCTTCCCTGGGTGGCGTGGAAAGCCGAGAGGTCCACGCCACCTTTTTTATGCGCCGAGCGCCCTTCGTGGTCAGCAATGGAGTGCCAATTCAAGGTCTGTACCGTCATCGCAAATAACGGCCACGTTCGTGGGGGAATTCCTGACAATCTGGAAATGACCCGCCGCGACGTGCTTCACCTGTCCCCGGTTTCTCGAAACCGGGCCTTCGTATTCGAGATATTCGCGCCGGTGTTTCGGCAGGGGAGTGAATTGGTCCCCCGGACGAGGGGGCCAATGCGGCATTCGCCAGGTGGACAATTCGGACCCGGCCGACAGTTCCAGCATCAGATCGTAATGCGGCCGCTCGATTCCGGTGTGATGCAGAACGACGTAACGAAGTGATGGCATTTGTCATTGGTCATTGGTCATTGGTCATTTGTGGGAAGCTCTTTCCAATGACAAATGACCAATGACCAATGACGCTCCTACTCAATCAATACCGGTGGTGGGACGTATCCGCTCCGCACCGTTCCGCTCGGCGACGTGCTGCTCTTCAGATCGCACGGATGGGCCTCGTCGCCCAGGCCCCAATCGCGGGCGTAATCTTCGGCCAGCTGCCGCATCTCCGCGGCCGACAGCGGCGGCTTGTCCACCGATTCGGCCGCTTCGGCGATTTCTTCTTCATTGAGGAACGTTCCGGTGATGTTTGTCAGCGCCGGCTCCATCAGCAGCCACTTGCATGCGAACTGGTGAACGGTCATTCCATGATCGGAGGCGTAGTGGCGAACCAGTTCCAGCTTTTTGAGGCCGTAAACCTTCCAGGCCTGGTCGCGGAATTTGCGGTGATCGTTTTGGGAAATCTGGCTGTCCAGGCGGACTTTGTCCTTGAGGATGCCGCTGTTGTCGTGAACGCGGGCCAATACGCCGGCGCCCGTCGCGCGGGCGGTTTCGCAAAATTCCCGGCCGGGATTTTGCTCGAACAGATTGTAAACCGTCTGCACGGCCTTCGCGTTGTGATCCGTCAGGGCCTTGATGCCTTCCTCGCGCCACCCGATGGCCGGGCCAAGCGACACGCCCCACACCTTGATCTTTCCTTCGCTCCTGATCTTCTCCAACTCGGCGAACAGGTCGTCGCGGAATTGCGGCAACTTCACGTTGTGCGCCATGTACAGGTCAATCACGTCCGTGCCGAGCCGGTGCAGGGACTGCTCCAGGGCAAAGCGGAGGAATCTTGGGGAGAAATCCTGTTTGCGTTCGCGATGGCTGCCGGGCTGGCCGGGATCGGAATAAAAGTCGTACCCGAATTTCCCCCCGATCTCGATTTTGCCGCGGGGAACGGTTTTGAGGAATTGGCCCAGAAGCGATTCCGCCCGTCCGTTGCCGTAGGCGTCGCCGGAATCGAAGAAGGTGATGCCCTGCTCAAGGGCGAACTGCATGAGCCGAAGGGCCTGCTCGTCCGTGTAATGCCCCCACCAATCCACGCCGAACGGCCAGCAGCCCAGGCTGATCGCCGAGACTTCAAGATCCGTGCCGCCGAATTTGCGTCGTTGCATGGTCAAACATAATGATAGGTGGGAGAATTGCTTTTGCCAGCCATGTTGACTCGTTCACCAATTCCGGGGTTGTTCATCACCGGCACCGACACCGGCGTCGGCAAGACGCTGGTGGCGGGGGCGATCGCGGATTGGTTCAGACGGCGGGGGACGCGGGTGGCGGTTTGCAAGCCGGTCGCCACCGGCTGCCCGCGCCGGCGCGAGGGATTGGTCAGCGAGGATGCGGAATTCCTCGCCCATCACGCGGACGCCAAGTTCCCGCTGAACACGATCTGCCCGCAGAGATTCGCCGAGGCGTTGGCCCCGGCCATCGCCGCCGAACGCGCCAAGCAGAAGATCGAATGGTCGGCAATCGACGCGGCGATTCAAACCATGACCGGATCGAGCGATTGTTTGATCGTCGAGGGCGTCGGCGGGGTCATGGTTCCGATCGATCGCCGGCATTCGGTTTCGGACATGATCGGCTGGTTGGGATTGCCGGCCGTGATCGTTGCCCGCGCGGAGCTGGGAACGATCAACCATACGCTGCTCACGCTGCAAGTTCTGCGAAACGCAAACCTGTCCGTCGCCGGGGTGGTGATCAACCAATATCCCTCCGAAACGCCGACGGTCGTCGAGGAGACCAATCCCCGAGCCATCGAAAAATGGGGCGATGTCCCGATTCTGTGTCTCGTCCCGCGGTTCGTGGGGCCGGCGATCCCCGAGCTTCCGCGGGATGTGGTGGCCGCAGTGGAACCCGTGGATTGGCTTGGCAAGGCGGCGATTGACCGCATATAACGCATGGCCATGGACGGGATCGAAATCCTTTTTCTGGGCACGGGTACGTCGGCGGGGATTCCGATGATCGGCTGCCATTGCCCGGTCTGTTCCAGCCCCGATCCGCATGACAAGCGAACGCGTCCATCGGCGGTGATGTCCTACGGCGGCGTCCGCATCCTTATCGACGCGACGCCGGAATTGCGCTTGCAATGCGTTGCCAACGGGATCGACATGATCGACGCGGTCGTCTTCACCCACGCCCACGCCGACCACATCATGGGGCTGGATGACGTCCGGCGATTCAATGCACTGAAAAAAGGCCCATTGGACGTATGGGCGGACGACGGCACGTTTGCGGTTCTCATGCGATCTTTCGGCTATGCGTTCAAGGAGCCGGAGCCGGAAATGAAGGTCTTTCGCCCGCATCTGATTCGCCGAACGATCGACGGGCCGTTTGAAATCGCCGGAAAGACCTGGACGCCGATCCCGCTTTTTCACGGCGACATGCCCGTGCTGGGTTTCCGCATCGACAACCTGGCCTATTGCACCGATGTCAATCGGATTCCGGACTCGTCGTTTGAATTGCTGAAGGATTTGGACGTGCTGGTGCTGGACGCCTTGCAGCACAAGCCGCACGCGACGCATTTCTCCGTCGAGGAAGCCGTCGCCGCCGCCGGACGCATCGGCGCGCGGCAAACCTTCTTCACCCATATTGCTCATGCCCTCGGCCACGAGGCCACCAACGCGGCGCTGCCGGCGAACGTTCGATTGGCCTATGACGGATTGCGCGCTCGCGCCGCTCGCATAACTCCATGAAAAGGTGACTACGCGGCCACGAGCCTCCGCAGTCCTTCGGCCAGCACGGCGGCGCGGGTCAGGCCGTGCTTGCGAGCGTAGGCGTCGACCGTTTTGAGCAAGGTTCGCTCGACGGTGATATTGATCCTCTGCGCCCCGGCCCCGATGCGCGGGCGTCCGCCCTTGTTAGCCGCTTTGGCCAGAACGCGAAGGGCTGCGGCGGTCAACGGGCGCGTGTTGGCGTATTTCACTTTCTCCGCCTGGGCCCCCAGCCGGTCCAACTGCGCCTCGTTCATCTTCTCGGGATTGATCCTTTTCATCATGGACCTGGAATTATACACGCCAAACATCGGGGCATGAGCGCAGGGCGCGGAGAAATGCATGTTCGCCACAGATGAAGACCGATGGACACGGATGAAATGCAAGGGATTCTGTTGTGATTCATCCGTGTCCATCTGATCTTCATCTGTGGCAAATATCCTCCTGCTTTTCTTCTCGGCGCTCTCTGCGACCTCTAGCGAAGCGGGCGGTAAAACTGCGTTCCCCGGCTCGTCGCCGCGTTTGAGGTTCCAAAGTAAAGCCTGCGTTCGCGTCCTATTTTGGTTGCGGCTATACCGCGACGGGCTATCTCCGGTTCAACGCGCTTTCCTGGCTCTTTGACACCGCCAGCCAGGCGCGTAAACTGCGATCTGGAAAGGTGGGAGATTTCGTAACACCCCACCGTTGAAGTTTTCAAGCAAATTCGTCCGATAACCAATGAAAGGCCGAGGTACGCGCTTCGGATATCAACCATGAGTTGTTGCATAGAATACATTCACGCGCGACAGATTCTCGATTCGCGGGGAAATCCGACCATTGAAGTCGACGTCGTCCTGGAGGATGGAGCGCTGGGCCGGGCGGCGATCCCGAGCGGTGCCAGCACGGGCGAGAACGAAGCCGTCGAGCTGCGCGACGACAACAAGAAGGTCTATCTTGGCAAGGGGGTTCTGAAAGCGGTCGAAAACGTCAACGCGAAGATCGCCCCGGAGTTGATCGGGTTGGATCCGCGCGACCAGGAGGCGATCGACCGGCTGATGATCGACCTCGACGGCACGGAGAACAAATCCAAGCTGGGCGCCAACGCGATGCTGGGGGTGTCCCTGGCCGTCGCCAAGGCCGGCGCCGAGTTCAGCCAGCTTCCGCTCTATCGTTATCTCGGCGGTCCCGGCGCCAAGACGCTGCCTTGCCCGATGATGAACATTCTCAACGGCGGCAAGCACGCGGACAACAACGTGGATTTTCAGGAGTTCATGATTCAGCCGTGGGGATTCGACACCTTTTACGATGCGATGCGGGCCGGGGTTGAAATCTATCACGCGCTGAAGAAGGTGTTGCAGAAGAGCAAGCTTTCAACGGCGGTCGGGGACGAAGGCGGATTCGCGCCCAATCTGAAGGACAATGAGGATGCGCTGAAGGTGATCGGCGAGGCCGTTTCGGCGGCGGGGTATGAATTCGGCAAGCAGGTGTTTGTCGCGCTCGATCCCGCGGCCAGCGAGCTTTGGGACGCGCAGAAGAAGGGGTACAAACTCTTCAAGAGCAACCCGGATAAGATTTTGTCCAACGACGAAATGACGGACTACTGGGCGAAGTGGATCGAAAAGTATCCGATCCGGTCTTTGGAAGACGGTCTTGCGGAGAATGATTGGGAGGGGTGGAAGAAGCTGACCGACCGGCTGGGGAAGAAGATTCAGCTTGTCGGTGACGACATTTTCGTCACCAACACCAAATTCCTGGAAAGGGGCATCAAGACCGGGGTCGCAAACTCGATCCTGGTGAAGGTGAACCAGATCGGCACCCTGAGCGAGACGTTCGAGGCGATGAACATGGCGATCCGCGCCGGTTATACGGCGGTGATAAGCCATCGCAGCGGCGAAACGGAGGATTCGACCATCGCGGACATCGCGGTGGCGACGAATTGCGGGCAGATCAAGACCGGGGCGCCGGCGCGATCGGATCGCGTCGCGAAATACAATCAGTTGTTCCGCATCGAGGAACAGTTGGGCAAGCAGGCGCTATACGGCGGCAAGCTGTGGCGTAAATAGGCGCTTTTCGTCCGGCCAAGGATGGCTTTATGGTTGTGAGGCTGGGTCGCGGGGGCAATGCACAGCGCGTGGCGCTGCCATGGGAATCCGTCGATTCTCAAGAAGGCAATGCGCCCACCAATTGGGAAACCGAATCCGGCGGGCAATGGCATCTGGCAACGCCGCCGGGGGATTGGCAGATGGAACCTTTGCCCGAGGAGCCAGGCGGCCCGAGCGAGGAAGTCGAGGATGATAACTTGACGACTCCGTTCGATGGCGGAGGTTTTGCCTTCAACTTGCCGGAGCACGAGGTGGAGGATGAGGAAGCGTATCCACCGCGCGCCGCCGCGGAGACCGGGGGCTGGACCATCGCGATTCTGTGCCTGGGCCTGGGCATCATCGCCGCCTGCCTGGTGATTCCGCAGGCCGATGCCAATCGCCGGCTGGTGTATGAACGCGAAAAGTTGCGGCTGGATTTGACGCAGGTCCAGAAACAGATCGCGGTCAATCGGGAATTCTTGTCTGAAATGGAAAGCGATCCGCAGCTCACCGAGCGCCTGGCCCAGCGGGAAATGCGCGCGGTGCAGCAGGGCGAAGCGATCGTGGATACCAAGCCGGACAGGGGTTCGGCGCTGTCCGCCTCATCCGATGCCGAGCGGATGTCGCCGTTCAATATCATCAACGTTCCGCCGCCGGCGGCGCTGCCGCCGTACCAGCCGGTGAGCGGGTATTTCGCCAAGCTGTGCCGAAGTTCGCAATCGCACGTCTATCTCCTGGGAGCCGGGATGATTCTAGTCGCGGGGGGATTGGCGCTGGGCGGGGCACAGGGGCCGCGCGGGCAATAGAGTTCACCCTTCTCTCACGGCGCCGGCATCGTCGTGGCAGCCGGGTTTGTCGCCGGCGCTTCGCCCGTCCACTGCAAAACATAAAACAGCGGCTGGCAATGCCGGATGGTGTAGTCGCCGCTCTTCCACTCAAAGAACATGTACTTGCCGCCTCCGATCTGACGGATTTCATATTTGGAAGCCGTGTGATCCCCACTGTGCATGACCACGCCCTTGGTCCATTTGACCCAGGGTTGCGGTTTCGATTGCGTATCGGGCACGGCTATCGAATACCGAAACCCGCCATTGGAATAGAACGTCATGCCCTTGAGGTAGAGTTCTTCATCCCAATGTCGCGAACCCGGCGAAAATTCATCTTTCCTTTCGACGAAATCCACCGAGGCCCATTGCCCCAGCACGTCCGGATCATTCACAAACGGCAAATCGATGTTATCGACGATCTTCTGTCCCGGCGGGCCGCTATATCGCAAAACGTAATACGGCGGCTTCTTGTGAAAGTAAATGTATTCGCCGCTTTTCCACTGAAAAAACAGGTACGTGACGCCCTGGATCTCGCGGATTTCATAGGTGGACGCGGTATGGTCGCCCCCATGATTGAGAATCATTCCCTTTGTCCATGTCATCCACTCTTTATCAGTGCTTCCTCCGGGACGCAGTTCCATGCTCTTGAAAAACAACTCATGCGACCATTGGGGGACGTTCGGATTAAAATCCTGCGGCGAGTTGACAAAATCCACCGAGGTCCACCATCCCAGCGCCTGCGGGTCGTCCACGAAGGGACGATCGAGGTTATCGACGTTCCGAAACGTATAACCCAGCCACACGGCCAGCGTCAGACCCGCCGTCAAAAACCCAACAAACGCAAACGCCCGAAATGCCCAGCGCCAAATTGTTTTGATGATCCGCATAAGACTCTCCCGTAAGAATACGCAACCGAATGCTCTCTTTGACTTAGTCGGCCTCTCGGCTTTGCCGCTCGTCGTACCATCCTGGAATGCACACGCTCTTGACGATGCGAATCTGCGAGGACAAGAGGTTTGCTCCGCCGGCGGGACCGGCCGGCGCCAGCAATCGCGCCGCGCCTACGTAAATCAAAAGCATCGCCGCTAGTCCAACCACCGCCGCCGTCATCGCTCTCTTCATCGGCAAACGCGGGGGATACGCAACGATTGGCTCATCAATTCTCATCGGACTATCAGACTGCCGCAGACGCGACAGCAACTCCTCGCGCAGCCAGTCGTGATCGCGGACAAACCGCATATAGGCTCTTTCCACACGATGATGCTTTTCGAAACTCATCGATTGCTCTCCCAGTCATTTCCCATCCGCCTCTTCAGATGGGCGCCAGCGCGATCCAGGAGACGATAAAAGCCGGATCGCGATAACTTCAGAACTTGCCGGGCGTCCTCCGCGGGATTCTCTTGCAGATAGAACAGGTGCAAGGCCAGACGTTCGCGCTCGGGCAGATCGGCGATTGCCGCAAGGATCCGATCCGCATCCTCGGATGACGCGGCCTCCGGTGGATCGGCCGCCTGCTCCGGAGGATCGGCCACAAACCGATTCCGATCACGCAAGCGCCTTCGCCGCCACTCCTGGCAGACCAACCGCGCAATCCCCACCAGCCACCCCGCGAATTTCTCCGGATCCTTCAGCGTGACTAAATTCCGATATCCCCGCAGGAAAACCTCCTGACACATATCCTGCGCTCGATGCAGGTCCCGCGGAGATTCATCGTGGCAAATGGCGCGGATCAGGCCCGCATACCGGTCGTACAGCAATCCAAACGTATCAACGTCGCCCCCCAGCACCTCCCGCACCAACAATGCGTCATCCTCAACTTCCACGCCCATGGCCCTTGTCTCTCACCCCCACACAGGTAATAGTGACCTCCAAACCCTCCTTGTCTACCGATTTCTCCCGATTTCCCAAAAACGCGACTAGATTGATTTGGCCAGGGTAAGCGCCTCTTCCTTGGTGGATATGCGTCCTTCGAGCTGCGCGTCGTAAACCGAATCCAGAATCCGGCGGAATTTGGGGCCGGCCGAGAGGCCGTCGGCGATCAGATCGTCGCCGTCGATCAGCGGGGGCGGGGCGACCTCGTGCTTGCTCAACTCGATCAGGTCAGGCTGCAAATCGGCAATGCGCTCGGCGTGCAATCCGATTTTCGCCATCGCATCCATCAGCAATCGGGATTGAGGCGACGTCGAGCGGGCAAGGAAGCGTTTTTTCTGTGCCAAACTCGGCGGCTGGGGTTGCAGCAGCGGCTCGAGGCCGGCCAATGTTTCCGCCATCTCGTCCGATTCATCGTTGCTGATTCGCAGGGCCTGCCGCATGGCGCGGACCGAGCGGGAAATTTCCGGTTTAGTTAACAGGGATAAGGTATCGCCGGCCTGAAGCCGAACACACAGGGTCGCCGCGGCCAAGGCAAGCCCGAAGGTGATCGAGCGTTGGCTGTGCAGGCCCAGGAATATCGACCGATTGAAGTCCACGCGCTGCGGCAGGTCCGGCAGGAAGCGAAAGATTTCGCGCCCCAGGCCCAGGTTCCATAGCAACGTCCAAGCGACGTTGCGCGTTGGCGGGGTGAGCATCAGGCGCAGTTCGTCGCCGATGCGTTCGGGGCTGATTCCCTTCACGCGATTGGCGAGCGAGGCGATGGCGGCGGCGGTGGCGGGTTCGATCTCAAACCCGAACCGGGCGGCAAACCGGACGGCGCGAAGCAGACGGAGATGATCTTCGGCGAATCGCTCGGCGGGCGCCCCGATGGCGCGGATCAGGCGGGCCGCGAGATCTTCCCGGCCACCGACGTAATCGATGATCCGGTCTTCCAGGGGATCGAGGAACAGGCCGTTGATCGTGAAATCGCGCCGCCGGGCGTCTTCCTCGGCGGAGGTGAATCGGACGCTGCTGGGCCGCCGGCCGTCTTCATAATCCCCATCCGCTCGAAAGGTGGCCACCTCAACCACGCTCTGGCCATTGCGGACAAGGATGACTCCGAATGCGGCTCCGACGGCCTGGGTGGAGGCAAACAGTTCCCGCACCCGGCCGGGCGGGGCGTCGGTGGCGACGTCCCAATCCTTCGCTTCCAGGCCGAGCAGCGAGTCCCGCACGCATCCGCCCGCGAAATAGGCGACATGCCCGCCTTCGCGGAGGCGCTTGAGCACGGCAAGGGCGTCCTCACGTTTGCAGGGCGGTTTGCGGTTAGGGTCCTCGGGATTCATGACGGAGGGGATTCTATCGGAAACAGGCCCAGTTTTTGATAGCATATAACGCCTACGGCGATGCCGTGGGGTTTTCGTCGCCGGGAGCTTAAAGCCATGAATCGCTATTTCAGGTTTTTTTTGGCGATATTTCTCGCGGCGGCGGGATGCGCAAGCCCCCCCTGGTCTTCAAGTTCAACCGGGGATCAGACGGCGACGGATTCGGCCGCGCCGGTTGCCGGCGCGTCGACGGATGAATCTTCCATGCCCGTGCCGCCGCCGGGCGCGTTGTACACTTTGCACTGCGCCACTTTCGCGGGCCCGACGCACATCGGCGATGCCAAGCAAGCCAAGGAAATGTTGATCCGCAGCACCGGGTCCAAGGATTGGTATATCGTTCACGGCGCCGAGGAAAGCGATCTTTATTTCGGGTTTTACAAGACGTTCGACGACCAGTCGCAACTCGCGGAATACACGCGGGCGCAAACGGACCGGGCCAGAGTGTCATCGCTGGTGAACCAGGACGGCGATCCGCTTTTCCCCCAGGTGGCGTTCGCGTCGATCAACATGCCGGACCCGCCGGCGCCCAAGGAATGGGACTTGGCCAACAATCCGGGGTATTGGACGCTTCAGATCGCGAAGTACACGGGGAGTCCGGAGCGGAAACAAGCGGCAGTGGATTCGGTCCGGGAATTTCGCGCTCATGGGATCGAGGCCTATTTCCGGCATGGGCCGACGACCAGCGAGGTTTACATCGGTTCCTGGCCGCGCCAAGCCGTCCGCGAGCAGGAAGCCTCCGTTGCCGAAAGCGACGATCCCAACCAGCCGCTGCTGGTGGTACCCGGCCCATTGCCGCAAGGCGTCAATCCCGACAAGGTCTACGATTCCCAAGGCCGCAAAATGAAGGTGGTTATGCCCAACCTTCAGATCGTGGATGATTCGCTGAAGCGGGCCACGGAGCAATATCCGTATTACTACGTCAACGGCGAGATCGCCGGGAGAAAGATGCAATTGAAAGATCGTTCCTGGCAAACGATTCCCTGGTCGTCGTATTTGGTGCAGGTTCCGCACGACAACGACGATCAGGACCAGCCGACCAAGAGCGATTCGGATCAGGCTGGAGCATCGCATCAGGGGGATACCGGCGATTCGACGCCGACGGTGCCGGGTTTGGGAGGATTGCGGTAGGGGGCGAGCACCGTGAAAATTCTCATTGCCAGCACGAATCGCGGAAAGGTGAGGGAATTTCGCCAGATTCTGGCCGAGGGCGGGGTCGCGGAATTCACGGATCTGACGGAACATGCCGATTTACCCGCAGTGGAAGAAACCGGAGCAACGTTCCTGGCCAACGCCTGCCTGAAGGCGGGGCAATATGCGCGGTTGCTCGATAGCTGGAGCCTGGCCGATGACAGCGGACTGGCGGTGGATGCGCTGGACGGCAAGCCGGGGGTCTTCAGCGCCCGGTGGGCGGCGATGCACGAGGCCGGGCATGGCGACCTGGACAACAACGCCCTTTTGCTGCGGCAGCTTGCCGGGCTGCCGGCCGAACGGCGGACCGCCCGCTTCGTGTGTTCATTGGCTCTGGCTGACCCGCTGGGAAGGGTTATGCTGACGGCCAGCGACAGCGTAGAAGGGCGGATTCTGACAGAGCCGCGGGGGTGCGGAGGATTCGGATATGACCCCCTTTTTTGGGTCCAGGCCCTGGAAAAGACGACCGCCGAGCTGCCGGCGGCCGAAAAACACCGGATCAGCCATCGCGGCAAGGCCCTGCGTCGGCTGGCGGCCCTCATGGAACGGACGGGATGCCCCTTTCGGATGGATTCGATTCAATCTAAAATTGCACAACAATGAGCCGGATTCTTATAGCTGTGAGCAGTCCATGGGCGGCGGAGAAGGTGGTGGTCCCGCTGGCCGACCTGGCTCATCGGCTGGAGGCCGAGGTGCTGGTGGTTCACGTCTCGCGCCCCAGCGGCGGTCAGATGCGCGAGCAGGAGCAGGCCGACGGCGAGGCGGCCATCAGCTTTCTGCGCACCAAGCTCCAGGAGCGGGACGTGGCGGTTCAAACGCTCTTAATGTTCAGCGACGACATCGCCCGGGCCATCTTGAACACCGCGGCCGAGCGGGAAGTCACCCTCATCGTGCTTGGATTGACCGGGAAGAACATTTTTGCACGCCTTCTGGCGGGGAACGTGCCGGTGGAATTGATCAAGAATACAAAAATCCCCGTCATCCTGTTGCCGCCAGATTGGAGCGGCGCTCTGTAGCGGCGCGGCGGAGGCGCTCGGGGCGATTTTTTAGAAAATCCTGTCGCCAATTTTCAAGAATGTCTTTGCGTCGGTGAGAATCACGATATAATTCCGCCTCACGCGGAGAGGAAAGCCGCTCGGCTTGCAAACGGAGTCTTAATCAATGGTCAATGGCGACGATTTCATGCCCAAGGAGTGCTTTTTCACCAAAGGCGTCGGGCGACACGCGCAAAAACTCATGAGCTTCGAGTTGGCGCTGCGGGATGCGGGGATCGAAAAGCAAAACCTGGTTCGGGTCTCGTCGATTTACCCCACCAGTTGCAAGATCGTCCCCATGAAAGAGGGACAGGCCAAGCTCATTCCCGGACAGATCACGTTCGTCGTCCTGGCCGAGGCCGCCACCGACGAACCCAACCGCTTGATTTGCGCCGGCATCGGTCTGGCGATTCCGCGAAACCACGCGCACGGATACATCGCCGAGCACCACGGCTACGGAATGACCGAGAAGAAAACGGAAGACCTCTGCGAAGACCTGGCGGCGACGATGCTGGCGACCACCCTCGGCATCCCGTTCGAGGCCGACAAGAACTGGGACGAACGCGAGCAGCAATACAAGATGAGCGGCGACATCGTCAAAACCCGCGCGGTCGTTCAGACCGCCGAGGGCGATAAGAGCGGCTTGTGGACCAGCGTGATCTCGGTCGTCGTTTTCATCCTCGACAAGAACCTCGTCGATAAGCCCGTGCAAGAGCCGGCGCCCGCGCCGCCAACGGCGGACAAACCCGGGCCGGAGAAGACCGGTCCGGAGAAGACCATTTCGGATCGGATGGGGGGAACGTGAGGGGAACGAGTTGCGAGTTGCGGGTTGCGAGTAGAGCGCGTTCTTGCTTTCACTCGCAACCCGCAACCCGCAACTCGCAACTTCTTTAACGCTTCGGCTGCTGCTGGCTGAGACAGTGAATCGCTCCCAATCCCCAAATCAACTCCACACAGTCTATTCCAATGACTCTGTGTTTCGGCAAATGCCGCTGAAGGATGGCCAGGGCCTTTCGGTCATTGCGGCGGTCGCGGTAGGTGGGAACCAGCAAAGCCCCGTTGACAAAATAGAAATTCACGTACGTTGCCGGTAGACGCCGGCCGGCGTGGACCACCGGAGCGGGCATGGGAATTTCCACGATCTCAAACGGCCGGCCGGCCTGGTCGCTCAGGTGTTCCAATTGGCGGCGAGCGTCGCGGAGGACCGCATAATTGGCGTCCTTGCCGTCGGCCTCCAGGGCGATCACGATCTTCCGCGGACTGATGAACCGCGCAAGATCGTCGACGTGCCCGTCCGTGTCGTCGCCGGCGATTCCTCCCGTCAGCCAGCACACCTTCATCTGTCCGTAATAGTCCTTCAGATATTTCTCGATCCCGCTCTTGCCGAGCCGGGGATTGCGATTCTTATTGAGCAGGCAATCGGTCGTGGTCAGCACGGTTCCCGCGCCGTTGAAATCGACCGACCCGCCTTCCATCACGATCCCCGGATAAAATACCGGCAGGCCAAGTTCCTCGGCGACTCGCGTGGGAACCGCGTCGTCATCGTCGTACGGCGGATACTTCCCGCCATAGGCGTTGAATTTCCAGTCCACGATGGCCAACGACCGGCCGCTTTTTACAAACGCCGGCCCATGGTCGCGGCACCAGCTTTCGTTGGTCTTGATATGATGGAACAAAATGTTCCGAAGCGGGCAGCCGTGCTCCGTCAATTGCTCCTTGACCAAGGTTTCATAGTTTCCATTGGGAACGTTGACGTGTACTTTTTCGCGCGGCGAGATTTGCCGGAAGATTCGCGCCAGGTTTTCCGGAATCGTGTCGTATTTCCCCGGAAACGAAATCCCCTCGGGCCGCGGCCAACTGAACCACGTCCCTTCGTGCGGCGCCCATTCCGGCGGGAAAGCATATCCCAGTGACGCCGGCGTTCGTTTCAGGGCTTTCACCTTTGACATTCGTTTAAGACGCCGTTCTTCGGCGCTCATGTTTTCGAGGATACGCGGTCCACAAACCTCTTCGTCAAATCCCCATACGCATCGATCCGCCGGTCGCGCAGGAACGGCCAATGCGTCCGGCTGAATTCCACCTCTTCCAGATCGCAATCGGCGATCAAAACCTCCTCCTTGTCGCTGGCGGCCTTGGCGATGATCTGGCCGTTGGGAGCGGCGACGAACGACTGGCCCCAGAATTCAATCCCCTGGTCATTCACCGGCTTGCCGTCGGGACCGAGGACCTTCTCGATCCCGATTCGATTGGCCGCACAAACGTAACACCCGTTGGCGACGGCGTGGCTGCGCTGTATGAGCTGCCAACTCTCATGCTGGGAGTTGCCGTATTCGGCCTTTTCGCTTGGATGCCAGCCGATCGCCGTTGGGTAGAAGAGGATTTGTGCTCCCTGGAGTGCGGTCAGGCGCGCCGCTTCGGGAAACCACTGGTCCCAGCAGATCAGGACGCCGATCCGGGCATATCTCGTCTGCCAGGCGCGGAATCCCGTGTCGCCGGGCGCGAAATAAAACTTCTCGTAATACAGCGGATCGTCGGGGACGTGCATCTTGCGATAGACGCCGAGGATCGAGCCGTCGGCGTCGATGATCGCGGCGGCATTGTGGTACACGCCCGCCGCCCGCTTTTCGAACAGCGACGCGATGATGACGATGCGATGTTTCCTGGCCAGTTTCGCAAACGCATCGGTGCTCGGCCCCGGGATGGTCTCGGCCAGTTTGAAGAACCGGTGATCCTCCACCTGGCAGAAATATTGCGAGCGAAACAGTTCCTGGCTACAGACGATTCTGGCGCCCGAGCGGGCGGCGCGGCGCACCAGCGCAAGCTGGTTCTTCAGATTGACCGCCGGATCGGCCCAGCAGGCCATTTGCGTCACGCCGATGCGAATCGCGCCGCGCTCATTTCCCTTTTGCTTTCGTTCCATGTGGCTGGGGCATTCTCACCGATGCCAACGCCCAAGTATAGACCGACGACAGGTTGCTCGGCGGGCTTCGGCGAAATATCATGCACGCTGACAAAGTTTGAACTGACACGGCAGGAGAAGGACATGATCGGCGCATTGGCGAAGCGTGCGGCGTTGCTCGGGATCGTTTGGGTGGCAAGCGTTACGGCCGGCGTGGCGCCCGGGCGGCCGGTGGAACAAAAGCATTTCGGCCAAACGCTCGAGGGCTGGCCCGTCGAGCAGTACATTCTGACCAACAACAAGGGCGCTTCGGTCCGGCTGATCAATTATGGCGCCATCGTCACCAACCTTTTCGTTCCGGATAAGAACGGCAAGATGGGGGACATCGTCCTGGGTTTCGACGACGTCAAGCAATACCAGGAGAGCGGCCCGTTCATCGGCTGCATCGCCGGGCGCTATGCCAATCGAATCGCCAACGGCACGTTCACCATCGACGGCGTCGGTTATGCCGTCACGCTCAACCAGGGGATGAATTGCCTGCACGGCGGATTCAAGGGCCTGGCGAAACGGATGTGGGATGCCGACGCCGGCGTCACGCCCGATGGGCCGACGGTTCGATTCACGATTCTCGATCGCGATGGCCAGGAGGGTTTTCCCGGCAACGTGAACGTGACGGTCTTGTACACGCTGACGAACGACAATTGGCTCAAAATCCAGTATTACGCAACCACGGACAAGCCGACGCCGATCAACCTGACCCATCACAGCTATTTCAACCTGAGCGGCAGCGGCAAGGGCGACGTGCTGGGATACGTCGCGAAGATTTGGGCGGACCATTATTTGCCGGTGAACGCGGCGTTGATCCCGACGGGCGAAATCGCCACCGTGGCGGGGACGCCGTTCAACTTCACCAGGGCCAAGCCGATCGGGCGGGACATCGCCTCGCTTCCCGCGCCGTTTACGGGTTACGATCACACCATGGTGCTGAACAATCCGAAAGCCGCTCTGGTCAAGGCCGCGGCGGTGTACGATCCGGATTCGGGTCGGATGCTGGAATGCTGGACGACCGAGCCGGCCGTGCATTTTTTCACCGGCAACAATCTGGGCGGGCTGGTTGGAAAGGGCGGGGCGGTCTATGCCGCGCACGCGGCGTTTTGTCTCGAAACCCAGCATTTTCCCGATTCCCCGAACCATCCGGATTTTCCAAACACCATCCTTCGTCCGGGCGAGGTCTACCGGCAGGTGACGGAATTCCATTTTTCCGTGCCGGCCAGTCCGCCACAGGTGGAGCAATAAGGGAGCGACCATCATGTCAGCAATGTTGAAATCGTGCGCGGCGATCGTCATCGTCTTCATTGTGTCGGCCGCGGCCATCGCGCAGGTGCCGGCGCCCGCTTCGCAGCCTTCCCCGGCCGATACGCAAATCGGACAAGGGAAGGTCGTCGGGCTGGACTATTTCTTCAATCATCAGGTGAAATATGGCGTCCAATTCCATTACATCTGGGATGACGTCAAGTCCTCGGGATACTCGCAGTTCGGAAAGGTCTGGGAACAATACGGCGCGACTGTGGCCAGCCTGCCCAAGGCCCCGACCCGGCAGGACCTCGATCAGTTCTCGATTTATATCATCGTCAACCCCAGCACCGTGAAAAGTGCCGCCGATCACGCGCCGAATTACATCCAGCCGGACGATGCCGACGCCATCGCCGGTTGGGTGAACGACGGCGGGGTGCTGGCCCTCTTCGCCAACGACAAGAACAACTGCGAATTCGAGCATCTCAATGTGCTCGCCCAGCATTTTGGGATCAAGTTCAACGGCGATCTGCGTAATACGATTCCAACCCACGCGGAGATGGCGCGCGGGACGTTCAGCGAGTTTCCCGACCATCCCCTGTTCAAGGACGTGGGAATGATCTACATGAAGGAGATTTGCACGCTGACCGTGAGCGATCCGGCGCAGACGCTTCTGACGGCGCCCAAACAAGACGGGGCGGAGGGCACGGACATCATCATGGCCTCTTCGCATTACGGAAAGGGATTCGTTTTCGCCGTGGGCGACCCGTGGTTTTACAACGAATACATCGACGTGAAGACGCCGACTTTGCCGATCGAAAATCGAAAGGCCTGCCAGAATCTGGTGCGCTGGCTTTTGCCTATGGCGTCGGCCCCGCTGAACGTCACCAGCCCGCCGGCAAAATAGCCTGTTTTTTCAGCCCGCGGCGCCGTTAAAGTGCCAGGGTCAGATAACCGATCAATCATCGGGTTTATTATGATCCGCGCGCTCGACGGCGAGAAAATGGCGATCTTCAAAGCCGCGATCCATATCGTGGCGGCCATGGTCATCATGTGGTGTTTCTATCGCGTTGCCAACGGTCAGTTCTCCCTTTTGTGACCGCGCGCGCCGTCCCATCAGACCGGGCAATATCTAAGTTCAAAAGCTGTAGCGGATGGCGACGGCCAGCGACGCCAACTCTATGCTGAATTCGGATTAGCGGAGGATGTAGTGGCATCCGTCGGTGATGCCGCTCACATATCGCGCAGCGCTCGGATGGACCGCTATTGGCTCCACGCCATCAGGCCGACAACCGTCAGCGTTACCATTGCGAAGGCAACGCGAGCGGCCACGGGACGTTTTCCGGCCAGAACGTAGGCGAGCCGCGCCAGCGGCGTGCCAAAGAGGTAGATGAGTATCATGGAGACGGCCAGCGCTTGCAGCGCTCCTCCGCCGGCACCGGATCGATCGTGCCGGAGGAAGGTCCACGTCAGACTTGAAAGAAGCGCGACCGTGAAGACGCGCCCATCGTCCACGACCGAGTAGCGTTTTGAACCTCTTAAGTCGATGGTCATAACGGGACTTCCTCCGATAAAAGCGATTTCGGCAGGATAGATGCCCGCGTTTAATCAAAATGGAAAAGGGTGGGATAAACGCGAAGAGGCTGGCGGCATTACCGGAACTTGCGCCATGCCGGTAGAATCCCGGCGGGGCGGGAAGGCTTAACGAGAGAACGATGATTCTCAGCAGATGGATGGCGTTGACGGGACTGGGCTGCCTTGGCGTCATGGTTTTTGCCCCGCCGTTGTCCAGAGGGCAAACCCGTCCGGCCGACCCGGCCGCCGACGTCAAGGTGGCCCTGCCCATCATTCCCGACCAAAAATTCAACCTCCTGGACTACGGCGCCGTCGGTGACGGCAAGACGATCAATACCCAGGCGTTCGAGAAAGCGGTCGCGGCCATCGGAAAGGCCGGCGGTGGACATCTGGAAATTCCGCCGGGAACCTTTATGACTCTTTCATTCCCGTTGACAAGCCATATTGATCTGCACCTCGACGCCGGCGCGGTCATCAAGACGCCGGAAACTCTGACCGGCTGGGGATTGCCCGATCCGGACAGCGCCACGCAGGACGACCTGGACCAATTCGGGCGCGGGGGCGTCATTTTCGGCAGCAACCTCACGGACGTTGCCATCACCGGCGGCGGCACGATCGACGGGTCGGGCGCATTGTTTTGGATCTGGTCGGACAAGGCCGCGCGGCGATATCCGCCGGGCCGGCTCATTTACCCTCGCCCCACGCTCGTCTCGCTCCGAGGATGCCAGCGCGTCCACGTCGACGGCATTACCCTCAGCAATTCGCCCATGTATCACCTGGTCGTCAACTCGCGATCCGAGGACGTATTGGTCGAAAACGTCCGCGTCTTCGCTCCGAGCGATGCGCCCAACACCGACGCCATCGACCCCGGCGGACAACGCATCATCGTCCGCAACTGCGAAATCGACACCGGCGACGACGATGTGGCGATCCAGGGCGGCTCACGCGATGTCTTGATCGAAGACCTCACCTGCCTGCACGGCCACGGTATCTCGATCGGAAGCGGGACCGTCGACGGCGTCAGCCACGTTTTCGTCCGCCGTTGCACTTTCGACGGAGCCGACAACGGTCTGCGGATCAAATCCCTCCGTGGCCGCGGCGGCGAAGTGCACGACATCCACTACTCGGACATCACCATGAAAAACGTGGCGCGGCCGTTCGACATCAACATGCTCTACAACGGCAACGCCAACGCTCCCACCGACGTCGGTCCCCGCGCTCCCGATCGGCAGACCCCGAACATTCCCTTTTTCCACGACATCGACGTGACGAATCTGACGGTCACGCGCTCGCCGATTGCCGGCAGAATCCTCGGACTTCCCGAGCAAATGGCGCGCGACATCACCTTCACCAACGTGAAGATTCAGGCCGATCGCGGGTTCCTGGTTCAGGATGCCACGGACGTCAAATTCGTCAACGTGAAACTGGACGTCGCGGTCGGACCGCAGATCGTGACCGACAATGCGAAAGTAGACCGGGAATAACCGGACGGGGATCCCGCGGACGGGTGCGTGACACATTCTGCACGCCCTGTGCTTCCCCTCCCCATGTACTCAGGGGGAGGGCCAGGGCGGGGGTTTCACCTTGGCGATGGCCATGGACCGTACAACGTGTAAAGCTGTACAAATACCAGTGATCTTTCGCCAAGAGGCGCTAGAGAATCCCTAGTCACTTCCCGCTAAACCAAAACGCCCGCTGCCAGTGGTGCCCCCACAGCTTCTTCTGCAATTCCATCGGCATGTCCGGCAGTTCACTCACGGTGCAATTCATCTGCGCTTGCGCTTCGTTGCGAATGCCCGCGATGACCGTGCTGACCGCGTCATCGGCCAACGCGAACTTCAACGCCGCCTGCGGCATCGTGTATCCGCTGCCGGCAATCTCCGCCTTGACTTTCTCCGCCCGGTCCACCGCGCGATCCAATCGATCTCCGGCAAAATAATTCCGCCGAAAATCATCGGCTTCAAAGACGGTCTGCTTCGTAAATCTCCCCGTCAGCGACCCTTCGTCAAATGCCACGCGCACGATGATGCCGACGCCCTTTTCCCTGGCGACCGGCAATAGCTGGGCGGCCGGCTCCTGCTCAAAAATGTTGTAGATGACCTGCACCACGTCCACCCAGCCGCCGCGCATGAGATCGATGACGGAGTTTTGATCGTGTTCCGGAGTCGAGATTCCGACCAATCGCAGCTTTCCTTCCTTCTGCAATTTCCGCAGGATCTCGAAGGGCTTGGGATCGCCGTTCCAGGCCCGCGTCCACGTGTGCAACTGAAGAACGTCCAGGCATTCCACGCCCAGGTTCTTCAGCCGGGTCTCG
This sequence comes from Tepidisphaeraceae bacterium, assembly GCA_050010915.1. Lineage (GTDB taxonomy): Bacteria > Planctomycetota > Phycisphaerae > Tepidisphaerales > Tepidisphaeraceae > PALSA-1353. The sequence continues at coordinate 9,296 of JBEKKC010000035.1, read as the reverse complement.
ACATTTTGGCGAATGTGTTTCTCCGAATACCGGTCCTGCCATTTGTCATGGGGAAACGGCGGCCATCGTCCGGTGTCCGGAGGCGTCTTGGTGGCGACGTAAATCTTGTTGCCTCGCGTTTCGCGCAGCAGCTTGCCGATCAGGCGCTCGCTGCGCCCGTCGCCGTAACCGGCCGCCGTGTCGATAAAATTCACCCCCAATTCCAGGGCTTTGTGCATTGCCTTGAGGCTGTCCGAATCACTCTGCCGCCCCCAGCTTCCGCCGATGGCCCAGGCGCCGAACCCGATTTCCGATACGTTCCAATCTTGTTTGCCCAGTTTCCGATATTTCATCGCGTTGCTCCGATTGTTGGCGTTGCCGATTTACCGCCCGTGCGAATGTGAATGCCGCTGTTTGTCGAGAACGACTGTCGCGGGAGTAGTGACATCGGCGGCAAGCGATGTCGTCGCGGCCGGCGCCGCCACCGATGCTCCGCTGGCGCCCTGGTTGAAGTTCGCCGCCAGTTCGTTGAAGTCGGTCGCGTTGACCAGGCCGTCATAGTTGAAATCGCCCTGGTCCCAGCCGATGGCGCTCTGGTTGAAGTTCTTCGCCACGATGAGGAAGTCGACCGCGTTGACGATGCCATCCAGGTTGGCATCTCCCAGCAGCGTGTACTTCGCCTCGATCTGTCCCGAGGCCAAATCGGCCACCACGCCGTCCTTTCCATCCGCATAACCGAGGGCATAACCCGAATTCGACGCTGCGGACGAGGACATGATTCCCGGTCCGTTCCACGCTCCATGGTTGTAGCCCGCGGTCAGGTAGCCGGCGATGGTGGTGATGGGGTCGGTCCCGCCGGCATAGTCGATGAACAGATGATTGTTGTTGAGGTTCACGGCGGCATTGGCGGCGATCGTCAGCGACGTGACCGAGGAACCTCCGCTGCCGGCCGCCAATTGCAGCGAGCCGCCGTTCAGCACCAGCGCGGCGATGCTGAACGCTGAACCGGCCGTCACGGCGCCGCTGTTGATGACCGCCTTGGTAAACCCGCCCGGTGTTGCCGCCGCACTCCAATTGCCGGCGTTGCTCCAGGCGGTGGACGTTTGTCCGGTCCAGGTATCCGACCAAGGTTGGCTGATCTTGGCGATGTCGGCGCTCGACAGCCCGTTGCCGAAGATTTCCAGGTCCGCGATGTCGCCGTCGAAATAGTTATAGCTTCCGCCGCCGTCATTGCTGTCGCGGCCGATATTGGTCGGCTCGGTTCCGTAGGTGACTCCATAAGGATCGGCGGTCTCGCCGGCCAGAACGCCGTCGATATAAACCTTGAAATACTGGCCGTCGTACACGCCGGCGACGTAGTGCCATTTGCCGTCCGTCAAGGACGCGCCGGCGACGCCCGTGGCTTGAACGCTGGGCGTGCCGTAGCCCAGGAAGCGATAGGTGCCGAAGTTCACCGTGGTTGAGTTGGACAAATCGAGAAAGAATGGTGTATCCAGGCCGTCCCAATCCTGGCAGATGATGTCGCCTTGCGAACTGACGGACGTGGGCTTGATCCACCCTCCGATGGTGATTTGGCCCTCCAAGTTGAGCTTGGCGGGCGTGCCGAGATTCACGTAGCCGGTCGAACCGTCGAAGGCCAGGGCGTCGCCGTTGTACGGCCCGGCGATGCGGGTGACGCCGCCGACGAGCGTGCCGTTCGCGGCCGTGCCCGAGCCGGAGTCAAACACGGTGCTGCCGCTGGATTCGTTAAACCCGTATTGCGCCAGGGCAATGGGCAATGGGGTGATGGTGGGCGGCGCCACCGCTGCCGCCGCCGAAGTCCCGGCCGCGTTGAACGCCGCAACCTCGACGTAGTAAACCGTCACCCCGTTGAGATCGTAGACCGGCAAGGTCGTTGTACCCGCCGAAGCGGTCAGGCTCTGCACGACCTGCGTGAAGGCCGGGTCGGTGGCGACCGTGATCGTGAATCCATTTTCAGTGAGCGAATTGTCGGCCCACGAGACGTTGATCTGACTACTGGAAACAGCGGACGCCCAAACGTCAAACGGGACCGCGGGAATCGTCGCCTGGCCCGAGGTCGTGGCGGTGGCGGTGCTCGAAGGCGATGCGTCCCCGGCGGGTGAGGATGCGATGACCTGGAAATAATAGGCGATTCCCGGCGATAGCCCGGTGAACGACCAGCCCGTGGAACCAGCCGGGGCGATCTGGGTGACCAGATTGGCGGGAAAGGCATTGTTGGTCGACGCCTCCACCCGGTATTCCGTCGCGCCCGCCGACGCCGAACCCCAACTCAGGTTCACTTGCGTTGAGGAGACCGTGCTGGCGGACAGACTGCTCAGCGCCGCCGGCGCCAGCGAGGCGCGCTCGGCAATCACGGCATCGCGGAAACCGACCTCCTTGGCATCGAACAAATCGTCCTGCGAATCGGAAATCTGGAAATCGCCGTATTCGTCTCCCCACGGCTTGGCGCCGCCGTTGTAGTAGATGATCGTCCCGCCGCCGTGCGCGAACCAGGCTTGGTAATACTGTTCCAGGAAGGTCGAGAATCGCGGATCGGTTTCCGCCTGGATCTTGGAGGTGGCGGTATCCTGATAGCCGGAAAGATCGGGCCCCGATTCGTAGGCGTCCATCTGAAGTCCATATTGCTGGGCGACCGCGTGGAGCGGATCGTATAGTCCGCCGGGCAGGGCATATCCGTTCGCCGAAAGATCGTTCAGGACGTCGGTGGCGCTGAGGTTGGGGTTGTTGTTTCCGCCGTTGAGGGTATTGGTCCCATTGCCCGGCCCGTCCATGTTGGCGTAAACGGCGGCCGCGATGGCGTAGAAAAATTGCGACGGGGCGCCGAAGACCGCGTTGATAAACGCCAACTGCGACGCCTGGACCGATGGAATCGGAATGTTGGACAGGACCGGCCGAATGCGGGTGTTAATCGCCGATTGGCCAAGCACGCTGGCGAAGTCGTTGCTGATCTGCATCAGCCGGCGAGCGGTCCAGCGCTTCTGCCAGGTCGAAGCATTCACGTAGGTGCCGTCGCCATTCTGCGCCAGCGAAAGATTGTCGTAGTTGAGGTTCGACTGCGTTCCGCTGTTAGCGTCGGCGACGACCTCCGCGACCGCCGCGTCGGTCGCATATTGGTAGCCCTCAAACCCGGAGTTCCACGTTTCGTTGGAGTATTCGACGTAGACGTTCAGGTCGGGACTCAGCGCCGGGTATGAAACGCCGTTGATCGTGTCGCCGTTCTTGATCAGGCTCGCCAGTTGATCGACGTAATTATCGTTTGCCTGCGCCGGGATATTGATCCACATATCGGCGTGGACGGCGTTGGCCAGAATGATCGCGTATTCCCAGCATACGCCCGTGAGATAACCCTTGCCGTCCACGGTGCCGTTGTAGTTGTAGAGCGTGGTAAATTCGGTCTGCGTGGCGTTGCTGGGCATGGATCGCCCGGCCCAGGTCATCACCGGATTGTTGTTGGTCTGCGCCCAGTCCATGAAACGCAGCACGGTGGGGTGCAGCGACTGGAGGTAGTTGATGTAACTGTTGGTGAAGACCGGCGGATTGGTCGTGCTATAGCCGGGACGGATGATCTGAAGGCTGCTGATCCCGCCGCCCGTGTTGGTGACCGTCATGGAAACGCTTCCGCTGCCGGGGATGGTGACGCTGGCCGTGTAGGTGTCGGTGGAAGAGTTGTAGCTGGCGTTGGACAGGGTCGCGCCGCTGAAGGTCACGGTTGGGTTCTGGCTCACCTTCATCGTGAGGCTGTAAACCCCCGCGTCATCGGCCGTGGGCGAGATCAAATCGGGAATGCGGAAATCGACGGTCGGCCATCCGCTGGCATTGGGGGAGGCCAGGTCGTTGTTCGAAATGTTATAAAATCCGCCGGATTGCTTGACGATGTCCACCCAGATGGCCTGGGTCTCCGGCGCCGCCACCCCGGTATCCAGGCCGATGGAAGGGGTCTCCGTAACCGAGACGCCGGAGAAGCCGGCGGTCGCCAGCGTGCCGGAACTGCCGCTGGAGACGGCCAGGCCCATCAGCGCATTGGTCGAGCCGTTCACCGGCGCGGTGCCCACGAGCGTCCAGGCGCCGTTTGCGCTGGTCGAAATGTATCCGCTGACGGTTGGACCGTCCCGGACGAGCTTGAGCCACTGCGTTCCCGATGCGGCAATCGTGGAACCGACGCTGCCCGTCGCGCCCGCGTTGGATCGCGAGATGAACTGAACGCCGCTGGCGGTCAGGTCAACCTCGGCAAAAGCGGCGTTGGCGGCGGCGCCCTCGCGCAGCATCAGGCCGTCGGCCGCGGAGCCTGCCGACGGCGCCGCGAGCTGCGCAATCATCGTCGTATCGCCGGTGATTGATTCGGACACGAAATGGAGTTGATCCGAACTCGAGCCCGCGCCGGTCCCGGCGCCGTGTACGGTGTATTGCCCGCCGACGGAATAGCTTGAGCTGCCCGCCGCCGTGGGGGAGCTGATGTCGGTATTCGCCGGCAGAACGTCGGCGAATTCCCAGTTTTGGACGACTTGGGTTACACCGGTCGATCCATCGCTGCCGGTGAATCCGAGATAGGCCGGGCCGCCCGTTGCCGTGGGGATGTTCACGTTCGTGTAAGTCTGCGTGCTCGTGACCGGGGTGAGAGTGGTTTGACCATCGGTCTCGGTGACTTGCAGCGTGCTGCCGTCGTATTCAATGCTCACGTCAATAGCACGGCCGTTGCTGAGGTCGATGCTCGAGGGGCTGATGAATGCGGGGGTGGTCGCGACGCCGTTGACGTTCAACTCGGTCTTCGTTCCCGAAGCCGTGGCGAGGAATTCGATGGCAACGCTCTTGGCGATGCCGTCCGATCCCGCATTTCCCGTGCCGAGCGCGCCGGCCCCGCTTCCCTGAATCACCAGCGCCAAGCCCGAGGTCGAAGGCCCGCTGAACTGGACGTTGAAGTTGGTTGAAAAGGCGGAGACGCCGAACTCTTGCGTGGTAAATGCGCTCCGCGATTCGCCGGTTCCACCATCGGCGAGCTGAAGTTGGTTCGAGTACGACAGATTGGAAATGGAAGCGCCGCCGTTCAGGGAAAGGCCGGCATTATCGAAATCGCCCAGGGGATAATCGAAGGCATCGCCCATGAGAGCGGCCGACAATTGGATTCGCCGCTCGAGGGCTTCGACGACAGCCACGCATGAAGGTAAGACCCTGGCGCGAGTTGCGCGTTTTCGCTGCTTGAACATTTCACGACCGTATCGGCCGCGACACAACAATTCAAGCGCAAAAAAAGGGGGAGCGAGGATTCACGGACTTGCCGGCTGCGTTGTCGAAGCACTCAATTCCACCACGTCGATCGACGCCACCTGGTGCATGCCTCTTGCCGGCATTTTGTCTTCCGGCACGATCAGCCGCACCGGCCCGTCGGCTTCGGAAAGCGGCTTGCCATCTTCCTCCAGCGCCACCCAAATCGCCCGGTTGCCCACCATTGGCAAAGCTTCCGCAAGGCTGAATACCACCGTGTACCCGTCACGGCCGCTCACCACGATCGCCTGGCGCATTTGGGGGTTCTTCACTTTCGGATTCTTCCCGCCCTTCATGGCAAAATCCGTCTGGACGCCGGCAGCCTTCAGCACTGAAACCAGCGGCACGCAACTGAACGTGTGCGTGGCGCCCTTGCTCTTGTATTCGACCGATTTGATCTCCGTCGCCAACTGCGCTTGGAGTTGCTCGACGCTCCAGTCGCTTGGCCTGGTCGCGCTTCCGCTGATATGGATCTCGCTTGGCGCCGGAGCCGCGCCGATTGCCGCCAGCAACCCGAATAAGATCGTCCATCGTTGCCATGTTCCAACCGCCATAATTCCTCCATCGTTTCAAAATCAGTAAATTCTGCCCGCGCGTTCAGAGCCGCCAGACGGTCATCCCGCCGTCGATGTGCAGCACCTGTCCCGTGGCGTAGGGAATCTCGCCCCGGGCGAGAACGGCGGCGGCGCGGCCGACGTCCTGCGGCGTGCCCCAGCGCTTCTCAATCGTCAATCCCTCGGCGATCAGCCGGTCGTACTTTTCCTTCACGCCCGCCGTCATGTCGGTTGAAATGATCCCCGGCCGGATCTCGTAAACGTCGATGCCGAACTCGCCCAGTCTGGCCGCCCACAGTTGGCTGGCCATGGCAATGCCGGCTTTGGAGATGCAATAATCCCCGCGATTGACGGATGCCACGGTGGCGCTGACGGACGAGAGGTTGATGATGCAGCCGCGCCAGCCCGGGCCGCCTTGTTGCCGCTGGCGGACCATCCATCGGGCAACCGCCTGGGTGAGAAAATACGGACCCTTGAGGTTGATGGAGATCAACCGATCGAAGCTCTCTTCGGTTGCATCGAGCAAATCCGCGCGGGCGCGGGGCGCGACGCCGGCATTGTTCACCAGCACGTCGAGGCGGCCGAAGCCCTGTTCGATCTGCTGAAGCATCGCGGCGCGAGCGGCCGGGTCGGCGACGTCGGCGCGGACGTACATCACCCTGGCGCCCGCGGATTGCACGGCGGCCACGGCGTCGGCGACGGCGGCCGGCTCGTGCACGTCGTCGATTGCAACGTCAAATCCGCTCTGGGCCAGCGCGGTGGCGATCCCCAGCCCGATCCCCCGGCTTCCGCCCGTCACCAGCGCGACTTTTTTTTCGTTTGCCATTTCGTCAAGTCCCCGAATCAAAGAACGTCAGATACGGCTTTTTGCCGTCCGCCAGGCGCTGGAGATAGACCGCCAACTCCGCGGCGTGATAATCGCCCCACAGGCTCGATTCACCGCAGGGGATTTTCCGGCCGGGCGGGATGTAATCCCAACCGTTGGGGCGATGGTACACCGAATGCAACACAAGCCCCTGGTGATCGGCGGATTTCGCCAGATAGCCGTCGCCCAAAAGCGTTCTGGCGACGGCCAGGCCGGCGGAAAAATATCGCGCTCCGCCATCGCCGAGATATTTGCCCAGGCGGAGCAAGCCCTGCGCGGCGATGGCGGCGGCGCTGGAATCGACCGGCTCATGTTCGTTGAACGGATCGGCATTCCGCGACTGCCAATCTCCCAGGCGATGCAGGTTGGGCGCTCCGGTGTCCCAATAGGGGATTCCGTCGGCGGCGCTGGCGCGATCGATGTAAAAATCCGCGGTGGCCGTCGCCGCCTGCTCGAAGGTCTTCACCAATTCCGGCGGCGCCTCGTTGGAATCCAGAGCGCGGAAAAACTCCAGTTCCTCGGCGAATCCCAGAATCGCCCAGGCCAACCCGCGCGTCCACGTGCTGAAGGCTGAATATCCCTGCTGCGAATTCGGACAGCGGAATCGTCCGTCGTTGCGATTGAAGATCGCCTCGTGCGCGGTGCGCCCGCGAAGCGCCGGCGTGTCGTAAGCGTCCCGGCCCGTTCCATAATAAACGTTGTATGCGGCGGTCTTGCGCCCGTGGGCCGCCACGCGCTTCAGCAGCGAAATCTTCGCATCGTTTTCCCCCATCAGTACCTGCCCCAACTGGTGCGCCAGCCCCAGAATCCGCAGGCTTCGCATCGTGTCGATGAACAGCGAATGCGGTCCATTGAAGGAATAGATGTATCCGTCGTCATTGGACCCCGCCCATCTCGCCGCCTGGACCGCTCCGCTGATTTTGATCGCCAACTCGTAGAACGACATTTCCCAGTCGTTTGCCGCGATTCGGCCTTCCCGCATCAGCCGGCGAAGATTGCCGTAGCTGGAAAGATTGTTGAATCCGTGATCGTGAACCCCGGTGTGCGAAACGTGGGGGGCCATGAATCGCAGAGTCTTTCGGCGTCCCAACTCGAGCAGATCGGGTTCGTCGGTTCCGTCGAACGCCAGGATCGCCAGCCCATACTGAAACCCCTGCGTCCACTCGGTCCAACCGCGCGAAGTATATTTGCCCGCGGCCGTAAAGACCGGCGTGCCATGCGAGGGGTCCCATTGGCGGTCCAGCAGGCGGGCCTTTTTCCCGGCCAATTCCAGAGCGCGGGCCGCCGGCCCGGCCAAATCCGCGGCGGTCAATTTTGCGTCGATCTTCAAACGTGCTCCAGGTAAGCCGATTTGATCCGCTTCAGCAGTTCAACTTGATCCATCGTCCACAATTCGCTGGAAAAAATTTCCACTTCGATCATACCGGTGAACCCGGCGCGTTCAACCCAGGCGCGAATCTGCCGCAGGGGGATGCATCCCTCGCCCATCAGCCCGCGGTCGAGAAGTAAATCCCGCGTCGGGATGCGCCAATCGCCGACGTGGAAAGAAAAGATCGCTCCCAGCCGGCCGGATCGGGCGATTTCGTGCTCAAGCCGGTCGTCCCACCAAACGTGATACACGTCAATCGTGACGCCGACGTGCGGGGAACCAAGCTTTTCCACGATGTCATTGGCCTGTCGCAGGGTGTTGATGGCGCTGCGATCGCCGGCGTACATCGGATGCAGCGGCTCGATCCCCAGCTTCACGCCGGCGCCGGCCGCGTGGGCAGCCACTGCCGCGATCCCGTCGGCGATCTGCGTTCGCGCTTCGCCCAACGGAATTCCCGGCACGGCCCCACAGACCAATACCACCAGCGGCGCGCCGATGGCCGCCGCCTCGTCGATGGCGCGGCGATTGTCGTCCAGCGTTTTTTGCCAATCCGATTCGCTCTTTCCAGGAAAAAACCCACCCCGGCACAAGCTCACGACCTTCAGCCCCGACCCGGCCAGGAGCTTGGCGGATTCCCTGGCGCCGAGCGGCTGAAGCGCCTCACGCCATACGGTAATCCCCGCCGCCCCCGCGGCGCGATACGCCGCCACCGCCGCCGGCAACGCCAGCGGTTTGGTCGTCATCGTGTGAATGCACAGGCGAGATAGCGGGGCGGCGCTCATGGCTTAGCTCAATGCGGGAACGTCGATCCATCGTCGCTGTTTCCACGATTCGATTCCCAACTCCGCCAGTTGCACGCCCTTGGCCGCCTCCCGGAGCGTCCATTTGAAATCGTCGCCCAGAACAACGTGCCGCAGGAACAACTCCCATTGTGCCTTGAAGGCATTGTCATAATGCTGATTGCTCGGCACGCTTGGCCAGTCGGCGAAGAAATCAATCGGGGGGCTGTCGATGTCGGGATTCCATACGGCTTTGGGAGTCCTGGAGGCGTGCTGGACGCGGCAATCGCGCAGCCCCGCGACTGCCGAGCCGTCCGTGCCGTCCACCTGCAACGTCAAAAGATCGTCCCGGCGGACGCGGACGCACCAGGAGGAATTGAAATGGCAAACGATTTCGCGATCGGTGACCAGGGTTGCATAGGCGCTGTCGTCGGCGGTGCATTTGTATCGTCGCCCTTCTTCATCGACGC
>JBEKKC010000034.1:0-30286 GCA_050010915.1 Tepidisphaeraceae bacterium | reverse complement strand
CGTTAAAGCCCACACGACGGCGATCCATCGCCGCAACACCCTCTATCTCAACCGATCAAAGGCGGCATTTCAATTATCACGGGCCACCAGGGAAATTCGAAATTCGAATCAAATTCGAAACTCGAATGACCAAAACGGCGTTCGTTTCGAATTTTGAATTTCGAATTTGATTCGTCATTCGAATTTCGAGTTTCGAATTTTGGATTTTCCCTCCCCGTGCCTCCCTTGCCCGTTGCCTCTATAATTCACCGTATGTCCGCAAAAGTGATCGACGGCGTGGCTTTGGCCGAGCGCGTGAAGCTCGACGTCAAGCGCCGCGCGGGGCAGTTGGCGGCGTCGGGCCGGCAGCCGGCGCTGGCGGCGGTGCTGATCGGCTCCACGCCCGCCGGCGAACTTTACGCCGGCCGACAGGCCCAGGCCTGCCAAAACGTCGGCATTGCCTATCGCCTTCACAAGCTCGCCGCGGATACCACCCAGGCGGCGGCCGAGCGGGAACTGAAATCCCTCAGCGCCGATCCGGCCGTCACGGGCATCATGCTGCATCTTCCGGTCCCGACGCATCTGGACGCCACCGAATTGCAGTACAAGATCGATCCGGTTAAGGATGTCGAGGGGGTCAATCCGGCCAACATCGGATACGTGGTCTATGGCCGTACGCGGATCGCGCCCTGCACGGCGATGGCGGTGATCGAATTGATCGAAACCACCGGCGTGGACCTGCGCGGGGCCGAGGCGGTGGTGGTGGGAGCCAGCGAGATCGCCGGCAAGCCGATCGCCCTGCTGCTGACGCAGCGATTGGCGACGGTGACGCTTTGTCACATCGCCACCCGCGACCTGAAATTGCACGCGAGAAGGGCGGACGTGTTGGTGGTGGCGGCCGGAAAGCCGGGCCTGATCGGAGCCGATCACGTCAAGCCGGGCGCGATCGTCATCGACGTGGGGATCAACCGCGTGGCCCTGCCCGATGGATCGAAGAAAACCGTCGGCGACGTGGACTTCGACGCCGTGAGCGAGAAGGCGGCGTATATCACCCCGGTCCCCGGCGGCGTGGGGCCGATGACGGTGGCGATGCTCCTGAAAAACACGATGAGAAGCGCGGAACTTTTGGGAAAAGCGTGAACGGAAGAACAAATTCGAAATTCGAATGACGAATCAAATTCGAAGTCTGAAATTCGAATTTCGAGTTTTGAATTTGATTCGTCATTCGAGTTTCGAATTTCGAATTTCGCGCCTCGCGCGTGGAGCCGCCGATGTGGGGCAACACCCTGGGCTGGAAAATCTCGGCCGTCATCCTCGCCCTGGCGGTGGCCATCGGCGCCTGGCTGTATGGCCAGATGCAGATCACCGCTCCCACGAGCCTGTCGCTGGATGAGAAGAACCTGGCGGCGCTTTCGCCGCCGGCCCAGGCGATCGTCGCGCAGAACCAGCCTGGAGACGCGGGGGGAAAATATTCCGCGGCCGCCGCGGCCTACGACCAGTACGAAGATATGTGCGATGAATTCGCCAGAAAACCGGTTGGCCCGCCGCCGCCGCCCATCCAGCTGGTCTTGGATGCGACCCATTTGTCGCGCATGAACCTGTTCGCGAAGAATCCGCAAGCGATCGTGGATTATCAGTCCGATCATCCGGCTTTGGATGATCTTTCCAAGATCGGCCAGGACCTGGAATCGGCGGCGCTGACGTGCCGCAAGGACCATCCCGATCAGGCCATGAGTCTGTTGCAAGCGGCCTACTCGCTGGGCGCGAACCTCTACCGCGAGCGGGTCGATTACGATGAATTCTCCCAGGGAATGGGACTCATGAACGGAGCGGTCACGGCGATGGCGGAAATGGAGCCGCCCGATTCATCGCGGCAAAAGTTGTTGCAGGCGCAACAGCAGAAGATCCTGGAATTTTACGAAAGCAACGTGAAGCCCATTTATGACGACGTGATTTCCAAGGCCGATCAGCAGAGCATCGCGGAACACGCCGGGGACATCTTCCGCTTCGCGGCCAAGGCGAAGGAACGGATGTTCCGCGTGGAGGCGATCTTGAAGCTGGGCCGATACCGTTTTGACGCCGCCCGGGCGGCGGACCAGCTTGCCGCCCCGCGGTTTTTGCGCCAATTTCAGCGCGATCCCGACCCGGCCGTCCAGGCCGCCGCCCAGGCGGCGGCCAACCTGACCATCGAGCAATATCGAATGATCCATTGACGAACCCGCCGGACAAGGCGAATCTTTATAGAAGTCGCTCTCCGGTTTTACCTCGCACGGTAATCCGGCGCCCTAAATACGGATTTACCGCGAAGGCGCGAAGGCGCGAAGAGCGCGAAGAAACGCGAAGAAAAGGCATGAGAATGTCAGTCCACTTCAGCGGTTATCGATTGGCCATAGGCCATGACGTCTTTCCCTATTCTCTTCTTCGCGCTCTTCGCGCCTTCGCGGTAAATCTTCTGGGGAAGGCGGGGTCATTTAGCAGGAATCCTCCGTGAACAACCGCAAAGCTTTTACGCTGGTGGAGTTACTCGTTGTGATCGGCATCATCGCCGTCCTGGCCGGCCTATTGCTCCCGGCCGTCAATCACATGCGCCGCAGCGCCCAGATCACCGGCCAAAAAGCCGATTTCCAAACCATCGCCTCGGCCCTGGAATCATATAAGGCGGATTTTGGGGATTATCCGAGGAACGCACAACTGCCGACGTTTAACACGGTGGGTGGCAACTTACATGCCCCGATTTTTCTGTCGCTGGCCACTGCTCTGTTGGGACCGGGACCTGGGATGACCCAATCACTTTCCAACAGCTTCTTCCCCAGCTATGAGATCGGGGATGGTGCGGATGGGCTGGGATTCCGAGCTCAATCAGTCAACGTTGCGGTTGGAGGGCTACCAGGGGCGACACCGTACCCAATGACCTCAGTATTGCCCCCCACGTTCTCGTCGAGCCTCCCTATTCAATTCAACAATTTCGTTCCCGGCCAGACCGTCGCGTCGATCACCATGTCCGTCGGAACGCAGTTTGAAGAAACCGTTGGAATCTCCGGAGTCATTACCGCTCAAAATCAATTAATTCTGGCCGCGCAGCCGGTGTTTTCTTCCAACCATCAACCTACAGACAAATACCTGATCAAATTCGCGACCGGCAAAATCACGCCGAATTATCTTTCGGCGGATACGTTTAAGGTCGCGTTTGTGCCGGTGCCGGTAGCCCCGGCGGGCCAAGATACAAACTATGGGCCGGGAGGGCCGGGATCAAATATGTATGGTTCGGCCGGCGAGCCGGTTTTGCTCGATCGTTGGGGACAGGTGATTCAGTATTTTCCCCGCTACGGCCCGGCGAACAATCGGACCAATGATTCAGTGTGGCCGCCACCGCCGCCCCCTACTCTCATTACTTCCGTTCAGGCAGGTCCGCTCTTTGGCTTTTCGCAGCCAGAATCCGTTGACACCGGAACACCCAGTGCCGGACAGAACGCCATCTGGGATTCTCGAGACGGCGCGCCGTTTTTCCAGCCTTTTAGTAACGGTAACCCGCCGGGCATCACCCCGTCGGAGTTCGCGTCGCCCTTAACGTCGCCTTTACCACAGTGGCCAAATCCAATTACCGCGAATCCATTCAACGCACCAACGGGCTACTTTTACGCTGAACCATGGCCGAAGCAGACTTCTGCCACGCCCAACAATTTCCGACCCGAGTTGACGATCCAGTGGATGCTCGGTGAGCCCGATTCCTCGGGAAAGTTCAACAACGAAATTCTGCCGGGAGAAAAGCTGAATTACGACGGCCCATACATCCTGATTTCCGCCGGGCCCGATGGGCCGACCCGTGCCAATGGTGGGTATTGCAATTTCACCAATCTGAACGATGGCACTTTGACCGATCCCGCGAGCGGCAATCCGCTTACTTCCGCGCAATTGCTGCAAAAATTCACGGACAGCGGCAACATTTATAATTTCGACCGTCCGTGACACATGGGCGCCCGGAAAACCCCGCGACGCCTCGCTTCCGTACGCCGCGGCCAGCGCCGGCGATCTGCTCCCCCGCCCGCCCGAGAATTTTTTCGGCAGCGGCAAAAATTCTGGAAAAATGCCACCAAAACGTTCACCTATCCGCTATAGATATAGAGGAACAGTGTTTTTTTCTTCAACCGAATCAGGCCGTTTCCCATACCCCGACGCCTCGCCGCGCGGCCAATTGGCAAACACCCCAAATTTACGTCGGAAAGGCGCGCTGACGCTGACAATGACCGCCCTCTCGCCATCAAGAACCGCGACTGTGTCAGCGCCCCGGAGCGTGTTTTTGTAGCTTTATTATGTCCAAAAACGCGCTGTCCAAATTCCCGGAATGCGACACCCCGCCTGGACAGCCGCTTGGCGGTATGATTCCAGTCTTCGGTCGCCTCATGTGCCAGCGACAGGGCTTTACGCGGACGGAACTTTTCGCCGTGCTCGGGATCATCGTGATCCTGGCGGGGATTGTCGTCATTGTGACCGGGCGTTTGCGGCACGGGTCCGCGGTCGAGCGGCAGAAAGCGGATTTTCAAACGATCGCGGCGGGGCTTGAGGCGTATAAACAGGATTTCGGGGATTATCCGAGGAATATCGAACTTCCGACGTGGAATACGCGGGACGGCACTGTGCCTGCCCCGATATATCTCACGCTGGCCTCGGCTCTTTTGGGGCCGGGGCCGGCGGTCACGCAGGAGATCAACGGCAATGCCAACGATCTCGAACTTGGCGATGGCAACGATGGGCCGGGATTTCGCTGTCAGCTAACAACGGATATCCAGGGAAATGCCCAGGTAGTTTCCGGCTCGAATCAGGTGACGTTCAAGGTTGACGCCGCTTCCGCGGCTCAGGCCGGCGCGATCGCAACGCCCGCCTCGCTGATACTCTTGCCGATCGCCGGAAATCCGGGACAACCCTACTCGGAAACGATCGGCATCCAGGCCGTGAGCGGGTCGGGCCCTTCGCTTCAAATAACGTTGACGGCTGCTCCGCTTTATTCTCACGTGCGAGGCAACATTTCCGTGGCCCAAGGCAAGGTATGGGGACCGTATATTTCCGCCGGTGCTTTCAACGTAATGTTTATCCCCTCCGCGCCAACGGGCCAGGGCGGCAGCGCCCTTCCCGCGTTGGCCGGCTATGGCCAGCCAGTTTTGCTGGACCGTTGGGGACAGGTGATTCAGTATTTCCCCCGTTATGGGCCAGTGAGCAATCGCACCAGTGATTCGACGTACGCTGCAAATACTTCCATTCAAGCGGGTCCGCTTTTTGGATACTCGCAGCCAAAGTCCGTTGATGGCACAAACGGACAGAACGCCATTTGGGATTGGCGGGACGGCGCGACATTTTTCAGCATCAGCGCAAGCGGCATCGGGTGGAATGCCTCGAACCCCGTCACTGGGAAGTTGGACTTTGCCAAGCCATGGCCAAACCCGACGCAAACCATGGGGAGCGATTTTCGACCGGAGTTGGCGATCCAGTGGATGCTCGGGGAGCCGGATTCATCGGGAAGCTTCAACAACGAGATTTTGGCCGGTGAAAAGCTGAGTTATGACGGCCCATACATCCTGATTTCCGCCGGCCCAGGCGGGCCGGAACGCAACAACGGCGGGTTTTGCAGCATGGTGGACCCAAACAACTACGATAATCCATTGCCAACAAATCAGTTGCAGCAGGCGTTCATCGACAGCGGCAACATTTATAATTTTGACCGGCCATGATTTGTAGGGGTCTTTCCTCATTACATGGTCGGGGTTGTCCCTCATTGCAGTTAGGTCACAATTATCTAAGATTACCGACCAAAGGGTCAGATTGTCTGACGACGCAACTTTCTAACCACAAAACCATGAGACTACGAGACGAAAACAAGCGGCGACATATCATCGAGACGGCCGTAAAGCTCTTCTCGGAACAGCCGTTCCACAAGGTGCGCCTTGATGACGTTGCTGAAGCGGCTGGAGTCGGAAAAGGCACGGTCTACATCTATTTCAAGAACAAGGAGGAGTTGTATTACAACCTGGTTTACGAGGGATTTGCGGGCATGGTGGATCAGCTCCACGTGCAGGTGAATAAGCCTGGTTTGAACCCCGCGGGGAAGCTGCGGACCATCGTTGCCGGGATGGTCGAGCATTTCATCGCCCATCCGCAGTTTTTTGACGTATTGCGGACCGTGGGCGTTCCCGACGCGAGTTCTTCCTGGGACCACAAGCGAAAGGAATGCGCCGACTTGATCGACCAGGTCGTCCGCGAAGGGATCGCGGCCGGGGAATTCAGCGACAGCCATCCCGATCGCACGGGGTTGTATCTGATGGGGATGGTGCGTGCGGTAATGCTGTATGGGGCCAAGGCCCAAGGCAAAGACGATTTGACCGAGCACATTGTAAGCGTGTTGTTGCGGGGCGTCGGTAGGAAAGGGCCATGACGAAGACGTGGGTCATAGTGCTGGCGGTGGTGGCGGCAGGGACCACCGCGGGGGCGGGGATTTTTTTCCATGATCGCGGGGCCAAGGTCGCGACGACGCTGCCCGTCGATTCGTACACCACCCCAGCCGCTCGCGGCGACGTAACCGAGAGCGTGGCCGCAACCGGACCCGTGGCGTCGAACCTCGACGTGCAGATCAAATGCCGCGCCTACGGCGAAGTCGTCCAGCTTCCATTCGACATCAGCGACAAGGTGAAAAAAGGCGATCTGCTGGTGCAGCTCGACCAGAAGGACGAGCAGGTTGTGGTGGATCAGGAGACCGTGACGGTGGCCCTGTCGCAGTCCAGGCTGACCGAAGCCGAGGAGAACGAGCGGATCGCCCAGCAGGACCTGACAACGGCGACGGAACAGGCGGATGCCAACATCATTTCCGCCCAGACCAAGGCCCAGAACCTGCGGAGGAAAGCGGATCGCCAGAAGCAGTTGCTGTCGCAGAACCTGGCCTCGCCCGAGGATTTCGAGACCGCCGAGACCGATGCCGCCCAGGCCGAGGCCGATCTGGAAAACGCCCGCATCGCCAAGGAGCAGCTCAAGAGCCAGGCCGTGGCTCTGGAGGTGAAGAAGGAGGACGTCAAGCTGGCCCAGGAGCAGCTCAAGCTCGACGGAATCAATTTGGACAACGCCGAGCAGCAGAAGCTCTACACGACGGTGAAGGCGCCGATGGACGGGGTGCTGTCCGACCTGACGATCCAGATGGGGACGATCATCTCGTCGGCGATCAGCAACGTCGGCGGCGGCACGAGCGTGATGACGCTGTCGGACCTGTCGCACATTTTCGTTTTGGCGAGCGTGGATGAAAGCCAGATCGGCGGGGTGAAAAAGGGGCAGACGGTGGACATCACGGCCGATGCCTATCCCGGCAAGCATTTTACCGGGAAGGTGGTTCGGATCGCGACCCAGGGCGTCAATACGAGCAACGTGGTGACTTTTGAAGTGAAGATTGAAGTGACCGATGACAACAAGGACCTGCTGAAGCCGCAGATGACCGCCAACGTCCAGATCATCGAGGCGAGCAAGAAGGACGCGGTGACGGTTCCGATATTGGCGGTGGTCAGAAAACAGCACAAGACGTTCGTGACGCTGGTGAAGCCGGATAACGCCTTGGAGGATCGCGAGGTGGAGCTGGGAATCGACGACGGGGAAAACCAGGAGATCGTATCGGGGCTTGCCGCCGGCGAGCAGGTCCTGGTGCACAAGAACGAATCGAACAGCGTCTGGTCGGCGGCGGCGATGGTGCGGAGAATGCCCGCGGCGGGCATGCCCGGAGGAGGCAGGCGCTGATGATCCGGGCGGAGCACCTCATCAAGACGTACTTGCTGGGCGGCCAGGAAGTCCATGCGCTGGACGACGTGAGCGTCACGATCCAGCAAGGGGAGATGGTGGCGATCCGCGGCCCGTCGGGCAGCGGGAAATCGACGCTGATGAATATTCTCGGTTGTCTGGACCGCGCGGACTCGGGGCGATATTTCATTGCCGGCGAGAACGTTTCGGGCCTGTCAAAAAATGCCCTGGCGGAAATCCGCAACCGGCGGATCGGGTTCATCTTCCAGAACTTCAACCTTCTCCCGCGGATGACGGCGTTGGAGAACGTGGAACTGCCGCTGCATTACGCGGGCCGGCGGGATGCGGCGCACGTGGCCAGGAAGTCGTTGGACGTGGTGGGCCTGGGGGACCGCTGGCACCATGAACCGAACCAGCTTTCCGGCGGCCAGCGCCAGCGCGTGGCGGTGGCGCGGGCGCTGGTGACCGACCCGGCGATTCTGCTGGCCGACGAACCCACCGGCTCGCTGGACAGCAAGACGGGCGAGGAGATCCTGACGCTGTTCAAATCCCTGAACGCCCAGGGGCGCACGATCCTGGTGGTCACGCACGACGCGCAGGTCGCCGCTCATTGTCAGCGGGAGATTTACCTGCACGATGGACGGATCGCCGAGCCGCCGCCGGATCAGCCCGAGGAAACGGACATCGGGGCTCCGGAGTTTGTTCCGATCGGGAAATAGCCGGCGCACAGACGGAAGTGAAGTACCGCGATGCTGTTTTGGATGATCGTCAAAGTCGCGTTCAAGAGCCTGAGGGCGAACAAGCTGCGGTCGGTGCTGGCGATGCTGGGGATCATCATCGGGGTGGCGGCGGTGATCGCGATGCTGGCGATCGGGACGGGCGCCAAGCAGCAGGTGCTGGACCGGCTGAGCGCCATGGGGACGAACCTGCTGTTCGTGCGCCCCAGTCCGCGGGGAACGGCGGGCGTGATCTCCGGCACGCAGTTGAATCTCACCGAGGACGATGCGCGGACGATCCTGGAGAAAGTGGACCACGTGCGCGCGCTGTCGCCGGTCGTGGGGCGAAACTATCAGGTGAAATTCCTCGATCAGAACACCAACACCCAGGTGCAGGGGACCACGCCGACGTATCTGGCCATCCGCGATTTCCAAATCGACTCCGGGAAGATGTTCACGGATTTCGACGTGGACCGCTGGAACCGCGTGGCGGTCCTGGGGTCGGTCACGGCGTCGAACCTCTTCGGGTTCTCCGACCCGGTGGGACAGACCATCAAGATCAATGGGATCAACTTTACGGTGGTCGGCGTGCTCCAGAGCAAGGGAGACCAGGGTTGGAACAACCCCGACGACCAGGTGATCGTTCCCTATACGGTGGACATGCACATCCTCATGGGCGTGGATTTCCTGCGCGAAATCGACGTGCAATGCGAGGCGGGATCGGACCTCGACGCGGTCCAGAGCGACATCTATTCCCTGATGCGCCAGCGCCACCGGATTCAGATGGGAATGCCGGACGACATCATGATCATGAACCAGGGCGAGTTCATCGCGGCGTTCAGCGCCACCGCCACGACGTTCACCGTTCTGCTGGCGACGGTCGGGGGGATTTCGCTCCTGGTCGGCGGGATTGGAATCATGAACATCATGCTGGTCACGGTCACCGAACGCACCCGCGAGATCGGAATCCGCAAGGCCATCGGCGCGAGCGAGTTCGACATCCTCAGCCAGTTCCTCATCGAAGCCATGCTCATGAGCGGCGTGGGCGGATTGACGGGGATGGGATTGGGGATCGGGGCGGCGTGGCTCGTGGGCCAGTACAGCCCCTTCCCCACCATCGTGCGGTTCTACAGCATCGTGATGGCGCTAGTGTTCTCGGCGGCGGTGGGGATATTCTTCGGCTTTTATCCCGCGACCCGCGCGGCCAAGCTGGACCCGATTGAGGCGCTTCGATATGAGTGAATCGAATTGGCCGTTGCGACTGGCGATCGTCTGTGCCGCGCTGCTGGCGGCGGGCTGCGCGACCGATCAGAACCGGGAGATCGCGACGTACCGCAAGGTGATCGACGGCAACAAGCCCTCGACGGTGCGGATTGCGCCCGACCAGGTGGTGACGCTGACGGATGCCGTGAAGCTGGCCGTGCAGAACGAGGAGCAGCTTTCGCTTCAGGGCGAGAATTATCTTCAGGCCCTGATCAACAAGGACAAGGCGTTCGTCAATTTTCTGCCGACGGTCAGTCTCTCGGCCGGGTGGACCTACCAGAGCAACGGCGCCGTTTTGCCGCACCATTCGCAGAGCGCCGATGCCTCGATTCCGGGGCAGTGGAACCTGTTCAACGGATTTCGCGACTACTACAACATGAAGGCCGCGGATCAGACCATCGAACAGCAGAAACAGTTGATTTTCGATGCGGAGCAAACCGTTCTGCTGGACGTGGCGCAGACGTACTTCACGGTGCTGACCAGCGAGCAATCGGTGGACGTGCTGAGCAACTCGCTGATCGCGCAGGAGGCGAACGTCAAGACCCTCCAGGAACAGTTTCGGGTGGGCACCGCCCGGCCGCTGGACGTGGCGCAGGCGGAGTCCCAGGCTTCGCAGACGCGCGTGTCGCTGCTTCAGTCGCAGGCCGACGTGAAGAACGGCCGGGCCATGCTGGTCTATCTGGTGGATGCGCCGATTTTGAACAATCCGCTGCGGGATGATTTCGTGGCGCCGACGGCGGTTGGGCCGCAGCAGCGGTGGATCGCCGACGCCGAGGCCGGCCGTCAGGACTTGCTCGCCGCCGCCGCCGCCGTTCGCGCGGCCAGATACAACGTCGAGGTTGCCTTCGGACAATATTATCCGAGTGTGGGATTCAACCTTGGATACGAACTTTACGACCGGCCCTTCCAGCCGGGCACGATGTGGAACACGCTGCTTGACCTCAACGTGCCGATCTTCACCGGCGGATTGATCGAGGCCCAGGTGCGACAGGCGTGGTCGCAATACCGCGCGGCGGCGCTGACCCAGGAACAACTCCAGCGGCAGATCGATCAGAACGTGCACATCGCGTACGTGAACCTGGATTTGGCGCATGCGGAATTGACGGAACTGGAAACGCAGGTGGTCGCGGCGCGGGATGAATATTATCTGGCGCTGATGCTGTACAAAAATGGCGGCGGAACGTACCTGAACGTCCAGCAGGCCCAGGCGACGCTGCTCACGGCGCAGCTTGAACTCACGACCGAACAGTTCGCGCAGAAGACGGCGTATTTCAACCTGCTGCGGACGGCGGGCATGCTGAGCTACGCGTCGCTGCAATCGACGACGCGTCCCTCGGAAAAAGAACTGCGGGAACTGGCGACGCAGCCCGTGACCGAGCCGAGCACGAGGCCCTAAAGTTCCAATGGCCGCTTTCAAAGCACTTCTGGTGGGCGCCGGGGGCATGGGCCAGGCATGGGCCAGGAACCTTCGGGATTGCCCGGACGTTCAGACGCTCGGGTGGATGGACGTTCGCGCCGGGGCCGCGGGCGAGGCGATCGAGAAGCTGCAACTGAACGGCATCAAACCCTACGACAATCTGGGCAATGCCTTGGCCGACACGCGCCCGGATTTCGTGGTGGACGTGACGGTTCCCGAGGCGCATCGGGAAGTCACGTTGGCGGCGCTGGCCGCGGGCCTGCCCGTGCTGGGGGAAAAGCCGATGGCCGATTCGATGGCATCGGCGCGCGAGATGGTCGCGGCATCGCAGCGGGCGGGAAAACTGTACATGGTCAGCCAAAGCCGCCGATACGACCCGCGGGTCCTGGCGTTTCGCCAGGCCATCGAAAAATACCTCGGAGAATTGGGAATCCTCACCAGCGACTTTTACCTGGGACCGCATTTCGGCGGGTTTCGCGAACAAATGCCCAGCCCCCTGCTCCTGGACATGGCGATCCACACCTTCGACAACGCCCGGCAGATCAGCCGGCGCGATCCCGTCGCCGTGTATTGCCGGCAATTCAACCCGGCGTGGAGCTGGTATGCCAGTGCATCGAGCGCCACGGCGGTCTTCGAGATGACCGGCGGCCTGCAATACACCTACAGCGGAAGCTGGTGCGCTCAGGGACTGAACACGAGTTGGAATTCGCAATGGCGCGCATTCGGCCCCGGCGGCGCGGCGACGTGGGACGGGGACCACGATCCCGTCGCCGAGCGAATCACCGGCAATGAGGGGTTTCGGTATCCCACCGAACGGGTCGCGGTGACGGTCGATGAGAACGTTCCCGGCGGAATCGCCGGATCGCTTCGCGAATTTCTGCACGCGCTGCAAACCGGCCAAACCCCGCAGGGAGAATGCCACGACAACATCAAGAGCCTGGCGATGGTTTTCGCCGCCATCGAGTCGGCCCAAACGGGCCGGAGGGTCGAAGTGGCCACCTGACCTGACGGGGGAATCTTGTCAAACCCAGATCAAATTCAACGGATGCTGCAATCGGCGGCGGCGCTGCAAAAGGCGGGGCGGCTGGCCGAAGCCCAGGCCGCGCTCCGGGAGGTCCTGAACCGACATCCCGACCATCCGGCGGCGGTGCATCTGCTAGGCATCGTGGCGGGACGGCTCGGTCAAACCGCGGAATCGGTGCAACTCCTGCGGCGGGCGGTGCGGCTTCAACCCCACTCCGCGCAGGCACATAATAACCTGGCGTTCGCGCTCAGACTCAGCAACTCCGCCGACGAGGCCATCACGGAATTCAATCGCGCGATCCAGATCAGGCCTGATTTCGCCGAGGCGCACAGCAATCTGGGCAATGCCCTGATCGACGTCGGGCAGTTTGACCAGGCCATCACTTCCCATCGGCAGGCCGTGCGGCTTAATCCCGACGACGCCAAAGAACACAGCAATCTGGTCTTTCTTCTCCATTATCATCCCGCCTATGACGCCAGGATGATCCATGAGGAACTTCGCCGCTGGAACCAACGGCACGCCGAGCCGCTCAAGAAGTTGATTCAGCCGCACGCCAACAACCGCGACCCCGACCGCCGCCTGCGGGTCGGCTATGTATCGCCGGATTTCCGCGAGCATCCCGTGGGCCAGAATCTGCTGCCGCTGTTGCGCGAGCACGACCGTCGGCAAATGGAGATATTCTGTTACTCCAA
The DNA here is from genome assembly GCA_050010915.1 of Tepidisphaeraceae bacterium. Classification (GTDB taxonomy): domain Bacteria; phylum Planctomycetota; class Phycisphaerae; order Tepidisphaerales; family Tepidisphaeraceae; genus PALSA-1353. Next base: position 17,431 of record JBEKKC010000034.1, on the reverse strand, counting down.
TGTTCTCCGGCCCGACGCGCGAACCGACCAACTCCGGGGTTACGCGGATGTCTGGCGCAGCATCGTGGGGCTGCCCGATTCCCAGGTTGTTAGTCAGATCCGGCAAGACGGGATCGACATTCTTGTCGATTTGGCGCTGCACTCGGCAAACAACCGTCTTTTGGTGTTCGCTCACAAGCCCGCCCCGGTGCAGGTGACGTACCTGGGCTATTGCGGCAGCACGGGCATGGACGCGATGGACTACCGTCTTTCCGATCCCTACCTGGATCTCTCGGATTCGGATTTAACCATTTACAGCGAGCAAACGATCCGGCTGCCGGAAACCTACTGGTGTTACGGCGTCGCCGGCCCGACTCCCGATCCGTCGCCTCCGCCCGCCGTGGCGGCGGGGTACGTCACCTTCGGCTGCCTGAACAATATCGTCAAGGTTTCGCCGCCCGCGCTGGATTTGTGGGCGGAGATTCTGCAAGCGGTGCCGCGCTCGCGGCTGTTCGTTCATTGCCGTCCGGGAACGCGCCTGGATGCGATGCGAGAGCGATTTGCCGGCAAAGGCATTTCGCCGGACCGCCTGGAGTTCCCGAATTGGCAGCCGTGGCTGGAATACGTGCAAACCTACGGCCGGATCGACATTGCTCTGGATCCTTTTCCCTGGGGTGGAGGAATCACAACGTGCGATGCCCTTTGGATGGGGGTGCCGGTCGTGAGTCTAGCCGGCCCGACGGCCGTGGGACGCGGCGGCGCGAGCATTTTGGCCAACGTCGGCGTGCCGGAACTCGTCGCCCGGACGCCGGAACAATATGTACGGATCGCTGCCGCGCTGGCCGGGGATTTGCCGCGGCTGGCAGAATTGCGCCGGACCCTGCGAGCGCGGATGCAGGCATCGCCCCTGATGGACGCCCCGCGTTTCGCACGCAATTTCGAAGCGGCCTACCGGCAGATGTGGCGCAATTGGTGCGAGCGGGGCCGTTAGCGGACCTCGGGCAAGGGCAAATCGTCCAGTTCAAACGGGATCGTGAGCTTTTTCCGTTCGAGGGTCCTTTCCCATCGGAGTTTGACGGGCGTGTTTTGCATCGGCTGAAAGATGAGGACGAGGTTCACGCCCACGGGCGAAGGCCTGGGAATATAGTTCTGGCGAATAATGGCCTGGCCCTTGTCATCGACCAACTCGACGGAGTTGACGAAATCCAGAAACTGGGGGTCGCTCATGGTGATGCCGCGGATCATCACGGTCAATTGACAATTCATATTGGTTTTCGAACAACCCATGACGGTGAACGATGCCGGGCCGTCGTTCGTGGTGGCGCCGTGTGCTTGGGTGACGTCTTCAATTTCGAGGACTTGGCTGCGGGTTTGCGCGGAGAGATCGATCTCGCCGCGGAGGCGGGCAATTTTGCTTCCCATGCCGGGGACTTCGCGGAGGCTGGTCTGAAGGGCCCACAACGGCTGGCGCACGCCTCGCTGCATCATGAGTCCGGGGAAAAATCGGCGATTGGGCTCGGTCGGCATGAGCGAATGGCCCTTATCGTCGACGCAATCCTTGAGCCAGTCGACCATGCTCGTGCCGATCACGTGCAGCTTGGGCTCGGGGATCACGTTGAGCGTGAGCCACATCCCACCGGAGGTTACACCTGTCAGGTAGTTAATGTCTCGCTCTTCCCGGCCGCCGGTGGGAACGAACAGGAGGCCGCCGCTGGAACGTGCATACTTGTTGGAAAGATCGACCTGCATGATGACGCGGCCCGCGGCGGGGGCGAGCGTGAGTCCGGATTGCCCGACCCAGGGGGAAAGCCCGCTGGCGTCCTTGACGGCGCGCATCGCCTGCCAGAAATCAGCGTTGTCGAGATCGATGGTGGCGACGCGGCCCTCGGCGAATTTGGCGACGGAAGGATCGTCGATCCCCAGGTTTCCCCCGGCCTGCCGGGCGAAATCGGCCAGAACCTTCATCAACGGAGCCTTGGTGTAGTGCATCGTCACCGTGGCGTGTAAGGCCATGGCGTCCTGAAACCGCGCCAGCAGAACGTCGATCCGGGCTCGGGCCTCGTCCGAAAGATTGGCGCGCTGGGCGTCGCGCAGTTGCGGCTCGATCGACGGTCCCATGTCGGAGAGTCTTTTCTCCGCCAGCTCCCGAACGCTGAAATTCGGGTCGTCCAACTGGGCGATCAGCAGGGCGACCTCATCCGAAGGCTGGGTGGCCCCGGGTTGGGTGGTCTGGGCCAGAGCGCTCGCCACCCCAGCCACCAGCGCCGCCGACAGGATGATGAGAATCCATGTTCGCATCGGTGGGATCTATTGCCCCCCCTCATCCGGGGTGGGAAGCAAGGGGAGGTTATGAAACTCAAACGGCACCGTCATTTGCCTGGCTTCCGTGGTGACCTCCCATTTCAAGCGTTTGGGAGGCCCAACTCCCCCGGCGTTGGCGACGTACATCAGGACCAGAGTTATCCGGCCGTCGCTGTCGTTGCTCCGAGAGGTGCCCGCCAGCTGCAAGGTTTGGTCCTTGGCATCAAGGACTCGAAGGGACGCGTAAGGGTTGGCAATTGACGCCATGATCGGAGAGGTCGGCGCGGCTGAAATGAGCAGATGCAACCGGTACTGTCCATTTTCCGCAGAGCATCGTTCGACGGTGATCGCGCCACCGGCGGCGGATCGGGTGACGTTTTGCGCCGAAAGAAGATTGTCCACTTCAATCGGCTCCGACTTCAACTGGACAGCGAAATCCAACTCGCCCTTGAGGCGGGCGATCTTGGTACCCATTCCCGGAACGACGCGCAAGTTGGCGGTGAGGGGAATCCACCACTGATTCGGGCCGTAACTGTAGCCGCCCGGAAATGCCGGTACCATGAGCGAATGTCCCTTGTCGTCGACACATTCCCGAAGCCAAGTGGATTGGATCGAACCGACGGCGTGAAGCTTGGGCTCGATGCCCGCCCAGAGCTGGATGAACAGCACGGGCCGTTGGCCGAACTGCATGGAATAGTTCATGCTCTGGGGGACGATGAGGCAGGGACCGGCCACGAGGGCCAGGGAACGATCGCCCATCTGTCCGAAGAAACCTTCCATGTTGTCCAGAATCAGACGACCGTCGTTATCGGGTCGGGAATGCAATCCACTGGCGGATTCGATCGCCTGGAGAGCCGTCCAGAAATCCGCATGGTTGAGGTTGAGCGTTATTTTGCGGGACTGGAGATAATCCTGAATCTCCCGCCGATGAACGCCCAGGTCCGCATCCGCCTGTTTGGCGAAATCCTCCAGGACGTTCCGCAGGGGCGCATCGTGACATTGGAGGGTGATGACCGATGGCCCGAATTCCCTGGCTTCGTCGATGCGCCCGATAGCCGCGCGAATCCGCGCGCGGGCTTCATCGGGCAACGGGCCGTCGAGCATTTGCCGCAGTTGCGGGACGACCGCATCGCCCATTTTCTCGATCTTCTGCTGGGCGCTTTCCCGGACGGCGTATTCATCGCTGGTCAGATCGTTCACCAGGGCCAGGACTTCGGCGGTTGGACGCGAGGTGGGGAGTTGGGCGGCTTGCGTTGTCGCGGCTTGTGTCGAAGGCACATCACCCGCGGGGGCGCGCGAGTCGGCCACGGCGGCGCGCGCCAGCGCGATCGCCAACATACCCACCCAGCCCAAACGCGGCGCCGTCGCCCAACGCAGCTTCATGCGGTCTCCTCAGACGATTCTACCACCCCTTTGACGCCAGGAACCTTGCCAGGTTTCCGCGCCTGCCAACGGGCCGTGTCCCCGCATCCTACGATGAAAATGGAGCATGGGGGAAGTATAACTGGAAACCAGAGTGGATGGCTCCAGTTCCCCGTTTAGTCGCGTGGCCTTGCGGCGCGCTCGAGCACGCCGTCAAACATTTCCGCCGTCAGCTTTCCGGTAAACGTGTTCTGCTGGCTGACGTGATACGACCCGATTAGCCAGCGATTTTGCGCCAGCGGTAACTCCGCGCCATGGGCGAAGGGTTGTTTGCCGGCGGGGAAATCGCAGCCGTGGCGCTGCGCCAGGGCGACGATCGCATCCCAGCCGATCTTTCCCAGCGCCAGCATGACGCGGACGCGCTTCAACGCCATCCATTCCCGGTCGAGATATTCGCGGCAGTTGGCGATCTCATCGGGCAGCGGTTTGTTCCCCGGCGGGGCGCATCGCACCGCCGCGCTGATGTACACGCCGCGAAGCGCCAGTCCATCGTCGCGATGAACCGACTGCGGCTGATTGGCCAGGCCCGCGCGATGAAGCGCCGCGAAAAGAAAATCCCCGCTGCGGTCGCCGGTGAAAACCCGCCCCGTGCGATTCGCTCCATGCGCCCCGGGCGCCAGGCCGACAATCCATATCCCGGCATCCGGATCGCCGAAGCCCGCAACCGGCTTGGCCCAATAATCCCAATCGGCAAACGCCCGGCGCTTTTCCCGTCCGATCAGGCGGCAGTATTCCCGCAACCGCGGGCAGCGCCGGCATCGAACGATCTGCCCGGTGAGCCGCGCCAGTGAATCCCCGCCCGATGAATCGGTCATGCGTTCAGTCCCCGCAGCCCGGCCTCCTGCCGCCGCTGATTCACTTCCATCCAAAGTTGTGCATCGGTCCGCAGAAAGCCGATCAACCGGCCCGTCGAAACGCCCAAAAGCTTCGCCCCGTCCGAGACGCTCCACCCGGCATATTCCAGCGCGTCAAGCGCCTTGCCCATCGCCGCGGGATAATCGGCGGACCGGGCTGACACTACCAGAATGGCGGGATCGGGCAGGGATGACAGATTGATCGGCTCCCGCACCCGCAGCGCGATTTTACGTCGCAGTCGATCCAACGCCGCCTGACGGTTGCGGTGTTGCGAGCGCGATTCGCCCGCCAGGGCCGACAACCCGGTCGGCCGATGAGTCAGCCGCACCGCCGAACTGGTTTTATTGCGTTTTTGGCCGCCTGGCCCAGGACCGCGGAATGTCTCAAGCCTACAATCTGCCAGGAGGTGTTTATCGGAGAGTTTTCGATAGCTGGTCATTTCGCCGGGATTGTAGCTTCCGGCACGATTATTGCTCGTATCTATATGCGGGCGCCAACTTCTGCGGTTTTACAGCGAGGTTGCACAATGCTTAAGCTCGACTCCGGAAATGTGCTTCTCAAACCATCAAATCGTCGCCAGTTAATGTCTTGGCTCAAACGGGCCATGCGTTTTGGCGAGCGATTGGGCAATCTGGCGATTTCCATCACCATGCATCGGGTCGGTCGGCTGGTGGAAGTCCGCGCCCACGTGGCCGATGGCAACGGGGTGATCGCTTTCCGTTCCCGCCAGGCCGACTGGCGAGATGCCGCCAGGCAACTCGTTCGCATGCTCACGGGCCACTTGCACGATCGCGGCATCCATCGGTTGACCGCCTGAGGGGTCGCGGTTGTGCGTTCGGCGGGGCGGGGTATCATCTGATCTCGCGGCGCTTCGGCGTCGCCGTCGATGACCGAGCCGCCGCCCATCGCTGCTTCCGCCCTGCATCGCTCTCGCCCGAATCGCGTTCAGATAATTGTCCTGATCTGCGTCCTTATCGTCGGGGTTTTCCTCCGCTTTAATCGAATCGGAAATCCCAGCCTCTGGATGGACGAAATGGTTTCCATCGAACTTGCGATGGGCCATCGCTCCGCGCACGATTTGTTCCCCGATTCCGTCATCCGAACCGATCAGCCCGATCCCTTAAATCTCGCCGCCGCCGCGCCGTGGTGGGACATCTGGAACCGCGTTCAAATCACGACGCATCCCCCGCTTTATTTCCTGCTCCTTCGATGGTGGATGGATCTTTTCGGCGCCGGCCCCGCCGCCACGCGCTGCCTCTCGGCAATTCTGTCCCTCGCGGGCATCGCGGTCTTCTTCGACGTATGCAGGCTTCTGCATGGCCCGCGAGTCGGCTTGCTCGCGGTGTGCCTGATGGCGCTGGCCATCGGCCAGCTCGATATCGCCCAGGAAGTGCGCAGCTATCCGCTTCTGATTCTTCTGGGCATGAGTTGCTGCGATGTGCTGGTGCGGATCGCTGTTTCCGGGGCGACGCTCCGACGACTGATCTTCCTTGCTTTCCTGCTGGCCTCGATGCTCCTCACCCACTATTTTGCCGCCGGCGCATTTTCTGCCATGGGGGTTTACGCGGTGATTCGGCTTTGCCGCCGCGACCGCCGCCGGACGCTCGCCGCTTTTTTCGCCGCCGCCGCCATTTCCGTCGCCGCCTGGGGATACCAGTGTTATCGCCAAATGCGCACGCTTCCCAATTTCGATCCCAGCTATCTTCGCGATTCAAGCCCCAACCATGCATCCCATGTGTTGCTTTGCATCGCCGAATTGCCGCTGAAATACTGCTTTGGCGAGGTTTTCGCGGAGCGTCTGCCCCTGGTCGCTCATGTCGTCGCCTCGGGCGTTGCCGTCGTGTTGATGCTTCGCCTGCGCCACCGGCCCGTTCTGCTTTTGTGGGTCTTGTGGAGTGTAGGGATCGTTCTGTTTGTTGCCGCGTTGGATTTGACGCATCATTCCCTCTTCTTGCAGTACGCCCGTTACACCGTGCTGGCCAGCCCCGCGCTCTATGCGATCCTCGCCAGCGTCCATTGGCCGAGATTCAAATACTTCGCTGATTTGTTCCCGCTCGCCGTCCTCGCATCGTTGGCCCTTACGGCCGGATTCCGGGCGCAACGCGGCGTTCCGGCCAAACAGGATTTTCAGCGTCTTTCCCAGATCGTTGATACTTACGCGGACCGGCATGAATTGTTGATCTTCTATAACGACAGCGGCTGGGTCTCTCCCGGCGTCTGGTACATGGGATACAAGTATTATTCCCCCGATTCAGCCCATCCCTGGGTCACGCTTCACCATGCGCCCGATTCGAATCTGCTCGGTCAGCTTGCGACACGCCGGACGTTCTGGCTTATCGGTCCAGCGCCGGAGATTTACGGCGCCGCTCTTTTTCCTCGCTGGCAACCCGACGTGGTTTGGCATACCACGGCCGGCGGCGTCTGTCTCATGCGAAATACCGCCCGGCCGGATTCTGTCCGTTGATCCCCGACCCTTGTATCATGGGTCCCCGAAACACGCCGGATTGGTGATGACTCAACCTTCCATCGTCCGCTCACCCTCCCGCGCCAAGTTGGCCATCCTTGCCGCCATTCTTCTCATCGCAGGTTGCCTTCGCTTTTATCATATCGCCGGACCCAGCCTGTGGATGGACGAACTTTGGTCCATCGAGATGTCCGTCGGCCGAGGCTCGCTCCACGATCATCTCCCCACCGGCGTCATTCAAACCGCTCCACTGAATCTGACGGATATTTCCACCGCCCCGGCCTGGCCGAAAATCTGGACTCACCTCAACGGCTACCCGCATCCTCCGCTTTACCTCGTCGCGCTTCGCTGGTGGATGGATCTGTTTGGAACCAGCCCCCTGGCCATCCGCTCGTTGTCGGCAATCCTTTCCATTGCCGCGATTGCCGTGCTCTTTGATCTTTGCCGGCTCCTCGGCCCGCCAAGGATCGCGCTTCTGGCCGCCGCCGTCATGGCGCTGGCCATCGGCCAACTTGATTTCGCGCAGGAGGCTAGGAGTTATCCGATGTTGATCCTGCTCAGTCTCGGCGCCGCCGACCTGCTGGTTCGAATCGAATTGTTCGGGATCAAACCGGCAAGGATGGTCGGCCTGCTGGTGCTTTGCTCGGCGGCGATCTTGACCCATTATCTGGCCGTCGGCGCGATGGTCGCCCTTGGCGCTTACGCGCTGATTCACTTGCGGGGCCGCGCCCGATGGGCGGCGGTCGGCGCATTGGCCGCCGCCGGAGTTCTGGTCTTGGCCGTCTGGGGATACCGGCTCCCCCGGCAGATTGCTTCCCTTCCCTCCGTTCATCCCCAATATCTTTCCGAACCAGCCGATCACCACGTCCGATCCACGCTCTTTCGCCTCATCGGTGTTCCGACCAGATTCCTCTTCGGCGATTCGCTCGCCGCGGATATGCCCTCCACCGTTCCCGTCGTTGTCGCCATCCTGGCATACGGTCTTCCGCTGGTGGGAAGCTTTCGCAATCGGCTGTCGCTTCTTTGGCTGCTTTGGATGCTGGGAACCATCGGATTGGCCGCGGTTACCGATCTGGTCCGAGGATCGATTTTGCTTGTTTACCTGCGCTACGCCATTCTCGGCGGTCCCGCTGTCTATGCGATTCTCGCCGCCATCAATTGGCCGAGACGTCCCGTCCTCGCCGATGCTGTGCCGCTTCTGATAATCGTTCTCCTTGCCGTCCTTGGTGGCCAACGCCCGTCCGGCGGCGTCGACTCCAAGGACGACTGGCGGCAACTCTCCGAGGACCTGAATCGCGCCGCAGCGTCCGATGATCTCTTAGTTTTCTGTGGAAACGATCCCTGGATTTCGCCGGGAACCTGGTACATGGCCTTGAATTACTATTTCCCCCAATCACGCCGCCCCTGGCTCGTCCTCAACCGGCCGGCCGACGCCGGTCTCCTTCATCAGCTCCGAACAAGAAATTCCGTTTGGGTCATAGGGAAATTTCCCGCCGCCGACGGCCCGCGGGTGTTGCCAGGCTGGCACCCGGTTGGACTGGAAATAACCACCGCCGGCGCATTTTGCCGCATGGAACCGAATTGATGAGCGATGCTCCCGCGAATCCCGCGCAGATTTCCCGAAGACATTGGGCGATCCTCGGCGTTATCCTGGCGGCCGCGGCGCTCTTGCGTTTTTATCAAATCGGCGGCCCCAGCCTGTGGAAAGACGAGATCTGGTCCGTCGAGATGGCCATGGGCCGCGGGTCCATTCACGATCAACTGCCACCCAACGTGATTCGCACCGATCAGCCGGACCTGACCGGCCTGGCCGGGGCCGCGCCGTGGTGGAGCATCTGCACGCATCTCGGCGGCGTGACGCATCCGCCCTTGTATTTCGTCGTGCTGCGAGGGTGGATCGATCTTTTCGGCACCGGGGCGGCGGCCACGCGATCGCTTTCGGCGATATTTTCCCTGGCGGCCATTTTCGTCTTTTTTGACGTCTGCCGATTTCTCCACGGACCCAGGATCGCACCGCTTGCCGCAGTCCTGATGGCCCTGGCCGTCGCGCAGATCGACTTCGCACAGGATGCGCGCGGCTACACGCTGCTGATTCTCCTCGGATTGTGCGCCGTCGACTTTCTCTTACGGATTGAATTGCAAGGCGTCACCGCCGCGCGCCTGGCGGGGCTGGCGATTTGCTTTGCCGCCGCCGCGCTGACCCATTACCTCGCCGCCGGGGCGCTGCCGGCCCTGGCCGCCTATGCCGCGATTCGCCTCCCCTCCCGTGCGCGCCGGCAAACTCTCGCCGCGCTCGCCGCCGGAGCCATCCTCACTCTCGCCGCCTGGATTCCCTTGTTCATCACGCAAACCCATACGCTCCCCTCGCTCGCCCCGACGTTTCTCCAGGAATACCGCGTCGCCGATCACGCCAAATTGACGCTCTTTCGCATCGTCGGCTTGCCGATCGAATTTCTGCTCGGCGAAAGCGGCGGTGAATCCCTCGCCCGCCGCGCGCCCAATCTCGTCCTGGCGGTTTTCCTCCTGACCGTGGCATTGCCGATTCTGCGCCTTGGCCATCGCCGCGATCTGCTGCTCTGGTCGCTCTGGACAATCGGCATCATCGGCTTCGTGGCCGTCCTCGATCTGGCCCATCAAACCACCCTGGTCGGATATCCGCGCTACACCATCCTGGCCAGTCCGGCGATTTATGCCGTCATCGCGGCGTTCGATTGGCCCCGGCGCAAAGTCTTGCGCGACGTCCTGGCCATCGCATTTATCGCCGCGACCGCCGTCGCCGTCCTCAGCCGCGTCGACACGGGCGTCGCACCGCTGGAGGATTGGCGCAAACTCGCCCACGACCTCGACGCCAACGCCGCCCCCGACGACCTGTTTGTCTTCACCAACCCCGATCCCTGGGTTTCGCCCGGAACGTGGTACATGGGCCTGAAGTATTGCGCTCCCGCGTCGCATCACCCCTGGCTCATCCTCACCACGCCGGCCGACCCCGCCATCCTCCGACAACTCCAATCCAGCCGACGTCTTTGGCTCATCGGCCCCCACCGGGAAATCCAAGGCCCGGATTTATTGCCCGGCTGGCGCCGGCAACTGCTGATCTCCACCACGGCCGGCGACGCCTGCCGAATGATCCCGATCGATTCCCGATCCTCGCCCTGACGCGCCGCGCTTGATACGCCGTATCCGCGTCGTATATCCTGCCATCTCAGATTGGGCCGAAGTAGCTCAACGGCAGAGCACCGCTTTCGTAAAGCGGGGGTTAAGGGTTCAAATCCCTTCTTCGGCTTTTTTGTAAATCCTGCCGAACGTTTGATATGCGTACCTGCCGGTGTCCGGCAGCGCGGCACAGAACCCATTGGGCAAAACGGTATATACCGTTTTGATCCCTCTTTTTGGAGGTTCCGCCATGCCGCGTCTTGTTCGCTCAAATCCTTCTTACCGCAAGCATCGGGCAAGCGGTCAAGCCCTAGTCACCCTCGAAGGCCGGGACTTTTACCTGGGTCCTTGGCGTACACAGGCATCCTTGGACGAATACGACCGTGTGGTAGGGGAGTGGTTAGCGGCCGGCCGGCGTTTGCCCGGATCTAAAATGCCCGATCTTGCGGTTGTCGAATTGTGTGACAGATTTTTGAATTTCGCCCGCACCTACTATGTTCAGCCCGATGGCCGGCCGACCAAACACCTTGGTCATTTCCGCGCTGGTATCAAGCTCTTGGTCCAGCTCTACGCCTGCACGCTAGCCGCAAACTTCGGCCCCGTGGCATTGGAAAACATTCGAAATGCGATGATTACCAAAGGTTGGTCGCGTGTTTATGTCAACCAGCAGGTGCAAAAGATCAAGGCGGTGTTCCGGTGGGGCGCATCTAAACAACTGATTCCCGGGGAAACCTATCAAGGATTGCTATCGCTTAACGGACTTCGCGCGGGCAAGTCTGCGGCACGGGAATCTATTCCCGTCGCACCGGTTGCCGAGGAGATTGTTGAAGCCACGATCCCCTTCCTTTCGAGTACGGTGGCCGCAATGGTCAAGCTTCAGTCGCTCACGGGCGCGCGTCCCGGCGAAATCTGCTCGATGAAAATTGGCGAAATTGATCGCACTGGCCCAACTTGGGAATACCGCCCGGCAACGCATAAAAACGCCTACCGAGGCCAAAACCGAATTATCTACATTGGCCCTCGGGCACAACAAATACTGAGGCCGTTTTTAATGAGGTTAGATCCAAAGGCGTATGTGTTTTCACCAGCAGAATCCCTTGCCGAGATTCGTCAACGGCGCAGCGATGCCCGCAAGACGCCTTTGGAATATGGCAATCTCCCCGGAACGAATCGCGTGCGACGACCCAGGAAACAGCCTGGTGACTTTTACGATGTAAGCTCTTATCGCCGTTCGATTGCGTATGCCTGCGTGCGGGCTGATCGCTGGGCCAAGGGTGGTGTTGTTGTTGGGAATGACGAGCGGATTATTCCCACCTGGCATCCGCACCAACTCCGGCACAATTGCGGAACCCAAGTACGCGCGGAGTTTGGGCTTGAAGCCGCGCAAGCGATTTTGGGCCACCGTTCCCTTGCTGCCACGCAAATTTACGCGGAAAAAAACAAAGAAATTGCCCAGAAGATCGCGGCGACCATCGGATAAGCTGCCCGGGTTTGGTGTCCCTAATTCTACGCCGTCCCGGTTGTGGCCACGGTTTTGTATCCTGTTGGATTCGAACGGTTTGGCAATACAAGTAGGAAAATGGCATAATATCCAATGCGCACTGCGAATGAAAAACAAGATATCGGGCCGTTAAAACACTTCTACGAGCACTCCGACGAACTCTTGCGACGCCTTCGCAGCCTCACCGGGCCTGCACCGATCCAATCACTTGCTCCGTTTGGCGCCGGTTCGAATCGGTGGCAGGAGTTCAATGAACTCATTCTGTCGCTCGAACGTGATCTCCGGCAATTTTACGTTCTGTCCGATCGCGCGTATCAAACGGCTTATTGCGGCGAGGCGCAATGCGCTGTGGCCGACCTTGCCGCAATCTTCGGACGCCGCGACGAAGTATTGGAGCGGGCACGCCAATCACTCACTTCAAGACCTGGGCTCTTCGTCAGCGACCTGGTCGCAAAGATTCCAAAATTTGCGAATCACCTACTGATAATAAAGAGGCACTTAAGCCACGCCACGACGGCCCAGGAGTCCGTTGCCGCAAGATCCTCGGACCAACTGGAGGTTGGGATCAAGCTGTCTCAAGCCGCAAAGCTGTATCACGTGTCGCAAAGCCGGCTGAGCGAAGCAGTAACCAAAGACCTGATCCGATCGAAACGTGTAGGCCGCTTCCTGCTGCTCGAAAAATCATCGATAGAAAAGTGGCTTGCCGAACGTAGAGCACGTCCGCGACGCGGAAACGGGGAGACAAAACAAAATAGCCAAACTTCGCTTCGATCGCGCACCCCAACTCCAATGAGACAATGGAAGTGCAAAAAGTGTGTAGAAAGCATATTTGAGTCCGACCTGGTGGCCCCAGAATGCCCAAAATGCGGCGGTAATGACGTGATGCCACTCCCGACCTCGAAAAAGAGGCGTTCCGGAAGACGTTCCGCTAGGCGTCGTTGAGGCTCAGATTCGTCCGAAAAAACCGGTCGATTTCATATATCGCGATTGTTCCGGTCGACGTTCCGCATTTTTTCTGCGAAATCCCGGCGGCATGGACACACCAACACACGCCGCCGCTGGCGAGTGCTTGCCAACTGCGGATCCACTTATTCGGCTTCATGACGTTCCCGACGTCTCATGGCTCCCATCCCGGAGAGGCGGTGCGAAGCTCCATGTCAGCACGGCCTGGCGCTGGGCGATGAGGGGGGTCCGTGGACATAAATTGAGAACTGTGCGTGTCGGGGGGACGCTCTGCACCCAGGAAACGTGGCTCCGCGATTTTTTCGAGGCGTTGGCCGACACCGCGCCCGGTCCAGATAGAGCCATAACGCGTACGCCACTCCGCCGGCAACATGAAATCGCGGCGGCGCAAAAAAGACTGAAGGAGCAGGGTATATAAAAAAAACCGGCGGAAACTGTCATTTCCGCCGGCAGGCCACGTTCGAGGTTTCCACCAATACCGGAGTGAACGCGGATGTCAAGATCATATTCGACCGCCGACGTTTCGGCAACACAAGAAACCGTGCGACGATTCAGTATTGCGCTCTGGGATCCGCACGATCTCATCGAGATTCGCCACCTACCCAGCGGTCAGTCTACTTGGCATCCTGCGGAGGATTTGCCTTCGATAGTCGAGCCTCTGGAGGCCTCCAACGAGAACGGGAAAAATATTCACGTGGGCGCGAATCCACGTCGTCGCAAAGGCCGAAAAAATACTGACGTGGGCCAAGCTCGTTGCGTATTTGCTGACTTCGACAAAACCTCAGTCGATGACGCCCGGCGGCGCATCAAGGCGGCTGGCTTGCCCGATCCCACCGTCATTGTTGCCAGCGGTCACGGTGCTCATTCCTACTGGCGGCTCACGGCGGCCATGGAAGACCTGAAGGAATGGAGTGCTTTACAACGTGATCTGGCTGCGCTGCTCGGCTCCGACCCGCTGCATGATCCTGCGCGGCTCATGCGATTGCCCGGATTCATGAATTTGAAAGATCCACCGGCGCCGTGCGAGCTGGTCTCGTGCGATCCTAAGCTTCGTTATGCGATTGAGGTAATGCGGGCCGCAATACCGCCTCGGCCGGCGAAGCCTGCGACATCGACCGCCAATCACAACGGTCATCCTCATACCCCTATTCCAGAAGGGAAAAGGAATTCCACACTCACGAGCCTCGCAGGAACGATGGTGAAGCGCGGAATGACTGTGGAAGCGATCCGGGCTGCCCTTCCCGCGGAAAACGCGGCCCGGTGCGTTCCACCGCTGCCGGAAGCAGAGGTCACAGCGATCGTAAATTCTGTTCTCGGGTACGCCGAAAACGCCGGATCGAGTGCGCCGGATCTGTGTCCCTACGTTTCTACCTCGGATGGCCTCGCATGGGTGCGGCAGATCGAAAAGAAAATATTGGTGGAGCAGCTTACAAGTTTCACTGCGACGATTACCGCGGACGTTGTGCGGGACGACGGCTCAAGTGAAATCGTCCGAGCCTTCGAAATTCAAGCCGGCATTGCCGGGCGGCGGCACACCTTCACCGTGCCGGCTGATGAATACGGTTTGATGATGTGGCCTGCGGCGAAACTCGGAGCCACCGCCGTGGTTTATCCTGGCTACGGCCTTCGTGATCGGGCTCGCGCTGCAATTCAACTGGTTTCCCCTCAACCAATACCAGAGCGCCGGCTATACACGCACACCGGCTGGAGACCGGTAAACGATGAATGGGTGTATTTGCATGCCGGTGGTGCCATTGGAGCTGCAGGCGTCATAGCTGGCGTTGCCGTCGAACTGCCCGATGCGATCTCGCGATTTGTGCTGCCGCCGCCTCCCGCACAAGACGAACTTGTCGGCGCCATCCGCGCAAGCCTCGGTTTTCTGGAGCTGGGACCTCCGGAAATCATGTTCCCAATGTATGGCGCGATCTGGCGTGCTGTGCTGGGGGAGTGCGACATGGCGATTCATATGTCCGGCCCGACGGGCGTGTTCAAGTCTGAAGTCGCCGCGCTGTTACAGCAACATTGGGGGGCTGGGTTCGATGCCCGGCACCTACCAGCAGGCTGGCATTCCACCGACAACGCGCTGGAGGGGCTGCTTTTCGCCGCGAAGGATGCCATCACCGTTGTCGATGACTTTGCGCCGACGGGCAGCCAGTACGAAGTTGCGAAGTTCCATCAACGAGCCGATCGCGTTATACGCGCGCAGGGAAACAGATCAGGTCGCGGACGCATGCGCCCAGATGGAAGCCTTCGCCCCGTCAAGCCGCCACGTGGACTGATGGTGTCGACAGGGGAAGAGACACCTCGCGGTCAGAGCCTTCGGTCCCGGATGTTCGTGGTGGAAATCTCACGAGGGGATATCGATCCGAATCGCCTCCTCGCATGTCAGTCGGACGCACGGGCGGGACTCTATGCGATCGCCATGTCCGGATTCATTCGGTGGCTGGCCGGCAGCTACGACAAGGTCCGCCGGGATCTCCGGATCGAGATCGAGGAACTTCGCGCCCAGGCGGTGAAGGCAAGTGAGCACCGACGAACACCGGAAATCGTGGCGAATCTGGCCATTGGCGTTCGATATTTTTTGCGGTATGCGCGGGGGATCGGCGCGATTTCGAAAAAGAAGTCCGACGCGATCTGGCAGCGAGCATGGGATGCTCTGGGCCAAGCCGCCAATCGGCAATCCGCCCACCAGCTCGACTGCGAACCAGCAACTCGATTCATCGAACTGATCACCAGTGCGATAAACACTGGGCGGGCGCATCTCGTCGGCCCAGATGGAAATCAACCGCCGCTGGCGAAAACCTGGGGCTGGACGGTCAATGAAGCGAATGCAGACTGGCAGCCTCGCGGCGAATGCGTCGGCTTCGTTGACGGCAACAGCGTATACCTTGACCCCGACGCGTCCTACCGCGTCGCGCAAGTGGTTGCCGGCACGACAGGTAATGCCCTGTGCATTCAGCCATATACCCTTCGTCGTCGGCTCGCCGAAAAAGAAATGATCGTTCGACCCGACGATCGCGACGAACTGACGGTGCGGCGCATCTTCCGAGGTCGCCCGCAGCGGTTCCTTCTCTTTACCCCAGGTATACTGCGCGTAAACCCGCCAAACCCGCCAAATCCGCCATTCGAACCCGGCGCGGAAGGGGGATCTGGCGGATCGCCTGCATCCTTACTTTCATCCCCAAGCATCCAGCCGTCCTCCGCGCCTTCCGTTTGCGTGCTTGGTGCCCCAGGTGTTTGAACTTGGAAACGGCCGTTTCCGCGATCTGATCCGAGGGATACATCCTTCTCGTTGTTCCGACCGTCTTGGAGGGGTCATACCAGTGCCGCCGTAGACCAGGTTGCCGGCGGTGCTGCTGCCGTTGTAGTCGGCAATGGCGCCGCTGACGGTAGTCGTGCCGTTGTCTTTGATGGTCAGGGTGCGGCCGGTTGCCGGGTTTTCGGACAGGTATAATTTACCGAATAGCAGAAGCGGGGAGGCGCCGTGGACGGTGAGGGTCTGGCTGGCGCCGGAATTGGTGACGTCGCCGGTAATGACCAGGGCGTTGCCCGAATTGTTGGCCCGGTCTGGCTGCTACCAAGGGCCACGGGCGTGTCGATTTCGACGTTGGTGCCGGAGTTGGCGGTGAGGCCACCGCTGCCCAAGGTAAGCGTATTGCC
Source organism: Tepidisphaeraceae bacterium (assembly GCA_050010915.1). Classification (GTDB taxonomy): domain Bacteria; phylum Planctomycetota; class Phycisphaerae; order Tepidisphaerales; family Tepidisphaeraceae; genus PALSA-1353. The sequence continues at coordinate 1,133 of JBEKKC010000034.1, read as the reverse complement.
GCCGTTGGCCAAGTCGAAGGGGGAGATATCGGTAACGACCATGCCGGCGCATCGGATCGCCCAAGACCATGGAGCCCTGACTGCCGGCGCCGGTGGCGGAGAAGTAGACGGTCGTTCCGGCGCCCGGAATCAAGCCGGTGGCGGTGGTGCCGGCGGCATTGGTGGTCCAGTTGCTGGTGCTCGATCCGTTGGAAATGGACCACACGTTTACGTGGCCGCTTACGGCACCGGACCCAACCTTGGCCGTGGGGTCGCCGAATCTGCGCCTGCGCCGCTGGAATGGCTGAACCGGCGGCCGGGGCCATCCATCAGAGTCGCCCGAAACGGCGCCGGCGCCGTCGAGTGTCAGAACCATCGCCGCTCCCGGCGATCCAGTCGCCTACGTCTTCCGATAGCGCCGCAGCGATTCATAGAACTCTTCGATTGCCGAATCGCACCGCCGCATCGGATCTTCAAGCTTGGGCGGCAACAAAACGCCGGTGGCGCCCTCATCCTCCCCGCCGCCGGTTCCGCGAACTACCCGGTACAGTCGCCGCCATTGCTCGCACAGGGTGCGAAGTTTTTGAAGTCCCTCCGCCGCATCTCTCACGCTGGGCGGCCGGCCTGAATGCCGCCGCGGCTTCCGTTTCGCCTGTTGAATGGCCGCGCCCAGACGCCGGCAACTCCATTTCTCCTGGATGGTTTTCAGCAGGAACCTTTCACGCCGATCCTGGGGCAACCAAAACAGCCGAATGAGGTGGGAGACGCCAACCGGGAAACTCCGCATGTTGACGGGCTGTTGGCTTTGGTGCATTGACCATACGGGGATTCCCTTGAGGAATTATAGCGCGTAACTGGCACTTTGGGGCAGAACACAAAAAACGTGCTGACAAAACCCCCACGGAAAATATCGCCATGGGGGGTTCTGTCAGTTGTCAGCGCGTCAACGGGGTAAAGACTCCGGAGTTCGGGTGGGGACAGGGGAGGAGAAATGGTCAGTCTGAAATCGCTTCGTCCTTGATTTTGAGACACAGAAAACGGCCATCATAAACGTCAGAAATGTCACCCATGGACGCTATCACAATTGGCAGCGTGTGCGGGTTGTAGGGATTGTGCCAGCCTGTCTGATAACCATTTTGGTTCCATTGCATTGG
>JBEKKC010000033.1:0-30857 GCA_050010915.1 Tepidisphaeraceae bacterium | reverse complement strand
CAACGAATCGCCCAAGCCGTTCGTCTGGACCGCCAAGGCGACCGATATCCTCGAAAAAGTGAAGATCGCGCGAGAATCGCTTCATAAGTCTGTCACTGGCTGACGAGGTACACTAGCGGCCGTGCCGGTCCACAACAGAGCGTGGCCATTTTCGAACGGGTTCACGTTATGCCCCCAGCCCTCGCCCACCTGTTGCGTACCGTTGGCACCATTGGCCTGCGAATAGGCCATTCCGCTCAGGTTGGTCGGGTTCAGGTCTACCGGGCCGGCGGTCGTCCATAACAAGGCGTGGTAGTGGTAGTCATTCGATTCCGTGGGGTTGTTTAGGTACCCGAAGCCGATGGCTTGGTTGGCGGACACGGCGCCAGATTCCGGATCTCCTAATCCAATGCTCACGAACCCGCTCGGCGTCGTCAGCGGATACAGGACCGATCCAATATACGCCTGCCCCTTGGCCAGCGGCGCGGCGGCGAACGTAACGGCGGCGATAAGCGGAATTGTTTTGCGATTCATGGCTCCCCCGTTCCGCTCATCGCTGCAAATCGATCGCAGCGCCAAACGCGAGATCATGAAATGTGCCTGCTATCCTGCGGCGTCACGCCATGTGCTCTACCAAGCGCAACAGGTCAAAAAATCAGAATACAGAATAGCAGTCCCGTTAGGACAGAAACAAGTCGCAGTTGAATGTCAGCGCTGGAAGGGACAGTCGCCTTGTGCTCGTTTGGCGCAGATTGGTGAAAGCGGGCTATTGGGTTGAATGACTGCCTTCAGGAATTCGCCGAGAATTGCGGTCATCAATGCGGTACGGCTTTTCACCCCCAGCTTGCCGTGCAGGCGTTCCATATAGGTGCGCACGGTATGTGGCGATAAGCCCAAATCGCGCGCGATGCTGTCTTCCCTCTTGTCGTCGAACACGGCTTTGACCATTTGAAGCTCTCGTTTTGAGAGTTTCATTTGTTGCGAGAGGACGGCCCAGACTTGCGGGGTGAAGAAGGGCTTAAGTGAGGATGAACGCGATTGCAGCATGGTTCCACCGAATGGTGCGGCTGGGAATCATTGTCGGAGGGTTGCCGATTGAATGCAATTCCCGCCTGGCCCGGGATCAGGAGTGCAACGCTCATTTGTGGGCCGGCTCGATTCGATTTGGAATCCAGAGAAGACGTCTCGCGCGGAGGCGCGGAGGCGCGGAGTTTCATTCTCCGCGCCTCCGCGCCTCCGCGCGAGCTATTTCTTCGAGACCAGAAACGCCGCGCAAGCGCGGCTGCTAAACTTCGCAGAACGCATTGTGAGGGTCCGTCTCCCCAGGCATAAAAGGCACTCCGTCGCCAAGTGAGCTTTTTGAACTCGGTGAATTTCCCAACCCGTTCGCCTCAGGCCAAATTGAAATACCGCGGCGGGGATTAGAATTGATATCGAAGCATGAGCGCCACGGAGGCCGGTTGAACGCTGAATTCAGACTCGCGGAGGATGTAGTTGCGCTTTGACAAGGTCGGATCAAACAGTGCAACGATATTGTAACCGTCGAGCCGGATGGTCAGTTGTGACGTGGGGCGGTACTCCAAGCCGAGGTTCAGATACAGGTTTGGGCCGTACGGCGTTTTGTATCCAGGGTCGCTTTGCGGCGTTGCCGATGGAGGGCTGGCAAGTGTGGCGGTGTAATTGGCGTAATCCTGGGCCCCGGGGAACCCGGAATAGTAGACCACCGAGGTACTGACCGTCCATTGTTTTCCGATGTCCTGAACGATCGCCAGCTTGGTGATCGACGGCGCCCAGGCGGCCAGTTCGTTGCCGAAGCCGTATGGGGAGGAGGTGATGCCCTCGCTGGCGGCCGCCGAACCGGGCGGGACCGAGGCGTGCACCAGCGTCGAAACGCCCTCGGACAGGGTGACTCGGGTGGATCGGCTGCTGTAGGTCAACACCAGCTCACCGCCGGCAATTTGGAAGTTGCCGAGGGGGATGTCACTTAACTCGGCGGGGCTCCAACCGATGGCGTTGTAATTCTCGTAGAATCCATTAGCGCCCAATTTCACTTGATCCGTCACGTTCCGGTCATAGGACACCTCGTAGGTGGTGAGCGTTTCGGGTTTGGCAAAGGCGCCGGTGCGCGCCCACTCTCCCCAGAGATCTTCGTCATCGGCGCGTCGAACGGCTTGTCCGACCATCACCTTGAACGTGTCCTTCTTGGTCGGCATGTAGATCAGCGTTCCGCGGGGCGACAGGAGCCAATTGGAAAACGTGTTCTTGTCAGTTCGCAGGCTGACGAACGCGGTCCATTGCCGGTTGATTTTCCACTGTTCTTCGCCCAGGAACGAAATGGTATCGGTATCCCAGTAGCGCGTGGTGACGACGGGGGCGACGTCGAGCGCATCGGATTGCGGCGGATCGTGGAACCAGATGTGGGAATATTCCGTGCCGATCGCCAGCGATTCAGCATCGTTCGGGGTCCAGCGGGCGATGGCGCGGCTGAAGAGTTGGTCCTCATACGAATCGCGGACGGGCACATCTCCGGCCGTGCCTTCACGCTGATCCTTTGACAGCCAGGCGTCAAAGCTTTGCAAAAGCTCCAGATTCCATTCGGGGGAAATGTCCTTCTTGAAGCGGGCGGTTGTCGTGGACTGCTGAGTGGCGATCGGCCGGCCGTCGTCCCATTGTTCCAGGGTCTCGGTCGCGGGCTTATTGTGGGTGTAAATATCCTCCCGGGGCTCGGTATCGGTGCCGTCCTCGACGTAACGGGTCCAGATTTCGAATGGACCATCGATATAGTCCACGTGCACTTTTTGCCAGGGATCATTAAAGGCGGCCTGACCCAGGTTTGCCTTGGGTATGTCAGCGGGTTGTCCGGCGACATTGGCGGGCAAACCGTTGGCCGCCGGATAGGATTTACCGATGTAATAGGGCGTGTCGGCGCCCTCCACCTCGGCAACGCCGTAATAGATGAACAGTCCCGAGGTCGGATTGAATTGACGGCCAAACCGGAATTCGGTGGCGGTATATTGATCCACGCCGCCTTGGCGGACGGTTGCATCGGCGCCTTGGAAGGTCAAACCGTTGTAAGTTTCCGTATCGACCACGCCTGCCAAAGCGCCCGAGCCGTGGGTTGCCGACGCGGGGCCGGTGACGACGCTCACGGTATTGATGTCGCCCATGAGAGGGAGATCGCGTTCATCGGCGGAGCCGTACAACAGGCGGTTGTTGAGGGTGACGTCGTTGACCTGGTAGAGGGTTTTGTCCTCGCGATCGCTGATGATTCCACGGAATCCGAGATCGAGCGCCCCCGAATTATGGTCTATGACCTGGGCGTTTGGAACATAATCTTCCAGAAGGTGATTGAGGTCTTGAGCGCCTGATTCCTGGATATCGCGCGAATCCAGCAGTGTCAGGTCCACCGGCATTTGCCGGGAATCGCTGGCGGTCAAACCAACGGCGTTGGAAACGTCCACGTTCAGCAACTGCTCAAGTGACAAGTTGACAAATTCATTCGACCCGTCCGCGTCCGGCGCCTTTTGGCTCGTTACGGCCGGGCGGGTTGAAGGACCGGACGTCGTGTCGGCCCATGCCGCCGTTGCGCTCACAAGGCCCAAGGTGACTGCGATTGCGAGTGCCCGTGTATGCCAATCTCGTGTATGCCAATCTATTGACATGGCTAAACCCCGATTCCGCAAAAGAGCTCTTCCTGATGTGGGTTTGAGATGCCTGTAATGTTCATTACGCCTATGTGGATCGTCATGGATGAGTGGTGAAATAAATGAAATTCGATATGAGCCGAAAGGATTTGCCCACAACCCCGGCCATCACCCCCGGCCGATTACGGGCTTAACCTAAGTAATGTTTTGGGAATGGCTTGCGGTCGTTTGTCATCCGCTACGGATTCAGGGTCAACTCAATTTGGAATACTGGACGCGAGCCGATTATCAGCCCGTGGCGCAGATTTCTTGATACACTGGCGCGTGCTGCTTGCCGTGTTATTGGCACTGGCCGCAGGATTCGCAATATCCCTTCCACATCGCCCGATATGCCGCTTCCATGTTCCGCGCAAAGCGCGGGGCGTCCATCAGGGGCGATTGCGTCATCCTCTGGCGCAGAACTTTTCTCAATTCGCTCAATCGCGGCAAGTCGGCCGCCAAATCCAGGGCGATCTTTACGAATTGCTCGTCGCTTTCCCCTGCCAATTCTTTCAGTTCGAGATTGCACAACTGGCTCCAGCCGGCGCGGCCGACGACGGTGGAGCCGATCCGCGTCACGACCGGAACGCCCATCCAAAATGAATCCAGACTAGTTGTGTGTCCGTTATACGGCAGCGTATCCAGGCCGATATCGATGCGATGATAAACCTCCAGATATTGCCGCCGGGGCTGAAATTCGACGAATTCGATGCGGTTGGGATGGATGCCGCGATCGCGGAAATATTCCTGCACGCGGGTTCGATGGCCGCCGTGCGCGGCCAGCAGAATCAATCGTGAATTCTCGACTCCCCTCAAAACCCCCTCCCAAAGCCCAAGCGTCAACTCCGCCACCTTGCAGAAATTGTTCAGGCAGCCGAAGGTGACGAATCCATTGGTCGAAGCGGGCAACGGGCCAGCGTCCAAATCTTCGCAGAGCGGATCGTAACACCAGAACGTTTCGGGAAGCCGGATGGATTTTTCGCTGTAGAAATGGTCCACGCCGGGCGGATCGAGGAAGGGATCGGTCAGTCGGTAATCCATCGCGGCCAGGCCGGTCGTTCCCGGATAGGCCAGCCACGCGGCCTGCACCGGCGCGGGCTTGCGGGCGAAGACCAGGGGACGGCCGTGCGACATGTGCATCGTCAAATCCACCAGGATGTCGATCCCGTCGGAACGAATCTTCCGGGCGGCGGCCTGGTCGGACAGGCCCAGGATCGATTGCCATTGGTCCACGCAGCCGCGAATGCGATCCGTGGTCGCATCGGGCCGGCTCACGTGCGCGTAGCAGAAAATCTCGAACTTCGTCCGGTCGTGATTGGAAAAAAGCGGGATCGTGAACAGGGATTGGCAATGCTCGCGGAAATCCGCGCCGACGTAGCCGATACGCAATCGGCGATCGCTCGGCCGATCGTTCTCATGCGGCCGAATCTCGGATTTCACGCTCTGGGCGTGCAGGACGTTCCACCGCAGCGCTTCGCGCAAAATCGCCGCCGGATCGCAATCCGGATGGTACATCATCGTGAAGCAAAGATTGCTGTGGGAGATGGAATCGCGCGGCTGAAGCTCGACGGCCCGGCGATAACAGGCGATGGCCTCGTCGAGCCGGCCCGCATCCTTCATCGCGTTGCCCAGATTGCAATATGCGGGGTGATAATTCGGTCGCAATCGAATCGCCTGCTGGAAGGCGGTGATGGCGTCATCGGTCTTGCTCATCGTCCGCAGGGCGTTGCCGAGGTTGTTGTATCCGACGTAAAAATCGGGCTGGATTTTCAGTGCGGCCAGGTAGGCCTCGGCCGCTTCCTTGTATTTCCTGATCGCCTGGAGGGCATTGCCGAGATTGTTGTGGGCATCGACGTATTTGGGGTCCAGGTCCACGGCCTTGCGGAAGGATTCGACGGCCTGGGCATATTCCCCCCGCCCGGCCAGCGCGTTGCCGAGGTTATACGCCGCTTGCGAGAAGTTCGGCTTCAATTCCATCGCCCGGCGAAGCACGATCACCGCCTCGTCGAACCGCTTGCGGGCGCACAGGGCATTGCCCAGATTATTGCAAACCAGCGCTGAATCCGGGGACAATTTCATCCCCCGGCGAAACATCTCGATGGCCTCATCGGTTCGCCCCAGTGCGTTCAGGGCGCTGCCAAGATTTCCCACCGCCTCCGCGGAATCGGGGCGAATTCCCAGTGCCCGGCGATAGGCCGCCGCCGCCTCCGCGATTTTCCCCTGGCCAAACAGCGCGTTGCCGAGGTTGTTGTGCGCCTCGAAGAAATCCGGCTTGATCGCGACGAGTTGGCGATAAACTTCGACGGCCCGATCCCGCTTGCCAACGGATTGCAGTGCCAAGCCAAGTCCGAACATCGCCTCGGCGAGATCGCCTTGGATTTCGATGGCCCGCTCGAATGCGGCGATCGCGTCATCGGTTCGTCCCGCCGCGGCCAGCGCCTGACCGAGACTGGCCTGAAAATTCGCCGCCTCCGGCCGCGCCGCGATGGCGCGCTCGATCAACGCGATCGCACCAGGATTATCCCCCCTCTGCATCGCCAGCACCCCCAGCCGATGCAGCGCATCGGCATGCTCCGGCTCCGCTTGCAAGATTTGTCGATACAACCCCTCGGCCTCCCCCAGCCGCCCGGCCTTGTGGTGCTCCGTCGCCAGTTGCAGAATCCGTTCCGTCGGCATGACGTAAGGTTACAACTTCCATAGGCAACGGGCCAATCTTAAGACACAGAGCCGGGGCGTCCCCGCCCCGCCCCGGGGCCGAGAGGGGTGTGGCTCGACCGGTAGGAGGCAGCGCAAGCCGACCGCGGTCGCCAAACACTTCGGGCTCAGCGCCCTTTAGTAACTCGAAGTTTCCGGCAAAGCCAACCCACATCGCCAAAACCCATGCGACAATAAACCGCACCATAACTCCCTGGGTAGTGTCCTAATTTGAACGCCGCCCCGCAAATCCCCAGCTACCGCAGTTCCCGGCAGTTTTCCGATATCAGATACGGAGAATTGTGGGATGCGAGACCTTTGGAAATTCCTTTGGGCCTTTTGGCGCACGCTCATTTCATTCATCACCGGTGGAATCTTGGCCGCGTTTTTGACTATCTGGACGTTCTTCGGCAAACATGCGCCTCCACCATGGATTTGGTGGGGTTCGCTGGCCATTTACTTTTTTCTGTCGGCTTTCGGAGTCTGGAAGAAAGAGCATCAACGGGCAAATAAATCCGAAGCTGATATGCAAAGAGCGGCCGCCCAGCAAGAAACTCCGGATCAAATCTTTGCAGACATGCAGGACACGCAATTAAAAGAGAAACTCGCTGGATTTGAATTCAATGAGGCACGCGAGCTATTTTGGAAAACCTTTCGGGAAGGTCGAATCCCTGACAAGTATTATTATCGCGATGACAAATTGCGCCCGCTAATGATATCCGGCCTAATTAAGCAGGATGAGCAGACAGGCCACATTTTTATTGCGCCCGAATACATTGAGCCAGCAAAGAGAATTCACGCGCGTTCAAATCGCGGCAAGTAATTCCTCCAATTCCCAAACGTGATCGGTGACGCCAGCAGCCATCGCCGGAGTAACGCGCGTGGTGCTGTGGACGCGGCAGAAGTTGTAGTGGGCAACATGCAGGGCCACAGCAGCCGCGAGATTCTCCAGCTTCTTTGAGAAGCCCAATGACAGCCGCGTGAACCGCCGCAGAAACGTGCGGATCGTGAGGTTGTTCCGTTCAACGTGGCTCGTGCAAATCGACTTCAAATCAATGTCGGTTAGACCCGTAATCTGGCGGCGCTCGGACGCCACCAGAACGGGTGGGCCGTACCGGCCGGGTTGAATCGGCTCGGCAAATTCCTTGATGATTTGTCCGTAGGCTATTTCGTCGCCGAAAGCGTTTTTGACGGCATTGGGGTAGGCTTGCCATCCATCGGTTGAAAGCTGCGGCGCATCCGTGACGATCCGGTCAGCAAGATCGTACATGAACGCCTGAGTGACTTCTGTGCATCGCTTGCCAATGGCGTAGCTGGCAATCAGCTTTGTGTCCTGATCGAACGCGACGTAGAGGAATTGATCGCCCATCGTGGGGTTGATGACCAGCGCCCGCTTTAGCTTCTCTTGCTTGCAGCCGACGAATGTCCAGATTTCGTCCGCCTGAACATGCCGGAGCTTGAGGTTACGCAGCCAAGCGTTGAGGAACTTCTTGCACTTGCCGCCGACGTTCACGGCCAGCCGCATGATCGTATCCCGGTGAACGCCGGTCAGCCGTTCAACGGAACGGATGGAGTTTCCTTCAACCAAAAGGTGAATAATCGCCTGTTGCTTCAATCGGGGTAGTGCGTTTGCCATTGCGAATTCCTTTCCTATTCCGGGCGGAATTCGCTAAAATGCTGTTTCCTAGGCGGCAGTTAGCGTATCCCGCTGATTGTCACTTGCCCCGGTTGTTACAAGCAATCGGGGTTTTCTTATGGACTTATTATGTACCATGCAAGTGTAAATGTCAAGAACAAAATCCCCTTGACACAAAGAATTGTTGAGTCAATAATAAGTCCATGAAAATGGGTAGACCACCAAAACCGAAGTCGGAGCGGAAAACCGAATTCATTAAAGTGCTTCTGACTCCGGCCGAGAAAAAGACCGTTGAGGCGGCTGCCAAAGATACCGATCTTTCGGCTTGGGCGCGGCTGATCCTTTTGGCGGCTGCCGGGAAGTGACCCCGCCGAAGCGGGGTTGACTGTCTGGTGGCGGTCTGGCTACGATAGGGACGTAGCGCCCGTTTAGGCGTCGGTATTTCACGACACACTCTCCTAGACGGCGTTACCGGCCCGTGGAGCTACGAACTCCGACGGGCGTTTTTGCGCGCCCGATTCGGGCCAATCCGTCATTTCAATTTGGGTTATACGAGGCTTTCTTCGCGTGTCGATTAGGCGCAGTTAGGCGCTCTTGTGCGCCCAACCAGCGCCTGACCAGCGCCTAATGCAGCAAGTGATATCCGATGCCCGGCGTATTCGTGATTTCCGGCGCTTTCATCATTGGCGGGAGGATGTGACGGCGAATCGTGCTTTCGGAGATTTTGAGCCGTGGATACCTTTTTGCCAGCTTGTCGGCAATCTCTTTGGCGAACATGCCGCGGCCCGATTTTAAGGTCGGGAGTATCTTCTTGATCGCTTGTCTCTGCATGTCCGTTTTCGAGATTTTTGGCGAAATGGGGGCGGGAACATGCGATTGATGCTCAAATTTCGATGGGGTGTTCCCAGATTCGATAATATCAAGAAATGACGACAGAATTTCCCCTTCTTCAAGCCTATGCGTCTGGCCATCCGAAAACGTTAAAACCAGTTCCTTTGAGACACCATGAGCCGGGTCTGGGTAAAGATCATACGGATTGACCGCGATTTCTTTTCCCTGTGCTCGAAGTTGGCGGATTTGCTCGATGACATCGCGAGTTCTTGTGCCTATTCCCCAAATGGCGGATATGAGTTTGGGAGATTTTAGTGGATTTGCAAACGGATAAATTCCGTCCGCCATTTGTTGCGCTGTTCGGAAGCGGCGGATTCTGCGTATCGCCATTTTTCACCAGTTCCATCGGGCGGGTCCGGGCATCGCCGCCACTGGTGAACAGCGGCGATGCGCCGAACCGTTGGACCGGGTAATTAGGCCGGCCTCCCGATGGCTGGTATTCTATCCTTGCGGCTGGAAAGGCGAAATTGGATGATTCATCCCCACAACCGTAGCGCGCCGTGGGCAGATTAGGACATTACCACTCCCTGTATTTAGCAAATATTAACTTGATTATCCCTTGAGACGTCATATCTTTGAAGCGGCAGTTGTCCATGTCGCTCTAATAGCTTGTCAACGGGCCGCGAAATATTTCGCGCCTGCGTTAGTGTTTGGTAACACGACCGATTCTCACCCACGATAAGGAGAGGGAGAATGATGAATCGAAAAACTATTCCTCTGCTCGCCAGCGGCACGTTCAATCCACGCGCCATGTCCATCATAGCATTGGTCCTGTCGGCGGGAGCGGCACTCACGCCGGTGACCGCTCGCGGACAAATCTTTGTCGCGAACTTTAACAACGGCGGTACGAGCGGCACGATTGGCGAATACACCACGTCGGAAGCCGCAGTGAACGCCTCCCTGGTCTCGGGATTGGATGAGCCATTCGCCATTGCCGTGTGTGGATCGGACCTGTTTGTCGTGAACAATGGCAACGGCACGATGGGCGAATACACCACATCGGGAGCAACGGTGAACGCCTCTCTGGTCTCGGGGTTGGCCGACCCGACTGGCATCGCGGTGGCTGGATCAGACCTGTTCGTTGCGAACTTTGGCAATGGCACGATCGGCGAATACACCACCTCGGGAGCCACGGTGAACGCCTCTCTGGTCTCGGTGCCTAACCCGCAAGGCATTGCGGTGTCCGGATCGGACCTGTTTGTCCTGACTTATAACGGCACGATCGGCGAGTACACCACGTCGGGAGCTATTGTGAACGCCTCCCTGGTTTCAGGGTTGGGGGAGAACTCGTTTGGCATTGCCGTGTCTGGATCGGACCTGTTTTTCACGAGCCAGTATGGCGGCACGATCAGCGAATACACGACGTCAGGAGCGACAGTGAACGCCTCCCTGGTCTCTGGGTTGGACTACCCGCTTGGTATTGCCGTATCTGGATCGGACCTGTTTGTCGCGAACCTGTTCGGTGATATGATCGGCGAATACACCACCTCGGGAGACACGGTGAATGCTTCCCTGGTCTCGGGGTTGGATGGGCCGCTCGGCATTGCGGTGGTGGTGCCCGAGCCGGCGACCGGGTCGCTGCTGCTGATCGCCGGCACCGGGATCTTGATGCGGCGGCGACGGCAATCGGCGTAACTCAAGAGGGTCGAGGGACCTTTTATCAAAGCGGATATCTGATGCGGCGATCTCGCCCCTCCGCGGCGTCAACGCGGATTTACCGCCCGCTTCGCTAGAGGCCGCGGAGATCGCTGAGAAGAAGAGGGAAGGTATCCGCCACAGATGAAAATCAGATGGACACGGATAAGAGCAAGGAAGTTGCGCGTTGCGAGCACTGCAAATCCCTTCGCTCGCAACTCGCAACGCGCAACTCGCAACCCGTTTCTTCTCATCCGTGTCCATCGGTCTGCATCTGTGGCGCACATGTTTTTCTCCGCGTCCTCGGCAATTTCAAGCGAAGCGGGCGGTGAATAATCCGATCGATCACCCTTGTTCTTTCCCACTCAACCGCGCCACCACGTTCAAATCCTCCAGCGTCGTGACGTCCCCTTTCACTTCCCCGCCGGCAGCGATTTCCTTCAGCAGCCGCCGCATGATCTTCCCGCTGCGCGTTTTCGGGAGCGAATCGGTGAATCGAATCTGATCCGGCCGGGCGAGGCTGCCGATCTGCTGGGTGACCACGGCCATCAGTTCGTTCTTCAACGCTTCGCTGGGCTTGAACCCGGCGCGAAGCGTGACGAAAGCCGCGATGCCCTGCCCCTTCATCTCGTGCGGCATTCCCACGACGGCGGCCTCGGCAACGGAAGCGTGGGACACAAGGGCGCTTTCAATCTCGGCGGTCCCCAGCCGATGCCCGGAGACGTTGATGACGTCATCCACGCGGCCCATGACCCAGAAGTATCCATCGGCATCCCGGCGAGCGCCGTCGCCGGTGAAATAGCAGTCCTTTACGTCGCTCCAATATTGGCGGACATAGCGGTCGGGTTCGTTCAAAATTCCGCGGAGCATCGACGGCCAGGGACGGCGGATGGCCAGCAAGCCGCCTTCGTTGGCGGGCATCTCATGACCGTCGCGGTCGACCACGGCCGCATCGACGCCGAAGAACGGCAGGGTGACGGTCCCCGGCTTGGTCGGGGTGACGCCGGGCAACGGCGTGATCATGATCGCGCCGGTTTCGGTTTGCCACCAAGTATCGACGATAGGGCATTTGGCATGTCCGACCACCTCGTGATACCACATCCACGCCTCGGGATTGATCGGCTCGCCCACGGTGCCGAGGATACGCAGGGAAGAGAGATCGTGCGGATCGACGAATTGGCGGCCGGCGCGCATGAAGGCGCGAATGGCGGTGGGCGCGGTATAGAAAATCGTCACGCGATGCCGGGCGATGATCGACCAGAACCGGCTGAAATCGGGGAAGTTCGGCGCGCCTTCGTACATCAGCGTGGTCGCGCCATTCGCCAGCGGGCCATAGACGACGTAGCTGTGGCCCGTGATCCAGCCGACGTCGGCGGTACACCAATAGACGTCGTCATCGTGCAGATCGAAGACGTATTTGGTGGTGATATAAGTTCCGACCATGTATCCACCGGTGGTGTGAACGATGCCTTTGGGCTTGCCGGTCGATCCGCTGGTGTAGAGCACGAAGAGCGGGTCCTCGGCGTCCATCGGCTCGGCGTCGCATTGGTCGCTTTGCCCGGCGATCACGTCGGACCACCACACGTCGCGGCCCTCGACCCAGTCGATCTTTTCGCCGGTGTGTTTGAATACAATCACGCGCTTCAGTAGCGAGGTCTTCTTGGCGGCCTCGTCCACGTTGTGCTTCAGGGGGACGATCTGTCCCCGGCGACGGCCGCCGTCGGCGGTGATGAGGATTTCGCATTTGGCATCGTCAACGCGATCGGCGATGGCCTGGCTGGAAAACCCGCCGAAGATGACGCTGTGCACCGCGCCGAGCCGCGCGCACGCCAACATGGCCACCGCCGCCTCCGGGATCATCGGCATGTAAATCGTGACCCGCGTTCCCTTCTTCACGCCCAGTTTTTTCAGGCCGTTGGCGAATCGGCAAACGTCTTTGCGCAACTGCTCGAAGGTGATCCGCCGGATTTGGCCGCCGTTGCCCGGCTTGGTGGGAGGCTCGGCCTCCCACAAGATCGCCGTTTTGCCGCCGCGGCCTCTTTCGATCTGCAAATCCAGGCAGTTATACGAAAGGTTGGTGGTTCCGCCGATGAACCATTGGGCGTTAGGCAGGTTCCACTGAAGCACGCGATCCCATTTTTTGAACCAATGCAATTCGCCGGCTATTTTCGCCCAGAATTCCTCCGGCCGATCCATCGATTCGCGATACATGCGGTCATATTGCTGGCGGGAATTGATCCACGCCCCGGCCGAAACGGCCGCGGGCGGCGGAAAGACGCGGTCTTCCCGCATTGCCGATTCGATGGATTGATCGGACACGCAATCACCTCCGTTTTGAAATTACGTTTTACGCTCCGAATCGCTCTCCATGCGAACGACTCCTAAAACATACTTGACGATGATGGTGATCGCCAGCCACCGGCGGTCTATTCCGGATGTCGCTTTCGGCTTCGCCCACGCGTGGCGGCCTTGCGGATTTCAGCCAGAGTAGTCCGGTCGACCCACCCATGACGATCCGTGGCCCAATCCCCGCTGCCACGCTCAAATTGCTGAAGAAAGCGAATCATGCCGGCGATGCCAAGCTCGCGTTTCAGCGCCGCCAGCCCGGCCGCGCGGATCTGTTCAGGTGTTTTGCGCATCTTCGTGTTTCCGTATCCAGGACGCAAGACGAAATATGGATTGCTGTTGAACGCCAGTCGGCCGATCAAGGCACCACACATCGAGGTACAATCTCATGCCGTTCCCAGCTCCACCAGCCGAATCTCTTCCGCGGTAAGACCATAGAGACCATATACGAGCGTATCAATTCGCCGATCGGTTGACTCGATCTGCCGACGGATGACCTCTTTCCGATGCGGGGTCCTGGCAGCCAATTCTGATTTGTGCAGGGAAAGCATCGAATCGACCAATTGCCGCATCGATTTCCCGGCAGCTCCCCCTTGAAACTCATCGAATTTCTTTGGCAATGGGAACCGCTCAACGTATTGAAGTTTGAAACGCATGTAGCTTTCCTGGTGTGATTCTAAGGCGGCGCAGGTCGCCCGGAAGTAGAACAACGCCGTTCGTGAATTCAAGATTCCGAGGAGCGCGCGATCATCCAGAGGAATTGCAAAGCTCGTATCACCGCAAATGTGATTCCCAAAATCCAACGCAAAGCGACATTCCTTGGCTATATCGGGGTAAACGATCTTGGGCCGCGACATGAGCGTAACATATCGCTCCTGTGGTTGCTGCAGTTCATACCACGCCTGCTTGGTCGCTCGGGCAATCAGCCTTTCGCGAAACCGTCGCAAATGATTAAGAATCATTTTGCAACCGGCAACGTCCGCGCCGTGATAGGTATAGATCAAATAGTTGGAACCTTCGACTGGTTCGTAACGACGAATTTCTCGACCCACGATATATGGCCGAATAATCTTGCGACATTTGGACGATCCAATTTGCAGGCTTTGAGCTGTTGTGCGATCAATGACAAACGCGTCAACCAATCCGCTCTTGACGCCGTAGCAGATTGGCTCGGAGAGCCACTTGCCGAGCGTCAAACCCGAAGCGCAAAGCTTGGCCATCACTTTTTCCGCGCCTTGACTTCCGAACGACCAATTATTGCCATCCTTCTCGAGCGATTCTATTTGATACCCTTCAGACTTCACGTAGGAACTTAATGGCAAGCTGCCCGAGCTTATGGCAAGAAACGCCTTACGACCCGGAGGGGGGCAATAGAGCGTGGATGCGTTTCCCGGGGGTTTGGTTATCGAGAGTATTAAGGTCCGAACCGTCGCGCCCCGAAAAACCGGAACCCCGGCCAAATCGGCTATGGAATCGATTGAGCCCTTGGCCGGAATGAGCTTTTTCAGATTGGTACCGTACCGAGCGCGTACAAATTTGTTCGAAATGATCATTGAAAAAACGCCGGATTTTCGAAGCAGATCCAGGCCCGTCTCTACAAAATACGCGTATAGGTCGGTTCGCTCATCATGGACCTCATAATTCTGGGAAAGGTAGGCTTTGATCGGAACGAGCCCTTCCATGCGAACGTAGGGCGG
Source organism: Tepidisphaeraceae bacterium (assembly GCA_050010915.1). Lineage (GTDB taxonomy): Bacteria > Planctomycetota > Phycisphaerae > Tepidisphaerales > Tepidisphaeraceae > PALSA-1353. Next base: position 16,296 of record JBEKKC010000033.1, on the reverse strand, counting down.
ATTCCCGATCACCGCATCGAATCCCCCTTGTCTGAACACGCCTTGAAATTCTCCCTTCCAATCAAAGGCGTTTATGCGAGTTTTCTCGTCCGCAGTCAGATTCTTCCCCCCCTCGGATTCATAAATATCCGGCCCGATCAGGCTATTCCCGCACTTGATATTGTCGCCCAAGTCCGGCAGCGCGCGTTCGTGGAACAGCTTTGACAGCGCTTCCACCGATTCGGTCGTCTCCCCTTCCAGCACTTTGAGCAGCAGCGACAACTTTGTCACTTCCACCGCTTGGTAATCGATGTCTACACCGAAGATATTGTCCAGGAGTATTCTCTTGCGTTCCTTGCTCGTCAGTAATGGCTCACGTGCGGACCCTGGCCGAAGCGTTGCGCCCCTGCCCTTGAGCCATTTATCCGCGCCGTCAGTTATGTACCAATTATGGTGCCAGTCCAGCAGGTGCTGATACGCTCCGAGCAAAAACGATCCTGATCCGCAGGCCGGGTCCACGACCTTCAGCTTCGCCGCCTCCTTCGGACTTTTGCCCTCGAGCAGCTTCCCGACGGTATTCTTCACGATGTAGTCGACGATGTACGTCGGCGTGTAATAAACACCGCCGGCCTTTCTGACCTCCGGTTTAGGCTCCACCTTGGCGCGATGGGCAGGCGTCAATTCAATTACGCTGCCAAGGAATCGTTCGTATACGTTTCCCAAAATATCCGCAGCAACGGCCGAAAATGCGTATGGACTTTCCGGGTAATAAAGCCGGCGGATCATGGTCTTGAGCGTTTGGTCGTCGACCTCCAGGCTCGGCGTCAGTTCATCGGGCTGTTCGTGACGATCAGTCTCCGGCTTGAAATGAAACAGCCCCGAGTCGTACCGGTCATCCGCCGACCGGAACAGGGCCAGTAGTCGCGCGTAGGTCTGGTCGCCGCCGAGCAGCGCCTGAAGTTGTCCGAATCTCTCCGTTCCCCGTGCTTCGCAAATGCGCAGGAAGATCATTCGGTCGATGATCCGCTGCACCGCAAAATTCAAATCCCCTTCGGAAAGCGAGTCATTTCGTAAGGCCAGGTTATGCGCGAGATCCTTGCGCCATTGCTCGATTTCTTTAAGGAATTCATCGTCGAATTCCGACGTCCCGCTCTTGCCTTTGGATTCGACGTAACGGTCGAATGCCCCCCTTAATATCGCCTCTTTGGAGAAGACCGCGGCGATTTCGTCCCATTTCTCTGGGTATTCTTGATAAGTAAAGTAGCTGATTCGCGCGTTCGAGGCCTTGTCCAAATGCTTCGGTTGCTTGCGCGTGTCGTAGATCGCAAATTCTTCGAAATTCGTAAGAATCGAAAGCGGTAATTTCGCCGTCCATGCATATCGCCGAAGCTGATAGGCGGGCTCAAGCGAATCCTTGATGTTCACCGAAGGGCGCTTCGCTTCCAGGAAGAATTTCCTTACGCCTCCAATTCGGAACGAATAGTCAGGCGCCTTGGTATTCCCCTCGATTCGGATCGCATCTTCATGGACAACATCGCGGTACGGCTCGGCATATCCGGCGATATTGTCCATGTCCCAACCCAATGCCTTGAACATCGGGTTGATAAAATCGATGCGAACCTGCGTCTCGTTGTAGTCCGCCGAGCGGTACTGGTCCGCTTGTTCGGTGAATTTCCCGATGAGTTGTCTGATCGAATCCGGACAGCCCATGCGCGGCGTCCTTCCCGTTGCGACGGACTTCAGGCCAATCACGCCTTCTTCGACGCGAAATCCTTCATGAACTGCGCCAACGTCTGGCATCCCTCGACGGGCATGGCGTTGTAAATGCTGGCGCGGATGCCGCCGACTGTGCGGTAGCCTTTCAAGCCCATCATGCCGCTCTTGGATGCGGTCTTCACGAATTCATCCGTGAGTTCCTCGCTGGGCAGGCGATAGGTCACGTTCATGTGCGAGCGCTGCTCCTTGTTGGAGACGGTGCCCTTATAGAACCCGTTGCTGGCGTCGATGGCGCCGTAGATCATTTGGGCCTTGCCGGCGTTGCGTTTTTCCATGGCCGCCAGGCCGCCCTGGGCTTCGAGCCAGCGGAAAACTTCCAGCAGGACGTAAACGCCGAAAGTCGGCGGGGTGTTGATCATCGACTTGTTCTCCGCCTGGTCCTTGAAACTCCAGAGCTTGCTGGGCGTCTTTTTCTGCCTGGGATAAAGATCCTTGCGCACGATCACCAGCACCACGCCGGCCGGGCCGAGGTTCTTCTGCGCTCCGCCGTAGACCAGGGCGCAATCGTTGACGGGATGGGGCCGGGAGAGGAATTCGCTGCTGGCATCGACGATCAAATTCGGGTGCTTCGGCCAGTTGACCAGCCGATGCCCATGCACCGTCTCATTGGAACAGACGTGGAAGTAATCGGCCTTGTCGCTGAGCTTCCAATCCCCGGACGCCGGGGAGTGATCGAAATTGCCGGCCTCGCTGGTGGCGACGAGATTGACGGCGCCGACTTCCTTGCCGGCTGACGCCGCCTTCTTGCTCCATTCCCCGCCGACCAGGTAATCGGCGCTCGTATGCAGGAAATTCATGGGGATCACGGTAAATAGCTGGGTCGCCCCGCCCTGAAGGAACAGCACGTCGTGACCGTCGCCAAGGCCAAGGAGTTTCTTGCACCGGGCAATGGCCTCGTCGTTGACCGCCTCGAATTCCTTGCCGCGATGGCTCACTTCGGCAATCCCGAATCCCTTGCCCTCGTAATCGACCAGCGCGATCGCGGACTTCTCAAGGGCCTCGGTTGGCAACATGGCCGGTCCGGCGCTGAAATTGAATATGCGGTGAGACATGGATGATCTCCTCCAAAAAAAGCCGATGGTCAGGCTTCATCCCATTGGCGATGAAGGAAAGCGATGACGCGCTTCCCAACCGTCTGAAAATCATTGAAGTCCAGGGCCTCGACACTGATGGCCCCCTGGTAATTTGCTCGTTTCAGGACCCGGAAAAACGGGCGGTAATCCGCGGTCGTGCTCTGGCCCGGCGCCACGCGGCCGTCCTTGTCGGCGACGTGCACGTGGCGAATCGACGCCATCGCCTTTTCCAACTCCTCCAGCTTCTCGTTTTCCACCCAGAAGTGATAGGAGTCCACCAGGCATTGAAAATTCCGGTGGTTCACCGATTTCACAAACGTCAGCGCCTCGCCGACGGTGTTGATGATGTTGCATTCTCCGCGATTCAACGGCTCAACCACCAGCGTCACGCCGGCGCCTCCGCACAATTCCGCCGCCATTTTGCAGAAAGTGACGATCTGCACCTGCGCCCGTTCGCGGTCGAAACCATCCGGGACGTTCCGCGCCGTGCCGCTGCCGAACACCAGGACCTTGGTCCCGACCCGCTGCGCCCGCGCGACTACAGTCTGCAAGTATTTCCGCAATCGCTCGAAATCGACGGACGGCCCGACGATTTTCAAATCCCCGGGCACCAGCGAATTGGCCGCGAAGACCGGCAGCGCCGAATCGCCGCTCCAAGTCCCCTGCCACTCGGCATCACTCACCAACCCGCGGAAGAACGTCTGAACGTTCTCCTCCACGAAATCGGCGCCCGCCGACCGCAATTCCTCCGCGCGCTGAGCTTTGGCACAAATTCCGAAACGCATGGATTTGATTTTAGTGGGGAAGGGGCAAATACGCCAGATCAATTGTCATTGGTCATTGGTCATTTGTCATTTGTCATTGGCATCGCCGATTCCGAATTGCTTTGCAAATGACCAATGACTAATTCATTGCCTGACGGCAATCCCATCCGCCGTCACCAGCAGGATTTTATTGGTGATCTGATGCGGCATCTGGTCGAAATCCCTGGCAATCTGGGGCTGCAAGCGGGCCACGGTCGCCTCATCATTGCGGAAGCACAACAGGATGTCGCGATTGGGAATCCCCGCGGCAAACGGGCTGCCCAAATGCTCGCGCAATTTATCGTGCAGATCGCGCAGCAACAGCCGGCTGGCGTCGTATCCGTCCATGGTCTGGAACAGGATCAACTCCATCCGGCCGTGGTCGTCCTGAGCGGCGTGTCCCTCGATGGATCGGCTCCTGGTGGCCAGGTTCGCCAACGCGGCCTCGTGCAGATCGTCGATCGTCGTCTTCCACTTCTGCAACCGTTTTTGCGTCACGTGGGAAATCGTCCGATCGTTGTCGATCCCGTACGCGACGGCCAGCCCCTCCACCAGCGGCTGCATCACGGAGAGATGATGGGGATCGGAATTCTCCGGCACGACCATGGGCATGATCCGCGCCCGAAGCTCCTCGAACGTTCCATCCAGGTCCGGCGTCCCCTCGGCGGCCCGCAGCAACTCGACGATCCACCGCTCCACGTGTCGCCGCGTGCCATCCGGACGCAGCACCGACATCCGGTAGAGATTTTCCAGCGAAGCGACGTGCCCGTTGATCCGCATCGAAAACGGCTGGTCCGCGCGTGCAATCTTCACCAGCGGAAATTTATCCCCAACCACCTTGAGGACTTCATCGAGAAACTGCTCGCGCGTGGGAGTGCTCATGGGGAATCATACGCCAAGAAAACTCGAAATTCGAAATTCGAATGACGAATCAAATTCGAAACTCGAAATTCGAATTTCAGACTTCGAATTTGATTCGTCATTCGAGTTTCGAATTTCGAATTTCATATTCCCCTCTCATCCTTCGCCGCCGCCCAGTTCGCGGCGCTGGAAGCTCCACATCCCGGCGCCGAGCACAAAGGTGCAATAAGATACCGCATACAGCGCCGCCATGCCCACGTATCCCCAGAGCAATGCCAGCGGCACGGCCTGGGGGTCGGCGGCAAAGCTCCCCACCTTGACGTTCGAGAGCACCGTCATGTCCTTCAAATCAAAAGTGCCCAGGTACGGCAGCACCAGCCCGACGGCGCGGCCCACGATTTGAACCGCCTCGGACTTGCCGGCCAGCGGGCCACCGGAGATGGGAATCAAAAACCGCGTCAGGTTCCCCGCCAGGTACAGGATGATGACCGTGGGCAGATTGACCACCAGGGAAAACCGAGTTGAAAGCGCCACCCCGACCGCCGCCAGCACGCTGATCTGGAGCCAGGTCAACACCAACTGCGGCAAAAGTCCGGAAATGTGCATGAGCCGATAGTCCCAGATTTGATTCCGCACCAAATCGTTGAGCGACGAGGCGTTCAGGAGATAGTCGGTGGGAATTCGAAGCCAGGTCCCCAGGATGACCACCACGCCCAGAATGGCCACTCCCAGCGCGGCCGCCAGAACGATCCCCAGGTATTTCCCAATCATGACTTGCCATCTGCGCACGGGCTTGCTCATCAGCGTGAGCATGGTCCGGTCTTCGATTTCCTCGTAGATGGATTTGCTGGTGGCAAACAGCGTTGCCAGCAGAACCAGCAGCAGGATCACGTCCAGCGCGACGGATTTGAACATCTTGGTGTCTTCGCCCAGGGTGAAGAACGGGAGGAGGCCGAAAATGAACAGAATCGCCGCCCCAAGGGTCAACAGCAGCGAATAAATCGGCTGCAAAACCGCTTCCAGAAACGTGTATCGGATTATGACCAGCGTGCGGCACATCGAGAATTAGGAGAAGCTTATCGGCTGGGCGCGGGGAAATCCAGAAAGGGGAAGTTGCGGGTTGCGAGTTACGAGTTGCGAGTGAAGACAAAGAAGCCATCACTCGTGACTCGCAACTCGCAACTCGTAACTCGCAACTGCTCTTCCCCTTCAATGTCTGATCGCGAATTGATCGAATTCCCCCGTGGCATCGGCGACGGTCAGGTCCAGCCCCTTGATGTAATCGCTCAATTTCCTGCTCACATCCTGCAAAAGCCCTTCCATCTCCTGGGGCGAGCCTTCCATGACCAGTTCCACTCGCCCATCCGGCAAGTTCCGCACGTATCCCAGCACGTCATACTGCATCGCCAGGTTCTGCACCGTATATCGAAACCCCACCCCCTGCACACGCCCGCTGAATCGACATTCACGGCGATGTTTAGGGTGTATGCGCGTGTGCATATCGCAAATATAACTCGGCGCCCCGCCTGGCACCAAGATAATTTCTTTACCGCATCTGAAACTGCTCCATCACGTCGTCGTATGCAACCTTATGAATGAATTGCCGATACCCGGCCTCGATGGTGGGAAGGTCCGCCCCCAGATAGTGTTCCAGCATGGGCCGCACGCCGGCGGGATTCCAACCCAAATAGGCCAGCCGAAGCGAGCCCGTCGGATCGTAAATCGTTCCGGCAGCGGCATCTGCAAGCAGCTTTTGCAGCGCCGGCCGGTATTTTCCGTTTTCTCCCTCCCAAAGATATCGAGCAAAAGCCCAACATTGCGAATAGAAAGCCTCGATCCGAATCCCAGACTTGCCCACCACCTGCCCGGCATGAAGGGTGACCAGCTCGCTCAATGGAAACAGCGCGTTGGCGTCACTCGCCCGACGCAGGGACGTCTCCCGATCCGGATTCAACGACAGATTGAACCTCGGCAGATCATTATCCCACTGAACGTCCTCGAACATGCAGGCCAGGCCCTCTTCAAGAAACGGCGGCAACCGGCCCCGAAAATGCCTCGCGACGAACTGGTGCCATCCCTCGTGCGCCGCCACAGAATACGTCGAAGTCTCTCCGATGTAATAGGCCACGTACCAGTCATGGATGGTATATCCCCCCCGGCTGATCTTGAGATAAACGCTCGAATCCAGTCCCGTGTGCAGGCGGGTGAAATCCATCCACTGCACCCGGGTGTTGAACATGTAGCATCGCATCGGATGGTTCGTCGGCGTCACGGTCGGGGCCAGCGTGCGATACATGCCGAATGCGCCCTCCATCAACTGCGCCAGCCGGTTGAGCATGTCCGGCCGATCCTGGATGGTTGAATAAATCTCGTAGTGCTGGGAGCGAACCACCTTGACGGCTTCGTTGTTTGGCGCGGCATCCTCAACGGTGACGGATGCCAGCACCGTGGGCCCATTCCACTGCGCCGAGCCGGACTGCTGGTCCGAACATGCCGCCAGCGCCATGCAACCGGCTACGCCAACCGCGATCCATCGTTTCAATTTCAACATCTTTAGCATCATGGGCTCATTCTGGCTCATATCACGCGTTCCAACAACTCTCTTAGCACGAGATTCGAATCAAAATATCTCTCGGCGAGGCTGCGCGCCGCGGCGGCGTGGCGAGAATAATCGGCGGCGATCGAGTTCAGCGCTTCGGCCGCCTCGGCCACCGTCTGATACGAAAACAATCCTTGCCCGGTCGGAAGCCATTGGTCAAACCCGGTTCCCTGGGTGACGACCGGCCGCCCGCTGGCGAGGTACACGCTGCTTCGATCGCTGAACCAGCCGCTGGGCAGGCCGGCGTAAATCTCCTTGGCAACCGTAAACTCCCCGGCGCTGCAGCGGATAAAATCCGCATACGCCTGGCAACTCAGCGTGGATTTCTCGGCGTCCACCATTTTCCAGCCGAAGCCGGCGAATTGGCTGGCCGTCTGGGCCGGCATGGAAAGCATGCCCAGCGTCATCGTCCACGGCGTCCGCCGCGGCAGATCAATCATCTTCATCCATTCTATGCCCTTGCTGCTCCGGTAACTTTTGCCTTGGAACTGCAAATTCCGGTCGGTCGTGTGCTCCCATTTCCCGATCGTCGTGAACCCGGAGCCTTTCCCGGGCGCCATCGGCCAATGCCGCAGGGCGACCGGCTGATTGGTGCCGATCCAGTCAAACCCATGCGTCGGCAGCGGACACACCGGGGCGCCGATCAGCCGGCCAAACGTCGCCACCGAATCGAATTGCCGGTAGTAATCAAGAAACTGGGAATCGGCGATCATGCGAAGCTGAGTGAAGACCGGATCGGTATCAATGACGGCGGTCCTTCGCGGGCGCGGCCGGTCCGCCCGGATCGGCGTGACGCCGCTCACGCACAGCAGCAAATCCGCCCGCTTGAGCAAAGCGTTCAATTCCTCCCGGCCCAGCCCGTAATGCGCATCCTCAAACTGGGAGTAATAACAGTACCGCAGGGGCAAGGCGTAATGGGCAAAGGTCCGTTCGAGATAATCCCTGCCGTAAGACGAATCCGCCGAGATTTGCGATGTGATCGGATTGTATGGAAGCGAATACGACCCGCTGTCTTCGAGGAACCAGACTTCGTGGCCCAATTCATGGAGGCCGAGCAAATAGTTCAGGTGGTGCCAGGTCATTCCGCCCAACGGATAGCCGACGATGTATCCGCCGACGACGATGGTGAGAGGGGAGGACATGATCAGAAACTCGAAATTCGAAACTCGAAATTCGAATCAAATTCAAAACTCGAAATTCGAAATAGGGATCGGTTCATGCTTCGGATTTCGAATTTGATTCGAGTTTCGAGTTTCGAGTTTCGAATTTCGCCGCATAAATCGCTTCAATCATCGCCGGCAACACCCGATCCGGCGCCAGGAACTGGCGCGCCACCTCATACGCCGCGGCGCGGTGCCCCGCTGGGTCGGCGGCGACGGCCTGGACGGCGGCCACGGCCTGCTCCATCGTGCTGAACGGAACGACGCCTTTTCCGCCGGGGACAAACCTGCTCCATCCGGTCTCCTGCACGACGGCCGGACGCGCTCCCGCCAGATAACATGCGGTCCGGCAACTGAACCAGCCGCTACGGGTCGCCACGTAGACGTTCTTGGCGACGGACCATTCGCCCGCGCTGTTGGCGATGAATTGCTGATAACTCGCCGGGGTCAGGGTCACTTGGTGTGCGTCCTGGACTGTCCAACCCTGCTCGGCGATCCGCTTCAGCGGCGCTTTCATTCCGTTGATCGCCAGCGTCAGCGGGCCCTTCACCCGACGCGGAAAGTCCATGAATTTCTCGAATTCCGCCGACTTGGAGAAATATTCCGATCCCCCATGCGTCAGCTTTCCCCCGAACCAGTCCCACGTCATGATCGTCGTCATCGGCGCATCGGCCGGCACCGGTGCGCTCCGCACCGATTCCCATTGCGGCAACGTCACCACGCAGCGCGTCGGCCGCCAGTCGAAATCCATCCGCGGAATCAGGCAGTCCGCTCCATTAACGTTCTCCGCATAAGTCAGATGCCGATCGTGATCGGCCACCGACCGGCACCATCGCTCCACGTTCTGCGACCAGGAAAACCGCTCGCTCAGCATGATCTGGTTGTAGCCGGGATCGGTATCGATAAACACCTTGACGCATTTGCTCCCCAACTCTTCCGGGATGAAACACGCCCCGCTGACGTTCAGGAAAACGTCCGCCGTCCGCGCCACGTCGGCAAACGACTCGCGGGACATTCCAAAATGCTTCTCGTGGAACAGGACGTAATGCCATTTGTCCTTCAAATGGGGCGCGTAAGCGGCGAAGAATTCCTCGAAAAACTTCGCCGTGTAGGACGGATCGTCGGTCGGATACCGCAGCCGCGGATCGAACGGCCAAACCCAGGTATCCTCATGGTAATAAACGTCATGCCCAAGCTGATCCAGCCCCAGGACGTAATGAAAATAATCCCACGCGACCCCACCCAATGGGAATTGCCCCACAAGCCCGCCCACGATAATGCGAAGTTTCTGACTGGGCCCGGCCATCGGCGCTACGGCAAAAGCTCGGCGACGGAAATTTCAAGGTTGGCCGTCAAAGGCGATAGGCGATCGCGCTCGGTCAGGATTTTCGAGCTCGCATACCGCGCCACGCCTCCCTCCCCCATTTCGGGATTTCGATAAACCTCCAGATTCCGCGCGACAAGATTCAGGATCCAGTATTCCGGGACCCCGCTCGCAGCGTAAAGGCGCGCCTTCCAGCGGTCATGCTCCAGAGTGGTTTCGCTGATTTCAACGATCAAGACAGCCGAAGATGGATGTTCTTTTGAGGCACGCGGATCATCACCGGCGATTACCGCAATGTCAGGCTCTGGTTCTGACCCATCAGCCGGGCGAAAGGGTAGTTGGCAGCGCATTCGGTGGCCTGGAACGAAGACCCGTCTGAGGCATCGATCCACCAATTCCACTGCCACGCTGTGCGGTACCCGTTGCGGAGACATGCGGACAATCCTTCCTTCGATCAGTTCCAGCCGTTCCCCATCAAAAAATCCCAACTCGACAAGGCGATCCCATTCCTTCCGCGTCCAAAGACGCTCCGCGGGAACCTGTGCGATGGAAGGCTCTGTGGTTGGTCTTTCCGCCAATGTCATGGGCGCAATCTCCTAAAGCACCCGCATCATACCATTCTACGCCCGTGACGGCTCTTCAATCCTCAGTTGCTCCCGGGCCATCGCCGCGTAGACGCCGCCTGTGCCGATCAACTCGTGATGCGTGCCGCGTTCCACGATCCGCCCCTCGTCCATTACGAAAATCTGATCGCAATCCATCACCGTGCTGAGGCGATGGCTCACGACGACAATCGTCCGCTGCCGTCGCAGATCGCGCAGCGTTTGCGTGATCATCGCTTCATGATGTGCATCCAGCGCGCTGGTCGGTTCGTCGAAGACCATGATCGGGGCCTCGGTGAGCAGGGCGCGGGCGATGCCGATGCGTTGCCGCTGCCCGCCTGAGAGATTCGCGCCGCTTTCGCTGACCACCGTCCCATACCCCTGGGGCAGCTTCTCGACGAAAGGCGCGGCCCCCGCCAATCGCGCCGCCTCGGCGATCTGCGCCGTGCTTGCCGTCGGCCGGCCGTAGGAAATATTCTCTGCCACGGTCGTCGGCAGAATCAAATTCTCCTGAAGAACCAGCGCCACGTGCGCCCGCAGGTCTTTGATTTTGACCTTGCGGATGTCGATATCATCCAGCGTCAACGTCCCGGAGGTGGGATCGTAAAACCTTGGCAAAAGACTGAGCAGCGTCGTCTTTCCGACGCCGCTGGAGCCGACGAACGCCACCATCTGCCCCGGGCGGATCGTCACATTGATATCGCGCAACACCGGATCCCCCGGCCGATATTCGAAGCTGACGTTCTTCAGCGCCAGCACTCGGGGCTGCCGCGGAAGGTGAACGGCATTGGGCGCGTCCTTGATGACCGGATCGCGATCCATGACTTCAAACACGCGCTGGACGCCGGCAACCCCGCCCTGGATGCTCGCCCCGCTTCCGCTGATCGACTGCAACGGACCGTAAACCTGGTTCACGTATCCCAGGAACACCAGCAAATCGTACGGCGCCAAAAGGCCGCGATGCGCCAGCCATCCGCCGTATCCGAAGATCACGGCGTACCCAAGTCCGAAGATCGTGCCGACCAACAGCCAGTAGTACGAATCCTGCCAGGCTTGGCGGACATTGGCGCGCACGCTGTTCTGCGCCGAGTCTTGGAAGCGATGGAACTCGTCCGCTTCGCGGCCAAACGCCTGCACCAGCCCGATTGACGCCACCGATCTTTGGATCGTCGTCGTCAATTGCATGTCCACTTCCTTGGCTTCCAGCCATCGCTTTTTCAGCGGGCCGGCGAACAACCGCGTCACCCACAACAGCAGCGGCGCGACCGACAGCGTGATCAGCGTGAGCTGCCAGTTCATCTGCACCATCAGCCAGGTCATGAAGGCGAGCGTAACGGTACTCACGACGACGCTGTTGATCAGCACGCTCAGGATCGTCTGAAACCCCGTCGTGTCATAGCTGAGCCGATAGATCGCGTCACCCTGCGGCTGCGATTTATGATACCCAATGCTGAGCCGTTGCAATGATCGGAACAAATCGCAGCGAACCCGCAGCAGGCCGCGATATCCGATGTAGGTGTTAATCAACCGCTGCGCCATCGCCAGAATTTCCTGCATGATCCGCAGCGCGACAGCCAGAACCGCCAGGACGATGATTTCCCGCATGCGATCGCCGGGTGCGATCCCCAGAAGCCTGGCCAGGGCGTGAAAGCCGCGATGCACCCAGAGGGTGCTTGGCGGCCCCATGAACAGCGAAAGGAGAATCGCCGGCAAAAAGGGTTGAAGCACGGCCGCCAGCGTTGAAAACGCGATCAGAACCAGCGACGCCAGGATCAATGGCAGATCGTCGCGGAAATAGGCGATGGCGCGGAGATAAAAGCGCATAGGACCACGAAGGAGAAATTCGAAACCCGAAATTCGAATGACGAATCAAATTCGAAATCCAAAACTCGAATTTCGAGTTTCGAATTTGATTCGAATTTCGAATTTCGAATTTCGGGCTTTTTCAAGCAATCGTCAGCTCCCCATCCTCTTCATCCAATCCCGGCTCCGTCATCGGCTCGGGCTGCGTCGCGGGCGCCGGCTGCTTCTTTTCGACCCCAACCGGGTAATACCCCGCGCGCTCGGCCGCCGCGTCGATCAAGCCCAACACCGGCGCCGACACTTTACGCCGATTCACCAGATACATCGCCCACCATGCCACGGGAATCAGCACGGCCGGGCGGCTGAACGGCCACAGATGCAGCAGCAACAAGCCCGCCAGCAGCATTGTGCCGACCATCAAAACCTGCCCAAATCGGCTCTGGCGCAGCTCGACGCGCACCCGCGTCAGCATGCCCTTGCCGTCGTGGTTTTCCGTCGCGGTGGTCAGGCGCACCTTGGCATATCGGCTTCCGTAAATCTCCATGTCCCAATTGTGCCACCCGCTGTCCACCCGCGCCCGCCAGCCGGCCGTGCGAACCTCTTCATTGATCTGATGCAACAGCGTCAACCGGTCGTGTTCGTGGCTCCAATAGCGCAGCGTCCCCGGCTCCGCGGGATCGAACGGCAACTGGGCCGGGCGGTGATACCCCTTGGCCTCGCCTTTGAGCACTTTCTCCCGCAGGCGAACGCTGTATCTCGCCCATCCGCGCGCCAGCGGCTGCCGGAGGTGCAGATACGCGATCAGCGGCCGGCTCAGCCAGTGGCGATGCCTCGGCATCGGCGCCTGGCATGCGGCCACGATCGCCAGGGCCACCGGGGTCAGGAACATCAGCGCGGCCACGAAAAACAGCGGAGCAAACGCCAGCGACAGCACCAGCATGAACCCCGCCAGGAGAATCCATTCGATGCTCATCAGCATCATCGCCAGCACGGAGGCGGGCTGGCGGTAGATCGTCTGAAACAGACCGGTCCCGAACACCCCGTGATAGACCACGTCGCCGCCCACCCTCACGCCGATCCGGTCCCCGCCGTAAATCCTGCCTCTCCAGTGGCTGGCGCCCAGCGTGTTGAAATGGTCCGGATGCTTGTACTTCAAAAGCGCCTCCGCCTCGCCATATCCGCGCTGCTGCTTGAGATACGACTTGACGGTGTTGCGGCGATAGTGCCACACCTGCGCCGACGGGGAAAACCCGATCGACAATCCGAGGTTCTGGATGCGCCAGATGACGTCGACGTCGTCTCCGGCTGTGCGGAACTGGGTGTCGAATCCGTTGACGCGTTTGAGGATCGCCGTGTAAAACGCCATGTTGCAGCCGGGAACGTGCTCGGCCTGGCGGTCGTCGATCATGACGTGCGTCGGCCCGCCGGGCGAGAGCCCCACGCAATCCGCCACCCAGGACCCCTCGTCCGGAATCAGATTGGGGCCGCCCATGCCCGCGTGCGTGCTCCGCACCAGGCGCAACGCCAGGAAATAAAGCCAATCCTCGTCCACTTCGCAGTCGCTGTCCGTGTAGACCACCACTTCCCCGCGCGCCGCGTTCAATCCCACGTTGCGCGCATGGCTCAGGCCCATGTTTTCCTGGCGGATGTTCCGAACCCAGGGGAATTTCCGCAAAATTTCCTGCGTGTCGTCCGTCGATCCATCATCGACGAAGATCACTTCGAAATTCGGATACCGCAGCCGATCCATCGAGTTGAGGCACGATTCCACGGTGCTGGCGCCGTTGTACGAGCAGACGACCACGCTGCACATCGGGAGCAACACGTCCGCGGTCTGCGGAACCCGCCCGAAAACGTCGCGCACGGCCTCGAAGGCCGGCTTGGGCCGGCGATCCCGCGTGGTCAGCCCAAACGCCCAGTCCTCGATCTGATATCCGTGCCGGAACCAGTCGTCCGTGAAGCTGAAGATGAACGTCCCGACCAATCCTTCCTCAAACACCGCGCGGACGTGCGCGCTCAGGATCGTGGCCTGTTCCTCCGGCGTATGTTCCCGGTGGGTGTCGATGCCGTATTCCCCCAACATCAGCGGCTTGTCGGCCGCGATGTTCTGAAGCCGCGCCAGATAATTCCGGAAAACGTTCTCGTCGTGCAGGTAGACGTTGTAGCAGACGAAATCCACGCCACGCGGATTCACGTATTCGGTCGTTGGATAATTGGCGAAGGTCACCAGGCAATCCGGCGCTTCGGATTTGGCGATATCGACCAGGTCGTCGATGAACGCCTCGACCTTGTGCCGGCCCACGTAGCGCACGATGTCGGAAGGGATCTCGTTGACGACGCTCAGCGCCAACACCGCCGGATGATTCCCGCACGCCCGCGCCGCCGACCGCACGGCTTCCTGCGCTTGGCGAGTCACGTTCTCATCCCCGACAAACGTCAGGTTCTTCGCCCACGCCACGTCCAGGAAAATTTTCAGCCCGAATTCGTCGGCAAGGTCCAGAAACCAGGCCGGCGGAAGGTGATAAACCCGCAGGCAGTTCGCGCCCAACTCCAGCATCTTCTCGAAATCCCGCTTGGTCTGCGCGGGATTGGGGAACGTCAGGCCATCGGCATCCGGCTTGAACGGCCCGTAAGTCACCCCCTTGACGTAAAACTTCTCCTTGCCCAACCGGAAGAATTTCCCGTCGCGCCGGACGCGCTTGGTCGCCGGCTCATTACGCCGATGACGCCCCGAAGATTCCCGGACGGGCCTAATGGACGTGCCGGCTATTGCCGATCTTCGCGAGGCTACCACCGACATAAGGACATTCCTTCATCCCGCGCGCCCAATGCCGCTCACGGCGCGCCGGCCAACTCCGGCCACCAAAAACTTTAAAAAATGCAACCGCCTATTTTAGACCACTTGGGCAATTGTGACCATTCAATTCCGTTGTCTCCTAAGCCTTTAGTCGTCAGACAATAAGCGACGGATGAGGTTTGTAGAAACATCACGCCCGATATTCGACAGCATTGTCCGATAACCAACCAGCGGAGCCGGCACCGGACGTATAACCGTCATTTTCGCACCAAACCCCCGGCCTAAACGATGGGAGATTTAATGGCTTCCCGGCGAATGCTTGGCCACCAGCACGCTCAGGCGCTCGTCCATCGCCTTGCAGGCGGTGATGGCGTCGAAACCCTTGATCGCGTCCAGAAACGCCACCTCCGCCGCGCCGTCTTCCACCCCGTGAAGATGCCAGACGTCCTGAATTCTGCTCGCCAGCATGTCCGGCGTGCCGTCGAAAAGACAGCGGCTGCGGAAGGGTCGCGGGATCATCTCCTGATACACGCCATCCTCCGGCAAGACCGGCCAGCATCCGGCCGTCAGCGCCCTCACCGCGAACAAATCCACCGGCGCCCAGCGCTGCGTGCTCAAAAAAACGTCGGCGCGCAATAGTGCCGTCGTCTGGGCATATTCATCGTTCTCGTCAATCGCCAGCCGCTGGAAATCGTTGGACAGCCTTTCCAGTGGGCCTACCGTCACCAGTGAGAACCGCTCACCCCGCATGGCCAGCGTGGAAAGGCCCAGATTCAGCAAATCCATGTCCGCGTCGCGCGTATTCACGAAAATCGTCCGCTCCTCCCGCTTCACCGGCTTGGACATCTGGATGTTGCTTGCCAGATGCAAATCGAACGGCGGCGGCATCACCCGCGATTTGGCCAGCATCTCCGGAACCGGGTTCCGGCCCGACAGCTCCGGGTGCCGCTCCACTATCGCCGCCGCCCGATACGCGAACAGATTCAGGTGGAATTCGCTGTTGAACCACAATTCCAACGCCGCCTGCGCCGAGTTGAGGTTCACCAGTTCGTTGGTCGCCTTGTTCTCCGGACCGTCCGGGTCTGGAAGCTGATTGTTATGGAAATAAACAACCGAGGGCTTGTGAACCAACTCCGGCACCAGGCGGATCAAATCCGCCAGATTCAGCGCCTCGCTGGTAAACAGCAAATCCAACCGCCCGGCCCAGTGCCGGGAAAGCTGCTCGGCGAACCAATGCGCCGCCGCCGACAATCTTCGCTCGATCCGCCGCGGCGGAAGTTTTAGCAGCGTCCACCGGTGCCGGCTGCAACGTATCACCGTTTCCAGCATCGACCTCCGCACCCCGCCGTAAAACGGCTCCAGGGCCAGAATGTCTAGCTGCGTGGACATACTAGTGTACATCTCCACAATTAAACGAACCTAATCGGCGCGGGCGCGTAACTGAGATAGGAGGTACTATCTCATGCGTGTTGCTCGCCCTGTGGTTCTGGCCGAAGATCAGAAAAGCCATTTGCGTGCC
>JBEKKC010000032.1:0-53347 GCA_050010915.1 Tepidisphaeraceae bacterium | reverse complement strand
CGGCGCGGTTGAAGATTCAGAATCAATCGGTAATATGCGGCGAAACCCTGAATTTCCGAGCAATTCAGATTGTTCCGAGCACGTAGCTCAGCAGGTAGAGCAACGGACTTTTAATCCGTTGGCCGCAGCGAAGGCGTCCAAGGCCAAAATGTCGCCGCCCGACACGTCCGCACCGCTGACGCCCTGGTTGAAGTTCGCCACCAGGACGTTGAAGTCCGAGCCGTTGACCAAGCCGTTCAGATTGCCGTCGCCGCAACTGGACGCGATACAGCCACGCTGTTGCATATGGGGCGTGATAAATAGGTCCACGGCACCATGCCGCACGTGCTACCCCACTCATAAACCGAATTCCCGCCCTTTGCGCAATAAAATGCCAGCTGGCCGGCCGATATAACCTCACCGTGTCTCTTTAATTCTCACACGAAGCCTTTGCTGATGTGCTTTTCGGTCGATAGGCACGGGGGCCATCGCATGATCCATTTCTGCTACGTCGTCAACGGAACAGGTGGAGACGTCCACACCGACATGGCTTACCTGTCGGCTCGATTCCTGCGCGTCCAGCACCCCGAAGCCCGCATCACCTGTTTGATGGACCGAGATTCAGCGACCGCAATCCGCGATTGCCGCCATCCGCTCCTCTCTCTTGTCGACTTTATCGTCGAACTCGATGTGCCCGAATCAAATCTGACAAAGAAAAACCGGTGGATCAGCACCCAAGTGCGCGACTTCGTCGACGGCGATTTCATCTATCTGGACTCGGATACGATCTGCATTCGAAGACTTGATTTCCTCTCGAACCTGTGCCGGCACGAATCTTTCGACGTTGGCCTTACGCGCGATCTCAATATTCGCTTCCGCGAGAAATCCAGAAAACTGGGCCATTCCGCGCTTTGGCCCCAACTAAGAGCCATGGGATGGACGGTTCCCGCCTGCGGCTATTTCAACAAGGGAGTGGCCCTTCTGCGCGACACGCCCAGAGCAAGGGCAATGTCCTCGCGATGGCATGAACTCTGGAAAACCTCCTGCGCCACCGGACGATACCTTGATCAACCGGCGTTGAATCACGCAATCGTCGAATCCGGCGCCAAAGTCCGGGTTCTCCCCGGTTCCTGCAATGCCCAGATTCTCGGGTCGGCGCGAGCGGCCTGCCGCCCGAAGGTCATACACTTTTATTCCAGAGTGCCAAACGTCTTCAAAGACACGGTTCTCGGCGGCTTTCTGGAAGAAATCCAACACGCCGGCGCTCTTTCCGACAGCACGATCCAGACTTTCCTGCACGACCCGTTCCCCTGGACCGGAAAAGAATCATTCATGGCCCATTGCTGGAAAGGCAACCGCCGCTCGGCAACGTGGTTTGCCCTCAGCCGACTTCTGCACGGCAGGCCCTGCTTCAGCCAATTGAAGTGCTCCCCAAAAACTGGGTTTAAGATTCCATGGCCTTCCCATGAATGGAATCGTAAAAGTCCTGTATAAATTTCTCCTGGCAATGCCTTTCTACGGCTCTTTCTCGTGACGCACCTGAGCAATCGCGTCATTGGGCTTGGGCGGATCCGTCGTGCCCGGCAAACATCCAGTTCTGCGGCGATCTTTTCCGGCCTGACCAGCACATGCCGCCGGCACGGTATCGATCCCCAGCATTACCTTACGCAACCGCCGACGAATTTGCCGGCCACGCAGATCAGCGAATGGCCCGATCGGCTGCCCGACCAGTGGAAGCGGCGGAATCCAGCACCGTAAGGCTAGCGGTGAGGCGCGTGCATCGCTCGCAGTCTTTGAAACTGTCAATCTGGATTAGTAGAATGTGCCCGCAACCACGCGGCCGGAGCCTTTAGGCGCGTTTATCCGGTGCGACGGATGGTTTTAGATCATTCAAAGTGGGACCGGATTATTTGCTCTCGGGAGAAATGCCATGTGTCGATCCAGCGAAGTCGCATGCTCGGTGTTCGTTTCGATGACGGTCGCTCTGGCCGTAGTTCTGCAATCGCCCAGATCTTGCCGGGCGGATGGATTGGGGACTATCGTTCCGGCATACTTCTACCCCGGTACTGGCGGCCCAGGCGGGGTCGGCGATGGCTGGGCGGCAATGGCCGCGGCGGCCGGGCAAATCCAGGTCACCGCCGTCTTCAATCCTGACAGCGGGCCACTGCCTGGACCTCCGGACCCGAATTACGTCACCGCCATGACGAACCTTGAGAACGCCAGCGGCAAGGCCGTCGGCTATGTTTACACAGACAATGGCAGTGCGCCCCTCGCCTCTGTCGAGGGCCAAGTGTCCACTTATATCAGCCAGTACGGAAGCTTGATCGACGGCTTCTTCCTCGATGGGATGTCGGTTACTCCGAGCACACTTTCGTACTATCAGAGCCTGGATAGTTATATCAAGGGTCTGAACTCTTCTTACACCGTCATCGGCAATCCCGGCCAACCGTACCTGAACGGGGTTTCGCCCTCTCAGTATTTGTCGACCGCCGACGTCTTCGACATCTTCGAAGGGCCGAACACTGCCCCTGCCGGCGACCCTGGATTCAACAACTACCCCTACGGCCAGAACTGGTTCCAGAGTTACCCAAGCGACCGGTTCTCAAACACAATATATGATGCGCCGACCACCTCGGCGATGCTCGCCGACCTCAGCCAGGCAGCTCAATTGAACGCCGGCCACGTCTATATAACCGACCAGACGGCGTCAAACCCCTACGCCCAGTTGCCGTCCTACTGGGATCAGGAGGTGTCCGCGATCGCTTCCCTGCCCGAACCCAGCCCGTTGGCGTGCTCGCTGGTCTTGGGCAGCCTGATCGCCCTCGGCGCCAGATGGCGGGGCCGGCTTAATTAATTCGTGTTCCACCAACTACATTTCTTACGCTAGGATGCCATTGATGCGCCGCTCACGAAAATTGCGTTGGTCAGCCGCGTGAATCGGCGCGTCGGCGCCCGCACCGCAACCATCCCGCTGACGGGCCGATGGGCCGAATCTGCGGCAGGGTAAACTAAAGGTTAGAACTTCGCGGGAATCAGTTCATTTTCCGCGGCCCATTTGAACACGCTTCTAATCCGGCTAATTTGATGGTTGATGTTTGACCTTACGCGCCCAGCCGCAATCATGGAGTCCCGAACCGTCTTGAGCCGTAGGGGTCCGAATTCTACCGCTGGCGTCTTGGCGTAAAGCCGCACCACCGGCCGCAGGGCTCCGTCGATATTTGCGGGCGACTGGCTGGCGGGTCCGTAATACACGAGCGCATGGCGCCGGAAGGCGGCAACGACCTCGGCAATGGTGATCGCCTGGGGGTCGGTGGGCCGGCGGCGGCCGGCGGCAAGCCATTCGGCGATGATCCGGCTGTACTCCGCTTTGCTGGCGGAAGTGCCGAAAATTCCGAGATAGATCATCCTGCCTTCGATGCAAACATAGGCTTGGCCCGAAGACCTGTGGCGACAATACCTTGGAATACGATTTATGAGATTTGGCATAGGGCGCTCCGAAGGGCAAACCTGTAATCTACAGGTTTACCGCGTGTCTTCGGCTGCGCCGCCCTACGCTGGACGGGTACGCCAATTCATGCGTTCGGCATTTCTTACGTCAAGTGGGCGATAAGGGATTCGAACCCCTGACTTCCACCTTGTAAGGGTGGCACTCTAGCCGCTGAGTTAATCGCCCGAGCCTGAAAATTCAGGACTTTCCGCGCGTTCGAGACAATGAAATTGTAGGGCAATCATGATTTTGGCACAACGGCTTGCGGTGCGCTGGGCTTTCCCCAAGTCACGTCAGACAGGGCGCATGCTTGTCAAACGCGTGTAATCTGCCGGGGGTGAAGCTGCGTCATGCCGGGACGGCTTGCGGAAGAGTCTTTGCTTTTGCGTCGTCCAAAAGCTTTTCAACTTGTTCCCGTTTCACTGTGGGAAACTGCTCAAGAAAGTAGTCGATGGTCCTTCCTTGCTTGAGATAATCAAATAGCGACTCCACGGGGACGCGCGTGCCGGTAAAGACCGGCGTCCCGCCGAGGATTTTTGGATTGACGCTTACGACGCTGGCCATCGATTAAGCTTAGCACGAAAACGGCGGCAAGAGAAGCTTCAGGTCGCGCCGAACCGTGGGTTTGCGGCCAGCGCATGGAAGCATGCCGCGCCCAGCGCCGCGGCGCCGCACGTCACGTTGCCGTACCAGGCGAACACGTCGCCCAGCGCGGTGTAGAAAACGAAGTGGTCGAGCAGGCCGATCACGATCAAGCAAATGAGCATCGACCATGCTGCGAAGCGATCGTGGTTTACGATCGCCATGCGGGCGACGAAGAAGCCGGGGAGAATCAGAATGCCGAAGTGCGTCTTGTGCGACATCGGCGAAAGCAGAAGCATCAGGATGAAAACCAGGGCGCATTCAAGGCCGGCGCGGCGCGGGTCGTCGGATTGGCCCAAGGGTCGTCCGATGGCCCAGCCGGCGGCGATGAGCAATGCAAATTCGACCGCATATACCAGCATCTTCAGCGCGATTGGGGAAATGATCCCCTGGTTGTAGGTGATGACGAGTTGGTGATTGGCGATGTGCCAGCCGGTGGTGAAGAATCGGTGTGCGGCGCCGGCGATGGATTGATTGATGGTGACGTCGACGTACCACTGTCCGACCTGGCTGCTGGCGGGTTTGACGATGCGCGTATACCACTCCGCGAGCCAGATGCCTTGGGGGGCGCGATGGATGACATCGGGCAGAAGGTTCAGGGCGACGGCGAGAAAAACGGTCCAGACGGCCGCGAGCCAGCGGCCGCGCCAGGCGAGATAGGGGGCCATGATCAGAGGCGGCCCTTTGAAGGCGGCGGCGATCCCCCAGGCGGTGGCGGCCGGAAAGTCGCGGCGGCGTTGCCAGGCGTAGCAGCCGGCTACGAGCAAGGCGTCGATCAGGATATCGGATTGCTGGTGGCCGAAGGCGCCTTGGACGTAACGCATCCCCGCGATCAGGCCCAGCAGGCAAATGATGGCTTCGGTCCCGTTCGATTGGGCGCGGTTGAGCGGTCGGCCGCCGCTGATTTTCCAACTCAGCTTCCAAAGCGTGGTCAGGGCGACGGCCTGGACGAGAAACCAACCGATCCGACTGAGCCAACGAGGCAAAAATGCGAAGGGGATTGCCAGCATCGCGTGGAAGGGCGGATAAGTGAACGGATGGTTCAACTGAAACTGGTTGATGCCCGGGCCGTAGAGATCGCCGCCGCGGATTAATACGGTTGCGGAGTGGACGAAGACCTGCTCCCATTCGGAATTGGCGGGTTTGGCGATGAGAAACAAGATGCCGTTGACCAGCAGATAGACCGCGCCGGCGATGAGAAATGGATGGTCAACAATCCGATGGCGAACTGGGCTCACCTGATCCGAATTCATGTGAGGCGGGTTTTGTATCGGAAAGGGGGTGGGATAGCCATCCTTCGGCTTTTCCCTATAATGCCGAGCCAAAGGACTTCCAAAGTGCCCGAAACTATTGCCAGGCCATTGAGCGTGCCGACCTTTGCGGGAGGCTCCAGTTTCCTGCTTCGCCGCTTGCATTCCCTTACCGGGCTGATCTTCGGCGGATACATCATCGTGCACCTGCTCGTGAACGCGACGCTGATCCAGGGCGGCAGCGGGACCAACGACATCTATCAACTCCAGGTGAACAAGATTCACGCCCTGCCGTTTTTGTGGGCCGTGGAATGGATCTTTATCTACCTTCCGATCCTCTTCCACACGGTTTACGGAGTGTGGATTATCGTCGGCGGCCAGCCGAACGTGGAGAAATACCCTTATGCCAGGAATTATTTCTACCTCGTTCAGCGCGTCAGCGCGGTGTTGATCGCGCTGTTTCTCGTGTTTCACGTTCTGGGAATGAAGGGGCTTTGGGGCAGCGCGCTGCAATTCATCCCCGAAGATGCCACTCGCAGCACCGCCCGGCACATTAATTCCAGCTTGTGGGTCGCCTATTTTGTCTATCCGATCGGGATTGCCGCCTCGTGTTTTCACCTGGCCAACGGGATATGGACGGCGGCCATCACCTGGGGGCTGACGATCAGCGCCGGTTCGCAGCGGCGATGGGGATACGTATGCTCCGCCTTGTTCGTTTTCACGCTGATTTGCGGGTTCCTGGCCCTCGGGGCGGCCATTCACGATAAAGCAATCCTCGTGCATTGAGATAACCACATGGATCGCCAAGTCATCGACGAATTTGAGACGGCCGGTGAAAAGCTGGCCAAGGCGATTGGCGGGCTTACCACACAGGACCTGCTGTGGGTCCCCCCGCCCGGCGCGGGCATCGGCCGTTGGTCCATTCAGCAGATCGTGCTTCATTTGATGGATGACGAGCTGATCTGGTCGGCTCGCATGAAGCAGATCATCGCCGAAGACAATCCCCAGATCGTCGGTTTCGACGAGGCCAAATTTGCCTCAAAGCTGTTTTACGAGGAGCAGGACGCCCAGATGGCCGTTCGGATTCTGGACTTGAACCGCCGGCAGCTATCTCCGATGTTCCGGAAGTTGCCGGATTCCGCCTTCGCCCGGACGGGCCGGCACAACGACCTCGGCGTCATCACCCTCGGCCAGAGCGTGAAATGGACCAACGAGCATCTGGACCATCACGCGCTCTACATCCACATGAAGCGCGACCGGCTGGGCAAGGCGCTGAAGGACCCGTCGGCGTCGGCGGCGAGCTATTGAGGAAGCGGCATGGATCGGAAGATCGTCGATCAATACGAAACCGGCGGGGACAAGCTGAAAGCGGCGATTGCCGGGCTGTCGAAGCAGGAGATGCTCTGGACTCCGCCGCCGGAGGCCGGGATCGGAAATTGGTCGATTCAGCAAATCGTGCTTCATTTGTTGGATGCGGACCTCATCTGGGCGGCGCGAATGAAATGCATCATCGCCGAGGAAAACCCGCTCCTTCTCGGCTACGACGAGAGCAAGTTTGCCGCGAGCCTGCTGCCCGCGGAACAGGATGCGGACAACGCGGTGCGGATTTTCGACCTGAATCGGCGGCAATTCACGCGGGTTCTGCGTAAACTGCCCGATTCGGCGTTCTCCCGGACCGGCCGGCACAACGAACGCGGTGTCATCACGCTTGGGCAGTGCGTTCAAAGGGAGGTCGAGCACGTGGATCATCACCTCAACTTCATCCGTAAAAAGCGCGACAAACTCGGCAAACCGTCGAAGGATTAGTCCCCATGGCCGCGGCAGCAAAAAGAGTCATCGTGATCGGCGGCGGCCTGGCGGGGCTGGCGTGCTCCGTCAAGCTCGCCGAGGACGGCGTCAACGTCGATCTGTTCTCGATGGTCCCCGTGAAACGCAGCCATAGCGTTTGCGCCCAGGGCGGCATCAACGCCTGCAACGACATCGCCCGCCAACAGGGTTACAGCGAGTGGATTCATTTCGACGAAACGGTGCTCGGCGGCGATTTCCTGGCCGATCAGCCCCCCGTGCTCGAGATGTGCAACTGGGCCCCGCGCATCATCGATCTCCTGGACCGCATGGGCGTGCCGTTCAACCGCACCCCCGAGGGCCAGCGAGAATTGCGTCTCTTCGGCGGCTCGCTGGTCAAACGCACCTTCTTCGCCGGCGCCACCACCGGGCAGCAATTGCTCTACGCTCTCGACGAGCAAACCCGCAGATATGAAGCCGATGGATTGGTCGGCAAATACGAGTTCTGGGAATTCCTCTGCCTGGTGATCCACGACAATCAATGCGTCGGCATCGTCGCGCAGGACATGCGGACCATGCAAATCCGCGCCTTCCGCGCCGATGCGGTGGTGATCGCCACCGGCGGCTGCGGGCTGATCTTCGGCAAATCAACGAACTCGGTGATCTGCACCGGCGGGGCGGCGTCGCGGTGCTATCAGGCCGGGGCCAAATACGGAAACCCCGAGTTCATCCAGGTCCATCCCACCGCCATCCCCGGCGAGGACAAATGCCGCCTCATCAGCGAATCCGCCCGCGGCGAAGGCGGACGCGTCTGGGTCCCCAAGCGGCCCGGCGATAACCGCCACCCCAACAGCATCCCCGAATCCGAACGGTTCTACTTCTTCGAAGAGCGATATCCCAAATACGGCAACCTGGTCCCCCGCGACATCGCCACGCGCGAAATCTTCCAGGTCTGCACGGAAATGAAGCTCGGCGTCGGCGGCGGGAACATGGTCTATCTCGATCTGGGCGACATCGTCAAGAAAATCGGCCGCCAGGGCGTCCTCGATAAGCTCGAGGGGATTCTCGAGATTTACGAAAAGTTCGTCGGCACCGATCCGCTGGAGGAGCCGATGAAGATTTTCCCCGCCGTTCACTATTCCATGGGCGGGCTTTGGACGGGATTCAAAAAGGACGAAAAAACCGGCGGGCTGAAGTTCGGCGATCCGGCCAACATGACCACCAGCATTCCCGGCCTCTATGCCATGGGCGAGGTCTCCTTCGCCTATCACGGCGCCAACCGCCTGGGCGCCAATTCACTGCTGAGCTGCATTTTCGACGGACTCTTCGGCGGGCGATGCGTCAAGAACTATTGCACCGACGTTGCCGCCACGGCGGCCGACGACGTGCCCCAATCGGTCCACGACGCCGCCGTCAAACGCGAGACCGACCGCCAGAATTGGCTCGTCAACAACCAGGGCGATGAGAATCCGTATCTCCTCTGGCAGGAGATGGGCCGGTGGATGACCGACAACTGCACCGTGGTCCGCCACAACGAACGGCTCCAGCAGACTCTTTCACGCTGCCAGGAATGGAAGCAGCGATACCGGCGGATCAAACTCTCCGATACGGGGATGTGGACCAACCAGAACCTGAGCTTTGCCCGCGCCACGCGCGACATGATCGTGTTGGCCGAGGCGATTTTGCAGGGGGCGCTGCTGCGGAACGAATCGCGCGGAGCGCATTACAAGCCGGCGTACCCGCATCGCAACGACGAGGAATTCCTGAAGGCGACGATCGCCGAATACGACGCCGCCGGCGATTCGCCGCGGATGAGTTATTCCCCGGTGGACATCAGCCTTGCCCCACCCCGGGCGCGGGAATACGGCAAAAAAGCCGATGCCCCCGCCCCCGCCGCCAAACCGGAAAAAGCGATGGCATGACTTCCCGAAAAAATCTCCTCATGAGTTGGTCAATCCTTGCCGCCCTTGTCGCCCTGGGC
Source organism: Tepidisphaeraceae bacterium (assembly GCA_050010915.1). Classification (GTDB taxonomy): domain Bacteria; phylum Planctomycetota; class Phycisphaerae; order Tepidisphaerales; family Tepidisphaeraceae; genus PALSA-1353. The sequence continues at coordinate 44,223 of JBEKKC010000032.1, read as the reverse complement.
GCGGGGCTTCGGTTTCATCAGATCACCAAGGTGGGGCTTTGGCCGGATGAGTTCTGGTCGTCGGTGCATCTGGCGACCGGGCGCGGCGCGGCGGTCCTCGATCTGCCGGCCGGAGTGTTGTTCGATCCGCCGCCGCCGACGTTGCTCCAAGGCGCGCCGCCCTGGTGGCACGTTTGGACGGGCCTGGGAGGCATCGTTCATCCGCCGCTTTATCTGATCCTCCTCCGCTGGTGGATGGACGCGTTTGGTTCGGACGACTTTTCCACGCGGGCATTTTCCGCGCTGGCGTCGCTGGCGGGTGTCGTAGTTTTGTTCGATGTTCTCCGCCGGACCGTCTCGGCACATGCCGCGTTGCTCGGCGCGGCGCTGATGGCCATCTCCCCCATGCAGATCAATTTGAGCCAGGAAACCAGGCCCTATCCGCTGCTGGCGCTGTTTGGCCTGTTGGCTTGCCAGGTGATCGTCCGCATCGAACGGCAGGGGGCCTCGCGCGGACGTTTGATCCAGCTTGGGCTGGCGATGGTGGCGTTGGCCCTGACGCACTATTTTTCCCTGGGCGGACTTCTGGCGGTTTTCTTTTACGCGCTGATTCGCTTGCGCGGCGCGGATCGGCGAAGAACGATTACCGCCATCGGCATCGCGGGCGCACTGGTGCTAATTTGCTGGGGTCCGTTCTTCTGGCAGCAGCATCGCGAATTTTTTCGCCAGCAATCCTGGTCGCTGGAGCCTTCCAGCGGCGTGAAGATGCCGCCGATTCGCGCGGCCGCGCTGCCGGCGGCGTTTTTGTTCGGCCGGCCCGGCGGCGAAATGGCTTGGATCGCGCCATGCGTGATCGCCTACGTGCTGCCGCTCGTTTTCCTCCGCCGATTGCCCCAACTCATGCTGTGGTGGTTATGGATCGTGGGCATCATTGGATCGTTGGTCGTCTACGATTGCATCAATCACGCCCGCTTGCTGGCGTATGACAAGTACACCTCGCTGGCATCGGTGGCGCTGTACGCCCTGTGTGCCGTGCCATGGCCGATCGGGAAATGGCGCTGGGCGATTCCATACGTCATATTGGCCGCCACGGCCGTCGCTACCGTCCAGCGCATTCAGGAAGGCCCGTCAGAAAACAACGGCGATTGGCGTGCCATGGCCGTTACCCTCGATCGCCTGGCCGCCCCCGGCGATCCCCTGGTCTTCTATCCCAGCAAATTCTGGGGCCCGCCGGGAATGTACTACCTGGCCGTTGCCCATTACGCCCGCTCTTCGCATCGGCCGATCATGTTTCTCACCCAGCCCGCCGATGCCGCCGCCCAGCGGCAACTGTCGAAATTCCCCAATCTCTGGCTCGTCGGCCCCAGCGCGGGCCAGGATACCACGGATTATCTGCCAGGCTGGCACGTATCGTTCAATCGCGGATTCCCCAACAGCGGTTCGATCGCGGAACTGGAAAAAGCGGGCCCGCGCACGACGACGCGATGAGCTTCGTGAATAGTCTATTTCACCGTCGCGTCGAGAATCCCCGAGACGTTTACCATCACCGGCGCGGGATGCGGCGCCTGATCGCTCACGTGGAACAATGCGAACTGCCCCTGCACTTTCACCATCACCCGCGGCGCCTGGCCGCTGAAATTGACGGTCACGTACATCGGCTGAAGGATGTCCTGCTGTTTGTTGAGGAATATCCCGTACGGCGTGTTCCGCTTCTCCATGCTCACGGAGCGGTCAACCCAGACGCTCCCGGCAAGGTCCATGGGATCGGAAATATCCGGCAGAGCCATCAGCATGTCGTACGAATTGACCGAATGTTCTCCCGTCAAAACGCCTTTGGGATCATCGCTGTAAAGATGGGCGATCACCCTGCCATCCCTGGTGCTCAGCCGCAACCGCGCCGGTGGGAACCAATGCGGCGAGCGGTCGATTTGTAGCATCGAAGCGGTGGGTTCCGCGACGGCGGAGCCGGAGTTGGGCGAAACCTGCCCCGGGTTGCCGGCAACTGCGGGCTGCGTCGAGGCCGCGCCCTGCGTCTGCCCGTCGTCGGTCTTGGCGCAACCGGCAACCAGCCCGAGACCACACGCGCAGACCAGCATGAAGCGCAATAAACTCATCGCCCAAGCCTCCGCGCGGAAAGCGAAGCCTCCGCAGGGGAAGGCGAAGCCTCCGCGCCCCTATTATAACATAGCACCATGTCCACCCGCGCTCCCGAAGAAACCGACCTGCTCTGCGAGAATTGCGGATACATGCTCAACGGTCTGCCGCCGTCCGGAAGCTGCCCGGAGTGCGGGACGGCCATCGACTTCAGCCTTTCCGAACGCTTCCGCCAGCCGCCGCTATGGGAGATTATCGGCGATCCGCGCCCCAAATGGCTCCGTTTTATTCTCACCACCGCGCAGGTGATCTTCCGGCCCAAGCGGTTCTATCGCTCCAGCACCTCCCGCGGGCAACTTGGCCCGGCTTATGCATTTGCGCAAATCCACCGGTCGATCTGTTCGCTCCTGCTGGGCCTGGCGGCGTGGTTCCATTGGGATTCCTATCAGCGGGTCTTCAACTATCTCAGACCTCCGCCATCGTGGCTCGGAATGCTCTTGCTCTTGGCATTGCCGCTCGGCGCGTTCCTCGCCTTGTCGGGCACGATTCGTCTTGCCGCCCGGCTCACCGCCTGGGAGGCCGCCTATCGCGGCTACCGCCTGCCGCACGCCGTCGTTCTGCGTGCGCTGTACTATCATTCCGCCCACCTCCTGCCCGTCGCCACCATCGCGTTCATCACCTGCGCCGGATACGACTTCCTCCTGCGCCATGGGTGGCTCCAGACGACTTCCGAACCCGTTTACCTGTATATTCTCTGCGGCGAAGTCATTGTCGCCGCGGCATATTTGTTCAACACCTACTGGATCGGCATGCGGAATTTGATGTACGCCAATCGGTAATCGTTCATGCTCGGCTTCTGCACCAGCCCCGAATTCGTCGATCACCTGACTGGGGAACACCATCCCGAGCGGCCGGACCGCATCCGCGCCATCGCCTTGGCGGTGCGGCAGGCGGGACTCGTCGATTCACCCAATCCATTCCCGGATTTCTCGCCCGGATTCCAATTGGAACCGCTCGGCGGCGAAAAAATGCTGGAAATCTCTCCGGTCCCCGCGGATGAGCAGACCATCGCATTGGTTCACAGCCGTCAGCATATCGAGCGGATCAAACAGGCCTGCCAGAGCGGCGGCGGAATGCTGGATGAGGGGGATACGCCGGTTTCACAGCGGAGTTTTGAACTGGCCTTGCTTTCTTCCGGGGCGGTTCTGAGTTGTTGCGATGCCGTGATGGACGGGCGCGTCCGCCGGGCGTTCGCGGCCGTCCGGCCGCCCGGCCATCACGCCGAGCCGGACCGCGCCATGGGATTCTGTCTCTTCGGCAACGTCGCCGTCGCCGCTAGGTATTTGCAGCGCCGACACGCCGTCCATACGGTCGCGATCGTGGATTTCGACGTGCATCACGGCAACGGCACCCAGGCGGCTTTCGAGGACGATCCGTCCGTTCTTTTCATCAGCATTCACCAGCATCCCAAGACGAGTTACCCCGGCACGGGCTACGAATGGGAAGTCGGCGAGGGGCCGGGGCGAGGCGCGACGCTGAACATTCCCATGGACCCCGGCGCAGGCGACGAGCAGTACGTCGCCGAGTTTCAATCGAAGGTGTTGCCGAAGCTGGACCGATTCAAACCGGAAATCCTGTTGATTTCCGCGGGGTTCGACGCCCATCGCGACGATCCGCTCGCCCAGATCGAACTGAGCGATCAAGGCTTCGAGACGATGACGCGGATGCTGGTTGACGTTGCCAACACGCACTGCCGGGGCAGGATCATCAGCGCGTTGGAGGGCGGATACGATCTGGGCGCGCTGGGGCGATGCGTGGTGCGGCATCTGGATGCGATGAGGGATTGATGCGGATCGTCGACGCCCATCTCGATCTGGCGTACAACGCCGTTCGCGGCCGGCCCGTCCATTTGCCCGCGCATCAGCAGAAACCGGACGAGGATGGGATTCCCACCGTCGGCCTGCCCGATCTTCGCGACGGCGGGGTGGGCCTGATCTGCGCCACGATCTTCTGCCAGCCGCGCCACGAGGACAAACCCGGCTACCAAACTCCCGACGAAGCCCACGCCGCCGCCCAGGCGCAATTGCAATGGTATCAATCCCAGCAATCCGCCGGCGCCATGCGCATCATCCAGCGGCCCGCCGACTTCAGTCGGCAGGTCCCCGAGACCCAGGCAATTCTTTTGATGGAAGGCGCCGACCCCCTCCGCGATGAAACCGACTTGCAAAATTTCTTTGAATCCGGCCTGCGCATCGTCGGCCTGACATGGAAGGAAGGCACTTGCTACGCCGGCGGCAACGCCCGCCCCGGTCCCCTGACCCGCGACGGCGCGGCCATGGTGAAATCCCTCGACCGTCTCGGAATCATCCACGATCTGTCTCACCTGGCCGACGAGGCGTTCTGGCAATTGCTCGCCTTGAGTTCGGTGCCGGTCATGGCATCCCATTCCAATTGCCGCTCGATCGTCCCCGGCGAGCGCCAATTGTCCGATGAGATGATCCGCGCCATCATCTCCCGCGGGGGATTGATCGGCATCAATTTTTACTACAAATTTCTCGTCCCGCCCGAAGAACGAAACAAGCGCCGCGCGACCCTCGGCGACGTGACCAAGCACATCAAACACATCTGCGACATTGCCGGCGACGCCTCTCATGTCGGCCTCGGCACCGACATGGACGGCGGCCTGGGGCGGAACGAAATTCCCGTCGAAATCGAAACCTCCGCGGATTTGGTCCGCGTGGCCGATGCGCTCTCCGCCAACGGCTTCGGCGACCAAGAGGTGGCCGCGATCATGGGAGAGAATTGGTTGCGGTTCTTCTCGAAATACCTGCGGACCCAAAATGCCAAGTGAAAACTCGGACGTTATCGCGTTTTGCGCTTAGAAGCAGAGGCTCCATTTTCCAGGTCATCTGCAAAGTAGTACAGGTGGGGACTTGGGTTCAGTTCTGGCCGAATAATTAAGCCTGTGGATTCGAGGTTTCGCAGTGACCGATTGATGGCGGCGCCGTGGAGGTCCAACCACTCAAATGCGGACTGGGCGTATTGCTGAAGCCGCCACGCATCAAAACCATCGTGACGCCCCGACGGGCCGAAATCCACCTCCACGGTTCTTCCCGAAATTTCGAAGCGGCAACCGGTTCCGTGAAAGGAATATCGACCGCGGGGTTGCGTCAACCGGCCCGATTGTCGCAGCTTTCCCGCCCTCCATGCGCTCAAAAGATTTGCCGCCCCAGACTGTCGCTTCAATCCAACAACGGCGGCGCGCGCCGCACGTTGATAGTCAACGATCAACTGCAAGACATCCGATGATCGGGGATCAGCGGAGGCGGATGCGATTGTTGCCAGCTTCGGCATGAGCGAAAATCACCTGTTCGATGGAGTCATATTGGAAGTCCTGTAGCTCTTCGATACTGATGATACGGTATTGTACCGGAATGGATGCCTTTCGGGCAGCATACGTTCGATGACGACCATCAATCAGATATTTGCGGCGGCCAAATTCGATTGCGGTGACGGGCTCTCCCACCCATCCATGCGCTTTCATGCTCTTTATCAATTCCATTACCCTTCGAGACGAAGTTCGCCCGGAAATGGAATGAGTTTTGAGAAATTCGTGCGCTGGCGCTTTCCACGGGGGAAGCCCCTCTGCACGGCTTGGGTCTTGGGTCGGCATCTCATCGCGCTACACGGAAAATCCGATTTGCCTATTTCCTGCCGTTCTTTCCGGCCTTGGTGGCATTGAGGATCGCCGCGTGCGCCGCGGCCAATCGGGCGATCGGAACGCGATATGGCGAGCAGCTCACGTAATTCAATCCAATCTTGTGGCAAAAGTGAATGCTCTTGGGATCGCCGCCGTGTTCGCCGCAGATGCCGCATTTGAGGTTCGGACGAACGCTCCGGCCTTTGCGGACGGCCATTTCCATCAGTTGCCCCACGCCGACCGTGTCCAGGGTCTGGAACGGATCGTGGTCGAGCAGTTCCTTCTTGATATAGTCGGGCAAAAACGTGTTCGCATCGTCCCGGCTATAGCCGAACGTCATCTGCGTCAGATCGTTGGTTCCAAAGCTGAAGAATTCGGTGACTTCGGCGATTGCGTCGGCGACAAGGGCGGCGCGCGGCACCTCGATCATCGTGCCGTACATGTACTCGACCTTGACGCCCTGTTCCTTGAAGACGCACGCGGCGGTCTCCTCGGTGAACTTCTTCAGGTATTCCAATTCTTTTTTCGTTCCCGCCAGAGGGATCATGATCTCGGGCAGGACTTTGATTCCAGCCTTCTTGGATTGGCACGCCGCCTCGATGATTGCCCGCACCTGCATTTCGAGGATTTCGGGGAAGGTGACCGCCAGGCGGTCGCCGCGATGGCCAAGCATCGGATTGGCCTCGTGAAGCTGCGCGACGCGGCTCTTCACCTGATCGAGCGTCATGTTCAGGCTGTTGGCCAGTTCCCGCTGGTCTTTTTCGTTGTGGGGCAGGAACTCGTGCAGCGGCGGATCCAGCAGCCGGATCGTCACCGGCAGGCCCTTCATCTCCTTGAAGATGCCGATGAAATCTTCCCGCTGATAGGGCAGCAGCTTGGCCAGCGCGATCTTGCGGGCCTCGACGGAACTGGCCAGGATCATCTCGCGCATGTGGTGGATGCGCTCCGGATTGAAGAACATATGTTCGGTGCGGCAAAGGCCGATACCCTCCGCGCCGAATTCGCGCGCGACGCGGGCGTCGGTGGGCGTGTCGCCGTTGGTGCGAATTTTCAGCGTCCGGTACTTGTCGGCCCATTTCATGATGATGCCGAACGGGCCGGAAAGGGTAGCCTCGACCGTGGGGACGGAGCCGTCCATCACCTCGCCGGTGCCGCCGTCGATGCTGATGACATGATCCGGCCCGAACGTGGCGTCGCCGATTCTCATTTGGCGATTCACGTGATCGATAAGAAGGGCGCACGTGCCGGCGACGCAGGGCGTTCCCATCCCGCGCGCCACCACCGCCGCGTGCGATGTCATGCCGCCGGTGCTGGTCAGAATCCCTTCGGCCACGTGCATTCCGCCGATGTCGGCCGGCTCGGTTTCACGCCGGACGAGAATGATTTTCTCGCCGGCGGCGACGCGTTTCTCGGCTTCCTCGGCGGTGAAGGCGATCTTGCCCACCGCCGCGCCGGGAGATGCCGGCAGGCCGCGGGCCAGCACGTTCTTATTCGCCTTCGGATCGAATCCCGGATGCAGGAGTTGATCCAGGCTCGCCGGATCGACCCGCAGAACCGCCGTCTTCTCATCGATCAGTTTTTCCTTGGCCATGTCCACGGCGATCCGCACGGCGGCGGCGGCGGTCCGCTTGCCGGTGCGGGTTTGCAGCATGTACAGCTTTCCCTTTTCGATGGTGAACTCGAAATCCTGAACGTCGCGATACCTGTGTTCCAGCGTGTTCTTTATCCTGAGCAGTTCCTGCCAGCTCTTCTTGGACCACTTGCCCATTTCGCTTTGACAGTCCAACGGCGTGCGGATGCCGGCGACGACGTCCTCGCCCTGGGCGTTGACGAGGAATTCGCCGTAAAAGTGGTTCTCGCCGGTGGAGGGATTGCGGGTGAACGCCACGCCGGTAGCCGAATCGTCTCCCATGTTGCCGAAGACCATGGACTGCACGTTCACCGCCGTGCCGCGCAGACCGCGGATGTCGTTCAATTCGCGATACTTGATTGCCCGGTCGCCCATCCAACTTTTGAAGACGGCCTCGATGGCGTGCTCGAGCTGCACCAGCGGCTCCTGCGGAAAATCCTCGCCGACGTGCTGCCGATAGACTCGTTTGTATCTCTCGACGACCTCCTTGAGGCCCGCGGTGTCGAGGTCGGTATCCAGCTTGACGCCTCGAGAATTCTTGACGGCACTCAACTCCGTCTCGAAATGTTGATGATCCACCCCCATGACCGTGTCGCCGAACATGTTGATGAGCCGGCGATAGCTGTCGTAGGCGAAGCGTTCGTTGTTCGTCAGCTTCACCAGGCCATCCACCACCGGGTCGTTCATGCCGATGTTAAGGACGGTATCCATCATCCCCGGCATGGAAACCTTCCCGCCGGATCGCACGGACACCAGAAGCGGATTGCCCGGGTCGCCGAATTTCTTGCCCGCCGCCTTCTCGAGTCGAGCCAGATGGGTTTTGACTTCGTCCATCAGGCCCTTGGGGAGCTTCTGGCCGAGGTCGTTGTATTGGCCGCAGGTTTCAGTGGTGATGGTGAACCCCGGGGGAACGGGCAGGGGAACCAGGGTCATATCCGCCAGATTGGCTCCTTTGCCGCCGAGCAGGTCTTTCATGTGCGCCCCGCCCTCGGCTTTGCCGTTGCCGAAAAAGTACACGCGCTTCACCGTCTTTGCCGACGAAGACGACTTGGATTTCCGAGAGGATTTGGTCAAAACTTTAGGCATATTGGCATCTCCACAAAATTCACGGGTTTTTCAGGGGGAAATCGATATCTCCGCCAAACGAGCCGCGCAGTATAGGAGTGGCCGAAAATGCTGTCAATTTGCGGAATGAGCATCTCATCCGATCACTTCCCAAACGCCCGTCACGTGACAAAAAACGCCCACGGCGTTGCCGTGGGGATTACTTGCAATCAGCCCAAGAGTTAACGGCCAAACCCCAGCGCCCGCCATGATGGACAACCACTATTCTGGCATAGGGAGGAACACCGATAGGACGGGTGACCAGAGTTTTTGAATCCCCCCAATCGTCACCACTGCCGCGTCGTCGTCCGCGGCTCGGTGTTGCGGATGGCGTGGCCGGGGTCTTCCAGGTGCTCGAAATGAGATTGAATCGCCACTCGGCCGGGACCCCGGAGATGGAGCCAGACATACCGATTGCCCCATCGGCCCCAGGACTGAAACGCCCCGTACGTTCCGCCGGGATATTCCAGGTGCAGGTTCATCGAAACCGTTGGGTCTTTGAACAGCAGCGAAGTGGGTTTGATCGCGATGGTTTGCCCCGGTTGGAGATTTCTAACGAATACGTTGCCGTTGCCGTGCAATAGGAGCAACCCCGGCGCCGGACCGGCCGTGAATCGGTCCATGAACATCCCGATCGGATAATGAGTTTCGGTGCTCTTGTCCTCATGGGTGGTGAACCAGATTCCGGTCTGGAACCAGTCGTAAGCCACCTGGCTGGTGGCGATCATGAACACGTGCTCGCGCACGTCGACGGATTGACCGGCATCCAGCGGCAGCGCGACCAACTCACCGGGGGCGTCCTTTGAAAACGCGATCCGGCCCGGGCCGTGCGCCTGGGTCATGATCAGCGGCAACCCGGCGAACATTCGCTTCCAGCCCTTGGCCAGCGGCATGTTGCTGATCTGCACCTGCTCGTCCTTCCACAGCAGCAGGTGATGCGTGAAATATACCCCGTCCCCGCCGTCGAGCTTGAAATCCGCCACGGGAACGTAATTGCCCTCGATCTGGCAAAACGATTGGCCGAACTGAATCCGGGCCATGTCCTTGATGGGCGGCAACTTGGCCCAGCCGGAATCGCTCGTGGCCATTCGCACGTCCACCGGCGCGCCGCAGCGCGGGCAACTCGTGTTGCCGGCGTCGCTGGCGTGGCCGCACCACGGGCAGCGGTAGCGGGGAGCGTCGGTCATCGCAGGTGTAGGCGGCATGGACATGGGCTTAATCCGTATGGTGATGGTGATACATGGATTGGATGCCGAGCCGCCCCGGCCCCGTCATGCGCGCCAAATTCATTCCCACCCCGCCGAAAAAGCCGGTGGTCAGCTTCTGCGTTTCGATGTTCATGGTGACGCTGGCATCTTTGTACAGGAATCCGCCCGGCTCCAGGATCACGCTTTCGCCCGCGCCAAGCCGGCGCTCGAAGACGTTGCCGTATCCGTGCAGAAGCAGCAGTCCCGGCGCGTTCTGGGCCACGAAGCGGTCCATGAACATCCCCTGTCCGCCGAACAGAATGTTCCGCAATCCCTTGATCCGCGTGTATGAGTAATTGATCGAATGCGAGCAGAGCAGAAACGCATGCTCGCGCACGTCCATTTCCATTCCCGGATGAAGCGGCAAAACGACCAGCTCGCCCGATGCGTCCCGCGAAAACGCCACCCGCCCCTGCCCCGACGCGATCGACACGACAAACGGCATTCCCGCCAGCGCCCGCTTGATTCCCCCTTGCAGCGGCATCACGTCCATCCGCACCGAATCGTCCTTCCACAGAAGGACGTGATGCTCGAAGAAGATGGCGTCATTCCCGCCCAAGGTGATCTCGGCGACGGGGACGATTTCCCCTTCCACCTGGCAAACGCTGGAGCCGAACTTCACTTCCGACATGTCCCGCAGCCGCGGCGCCTCGCGCCAGCCGGAATCGCTCACGAGGTTTTTGACGTTCAGCGGCGCCCCGCAGGTCACGCACGAGGTTGCCCCCGCCGGACTCTGCCCCCCGCACCAATCGCAGGCGATGCGTTGAAGTGGTTCCATGGCCCTTCTTTCAAAACGAGATGCTCCGGAAACATCATACCTTCCCGAACAAAAAAGCCCACGGCGTTCCGTGGGCTTCACATAATGAGCGAGGGCCGTCCCTCCGGGGTCGGCCCTCGTCGTCGTGGGGATGTCTGATCGTCTCTTAGTAAACCACCGCCATCACGTCCTCGATGGCTTCAATCACCTGCCGCACGTGGAACGGCTTGCGGAGGAACCCGTCGAAGCCTCCGGCCAACAGGCCCTTGGCGTCTTCCGGGGTCATCTTGCCACTCATCGCGATCACCTTCGTCAGTTGCAAGTCCGGATTCGCTTTCACGTGCTTGCACACCTCGCGGCCGTCGATGTCCCGCAAGTGCATGTCCAGGAGGATCACGTGCGGGCGGAATTTCTCGGCGGTGATGCCGGCGGCGAAACCGCCCTTGGCAACCTCCACCTCGTACTTCGCCTCGTCCTCGAGGATCTTTTCCAGCACCTCGACGATGTCCTGCTCTTCATCGACGATCAGCACGCGCGTGCCGCCCGTCATCAGCCCGTTCAGCGGCATCCCGTGCATCTTCATGAACCGGATCAACTGGTTCAGCGGAATCCGCCGGTCCTTGCTTCCCGGAATCCGGTATCCATGCAGGGCGCCGCTGTCGAACCACTTGCTGACGGTGCGCGGGGCGACGTTGCAAATCTTGGCGACCTCGCCCGTTGTCAACACGTCTTTGACCTTGGTTGTGGCGTTCATTGCAATCTCTCCCTGGCCGAAACGGCGGCACAATTCGCCGTCGCTTGGGTTGTGCCGGCGGTCGATCGGATGCCGCCAACATCTCCTTTATCGACTTGCCGTCTACAACCTTTAGACCAGTAGCGCAGTTTCTGCCGATTGGCCCGCCTGCATTAGGAAAACCGCGTTTATTGGACGCACGAAATGCGACGAACCCTGGGTTCGCGTTCAACCACAAGCGCTTGCCCCCCATCTTACAGCCAAATGATCCTCAAAAACATGGAAAAACGCAGCACGTCATCCTGGCGTCGCTTTATTTCTCGTTTCCGGTCGCTATCGTTTGGTCTTTTTGGGCCAAGGAGCCATTTATGAAAATTGCCGTAATGCCCGGCGACGGCGTCGGTAAGGAAGTGGTCCCCGCCGGACTGGCCGTTCTCCAGCAGGCCGCCCGAAAATTCGACTTCAAATATTCCACCACCGATTATCCCTTCGGCGGCGAACACTACCTCAAGACCGGCCAAACCCTTCCCGATTCCGCCCTGAAAGAATTGGCCGCCCACGATGCAATCCTCTTCGGCGCCGTCGGCGTCGATCCGCGCGGATCGCGGCAAATCCCCCAGGGAATTCTCGAAACCGAAATCCTTCTCAAGATGCGCTTCGAGCTGGATCAATACGTCAACCTGCGCCCCACGCGATTGCTGCCCGGCGTTCCTTCCCCGATCCGCCTTGCCAGCCCCGACGACGTCAATATGGTCATCGTCCGCGAGAACACCGAGGGCCTTTATTGCGGCAACGGCGGGTTTCTCTACAAAAACACGCCCCACGAAGTCGCCAACCAGATCGAAGTCACCACCCGCCGCGGCGTCGAACGCTGTATCCGCTTCGCCTTCGACTATGCCAAACGCTTCGGCCGCAAAAAAGTCACCCTCGTCGCCAAGACCAACGTCCTGCGCTTCGCCCACAACCTCTGGCTCCGCGCCTTTGAGGAAGTCAAAACCGATTACCCCGGCATCCAGACCGACTATCACCACGTCGACGCCTGCACCATGTACATGGTCACTAAACCGAAAATCTACGATGTCATCGTCACCACCAACATGTTCGGCGACATCATCACCGACCTGGGCGCCGCCATTCAGGGCGGCATGGGCATGGCCGCCAGCGGAAACCTGAATCCCACCCGCCAGGCCGCCAGCATGTTCGAGCCGGTTCACGGCAGCGCTCCCGACATCGCCGGGAAAAACCTCGCCAACCCCATCGCCACGTTTTTCTCCGTGGCCATGATGCTGGATTTCCTGAACCAGTCCGCCGCCGCCGCCGCGATCGACGACGCCTGCCGCGCCGTCGTCGCCGATCCCAAAAATCACCCCCGCGACCTCGGCGGAACCGCGACGACAACCCAAGTGACCGAAGCCGTTCTGGCAAAGCTATGACCCCTCTTTGCGCGGCCTGCCCACTTCAGTGGGCAGGTAAATTTCGCCATTCAAATTTCATCTTCCACGTACTTCCACGTTACAATCTCCTCGTCCCGATCAGGGCCAAGCGCATGTCCTCGGACCCCTCCGATTCCGCTTACGACCTCGCCCCCGTCCCTAGGCAGCGCCCGCGCAATACGCCGCCTCCGCTTCCGCAACCCGTGCCCCTCACCTATCGGCGAATCGCGCCGGCCAACGCCCCTCCCGAGCAGCCGGAGCAGCCGCGGCAAGTCCACAAACTTTCATTATTCTGCTTGGCGTGGGTTGGCTCCTGCTGATGAACCACTTCCACAACAACAGCATTGTGGCCATGTCCATCGGCTTCGGCCTCATCGGCACCGGTTTCGCGCTGTTCCTGTTCTCCGGCCCCACCGACGCCGAAAAACGCGGATACCATTTCTGAGGCCGCGGGTGGTTTGGACTTGCGACGGTCCCGTCCTAGAATCAGGCAAATGCCCGAAGAAATCATCATCATCGGCTCCGGCCCGGCGGCGTGGACCAGCGCGGTTTACGCCGCCCGCGCCAATCTCAATCCCCTGCTCTATCAAGGGCACGCTTCCCCTCGGCCAACTCAACAGCACCACCGACGTCGAGAATTTCCCCGGATTCCCCAGCGGAATCCTCGGCCCCGATCTGGTGGATGCCATGCGCCAGCAGGCCCTGCGATTTGGTACCCGCGTCGTCACCGAGGACATCGTCAAGGTCGATTTTTCCAGCCGCCCGTTTGCGATGAAGAACTCGGCCGGCGATTCCGTTTCCGCCGAGGCGGTGATCGTCGCCACCGGCGCCAGCGCCAACTATCTCGGCCTGGAATCGGAAACCCAATTCAAAAATCACGGCGTATCTGCGTGCGCGGTTTGCGACGGCGCCTTGCCGCGGTTTCGCAACCAGCCCGTGGTCGTCGTCGGTGGCGGCGATTCGGCCGCCGAGGAAGCCATCCACCTTACCAAGTTCGCCAGCACCGTGTATGTCGTTCATCGCCGCGATCAGCTTCGCGCTTCCAAGATCATGGCCGACCGATTGCTCGCCATACCCAACGTCAAGCCGGTCTGGAATTCCGTGGTCGAGGATGTTTTGGGCGATCCCCAGACGGGCGTGACCGGCGTCCGGATCAGGAATCTGAAGACCAACGACACCACCACGCTTCCCGCTCACGGCATGTTCGTGGCCATCGGCCATACCCCCAACACCGCATTTCTCGACGGGCAGCTAAAACTCGATTCCCAGGGTTTCATCGTTCTGAAGGATCCGTTCCGCACTTTGACGAGCGTGGAAGGCGTCTTCGCCGCCGGCGACGTCGCCGATCCGACCTACAAGCAGGCCGTCACCGCCGCCGCCATGGGCTGCAAGGCCGCCCTGGACGCCGAACGCTGGCTGGCGGAAAAGAACGTTCGCTGACTTGGCGCGGGATGCCGCGTTTTTTCGCTACGCCACGACCAGATCCGCCGGGTTCCTCATCACCGTGCCGAGCAAGGTGAGATAATCGAACACCTTCATGTTAAACACGTCATCCACGGCGGCTCCCGTGAAGATTCGCAGCAGCCGCTTGCGGACCCGCCGCTCGATCCTCGATCCAAACAGGCCGCCCTTGTGCTTTTGCCCCACGCGATAAAAGTTGAAGAGTTTGCCGTTATACCAACTGTCGATGACGCGCTGCCACGTCTTTAGTTCCCAATGTCGTCCGGATTCGTACTCTTTCATCGCCTCATCAGAACCAATCTCAATGGCCTTGAGTAATTCAAACGCGCCTTTCATGCTCAAATACAGTCCGGTCGAGAAGACGGGGTCTATGAATCCCGCCGCATCGCCGACCGCCACCCAGCCCGGACCGTACATGTTGTCGGAAATAAGCTGATAATTCTGGTATTTCACCACCGGGGTCAATCGCGTTGCGCCTTCGGTGTAGAACTTCAGCGAAGGTTCCTCCCTGATATACGCATCGTATTGTTTCTCGATCGTATCTCCGAATTGTTCCAGATGCTTCGGATTGATGACGACGCCCACGGAAACCCTGCCCGGCAGCGGGATTCGCCACGACCATCCCTTGGTGAGATAGTCGATATGGATATTGCCCGGATCGGTCATCACCGCTTTGTCGAGATGGGCAAACAAGGCGACGTCGTCGCGCCCGCCCCTTTTGGCCGGCGCATCGAGCAGCCTGGCGATCGATCTCACCCGCCCGCTGGCATCCACGATCAGGTCCGGCTTTTCGCCAAAAAACCCCCCGGCGGCGTTTAACGTCTCATCGGAGAGCCGAACGCTATTCGGCTCCTTTCCCTTTTCCAGCTTCGCCGCAGACTTGAATATTTTCGCCCCCGCCTTCCCGGCCGCATCGAGCACCGCCTGGTCAAACAGATCGCGCGGGGTGTTGTAGGCGTAATCCGGCAACGTTCCATCCGCCCATTTGAAGAAGGCCGAAATCACTTCCCGCACGTTCAAACAAACCGTGGCCCCCGGCTTGTACGTGCTAAAAGTTTTCACCTCCTCCTCGATGCCGAGCTTTCTCAGCATCGGCACCACCGCGGGCAGCAACGATTCGCCCACGATCAGCGGGGGCCGCTTGGGGGTGTGGAAAATGCCGGCCTTGATGCCTTTCTGGGCCAGGAGAATTCCCAGCGTCGCTCCCGCGGGACCACCGCCGATGATCGCTACCGTTTTGATTTTCGTTGACATGGCTTATCGATGTCGCTCCAAAAGAGTTGGCCATCTTACCATAGGGCCGCGAACCGGCATCAGGAAGGCCCCGGACATGCCAGTTCGCGGCCCTCGTTTTTCCCCATTGCACAAAAACCCCGGATTGAGCATTATTTCCATGGACTTTTTCATCTTAACGCGGGAGCTTCTCATGTCCGACATGCTTTCTCGTCGTCAAGTCGTAATGCGATCGGTTCCGGCATTGGCGTTGGCGGGCGCGTTGGCCGCGGCGGGGCCGCTGCTCGCCGCCGACAACGCCGGCGCGGGTGCAACTCCCGGCGAGAACGAAGCCTTCAAGGATGGCCAGTACGTTCTGCCTCCCCTGCCCTACGCCTACGATGCGCTGGAGCCGCACATCGACGCCGAGACCATGCATCTGCATCACGACAAGCACCACCAGGCCTACGTCACGGGTCTGAACAACGCGCTGAAGGCACTGGCCGCGCTCGACGGCGCCGCCACCCCGCTCGGCGGCGCGCTTTTGGCCGGGCTTCAGGAAGACCTCAGCTTCAACGCCGGCGGGCATATGCTTCATACGCTCTTTTGGACCGTGATGGGTCCCAACGCCGGGGGTGAACCCCAGGGTGAATTGGCCGACGCCCTGGCCCGTGATTTCACTTCCGTCGCGGCTTTCCGCAAGCGCTTCGCCGCCGTCGCCGCCGGCGTCAAGGGCAGCGGTTGGAGCATCCTCGCCTACGAACCGCTCGGCGATCGGCTGATCGTCCTTCAAGTCAAGCAGCACGATTTGCAGATCGCCCCCGGCGTCGTGCCGATTTTGCCCCTCGACGTCTGGGAGCACGCCTATTACCTGAAATACCACAACGTCCGCGCCGACTACGTGAAGGCCTGGTGGAACGTCGTCAACTGGCCAGCCGTCGGCGACGCCTTTGCCGCCGCCCGCACTTCTTCGAAAAGATAAACCGCGAAGCAGCGAAGGAGCGAAGTTACGCGAAGAGATTTCTAATTGAATTCCTTCGCGCAACTTCGCGCCCTTCGCGTCTTCGCGGTAATCCATACCATGAGGCTTATCAGCACAACAAACGTCGGATGAGGATAACCTTCACGTCCGCGCATACGCCGCACGGATTCCTATCAGCAGGCCAAACGAAATAATCAGCAGAATTGCCGCCAGCGTCAGGGCTTGGTGCATGTCGATTTCAAAGCCGATATAAACGGCCAGCGGCATGGTTTGGGTCCGGCCGGGATAATTGCCGGCGAAAATGATCGTCGCTCCGAACTCCCCCAGGGCGCGGGACCAGGTCAGCGCGCCGCCGACCATTACGCTGCGAAACGCCAGCGGGAGCGTGACATTGCGAAATCTCCGCAGCGGCGAGGCCCCGTCCAGGGCCGCCGAGTCCAGGACGTCCCGGCTGATCGCGGCAAACCCCACGGATGCGGCTTTGACGTAGTATGGGGCGGCGACGAACGTTTGGGCAATGATCACGGCGATCGGCGTGAACGGAATCTGGACGCCCGCCCCGGCCAGCCACGCCCCGATCAAGCCGCGGCGGCCCAGCGTCATCAGCAGCGCGATCCCCGCCACGGCCGGCGGAAGCACGATCGGCCAGTCAATCAGCGCCTCCAGAATGCCTTTGCCGACAAATGCGCCTCGGCCCAGCATGTATGCCAGCGGCGTTCCGAACACCACCACGATCAGCAAAGTGGCCGCGCTGGTCCAAAGGCTCAGGGCGATCGCCTGAACCACCGCGGGCGTGCCGAGATATCGCAAAAGCGTTGACGGCGACGTGCGGGCCAGCAGGGCGAATGGCGGAATCACCAGCAGCCCAAGCAGCGGAAACGCCAGCAGGATCAGCAGCCACCACGAATGGCGGGGGGGGTTGGTTTGCTTGGCGGCCATCAGTGCAAGCCGGGTGATGCCGGGATGAAATTGAATTCGCTGATAATTTCCTGCCCCTCGCCGGATAGGACGAAGTCCTCGAACTTCTGGGCCAGTATCGCCTGCGGCGACTTGGCGACGACGGCGATGGGGTAACTGGCGATGGGGTTGACCGAATCGGGCACGCTCAGGGTCTGCAAGTCCTTGGCCGCATCCGCGGTCACGTCGGTCGCATAAACCACGCCCGCATCCGCTTCCCCGAGCCGGATTTTGCTCACCACCGATTTCACGTTTTCCTCCTGCGAGACGACGTTGGCCAGAAAATCCCGCTTGAATTCCGGGCCGTACGCCCGGTCCCCGCTCATCCGATCCAGCATTTGCAGGGTGTAATCTCCGGCCGGCACCGACGCGTCCGCCACGTCGATTTTAACCCCGTGACGGCCCAGATCGTTCAGCGTCGCGATCTTCGCCGGATTGTCCTTGGGAAAAATCACCACCAGGCGGTTGCGGGCAAAATCGTGGATCGTCGCCGGCTTCACCAGGAATTCGCGCCAGGCCGCGTTCATCTCCTTGGCGTTGGCGGAGGCAAACACGTCCGCCCGCGCCCCGTTTTCAAGCTGCGCCCGCAGCGCCTGCGACCCGGCGAAGTTGAATTCGATCTTCACCCCGGGGTTTTCGGCCTCAAACCGCGTGCCGATCTGCGTGAACGATTCCGTCAGCGACGCCGCGGCGAAGACGGTCACGGTCGCCGCCGGCGCGTTCGCCGCCGCCGGCTGCTCCTTGCCGCATCCGGCCGAAATCAGCAGAACCACGGCGATCGGAAAGATAGCTCTCCATTTCATCGCAACTGCCGGCGTGACGATGATGGCGGTTATATATATCGTGACATAGCGATGTCAATTGAACCGTCGGTAGACCGTCAACCCATTAGTTGGTAAACAAGCCCGTTGGAAAAGAATGTCATCCGGCTCCGACAAACCCGGCGTAATCGCGCCGCCGCCGATTCTTTTTGGCGCCTTCTTCGTCGCCGCGGTCATCCTGCACTGGATGTATCGGCTTCCGATCCCGCTTTCCCCGCGGGCGGCATTTTGGCCTTGCGTCGTGCTCTTGAATCTGAGTTGGCCGCTCCTGCTCTGGGCGACCCGCTATATGTGGAGCGCGGGAACCCACATCAGTCCGCTTCGTCCCGCGACGGCCCTGGTCACCTCCGGCCCATACCGTTTCTCGCGCAATCCCCTCAGCGTGTCTCTCGTGCTGCTCTATCTGGGTCTGGCGTTCCAAATCAACAGTTCCTGGCCGCTGATTTTGTTTCTGCCGCTTCTGATCGTGAATCACTATGGAGTCATCTTGCGCGAGGAACGCTATCTGGAAGCAAAGTTCGGCGACACGTACCGGAACTACCGTGCCGCCGTGCGGCGTTGGATTTGAAACTTAGGGCTGCGGATTCACTTCATAGGCAGCGCCGGCGACCGTCGGGAAGAGCAGTGAGTCGCCGTCCGTTTTGGCATCGACGTCCTGGCCGTCGCGGGTGATTTTCGCGCCGGCCGCGCCGCGCAGGCGGCAGGGCTGGCCGCTCGACGAGCGAATGACGGCCCTTTGCAGGTGGCCGCCACTCCAGGTCATGTCGACTTCAAATCCCCCACGGGCGCGAAGGCCGGTGACGTGGCCGGCCGGCCATTCCTTGGGCAGCGCCGGCAGAAGATGAACGTCGCCATCCTGGCTTTGCAACAGCATCTCCGCCACCGCCGCGGTGATGCCGAAATTGCCGTCGATCTGCATGGGCGGGTGGAGGCCGAACAGATTGGGGCAACTGTTTCGGTCGGCGAAGAGTTGAAGGAACTGGCCATGCGCCCGCTCGGCGTCGCCGAGCCTGGCCCACAGCGCCGTTCGCCACGCGAACGACCATTCCCGGACGTCGCCGCTGTCCCCGCGGGCGATGAGCGACGTTCTCGCGGCCGCCGCAAGCTTCGGCGTCCGCTCCGGGCTGATCTGTCGGCCGGGATACACGCCGAACAGATGAGACGTGTGACGGTGGTGGTCGTTGGGGGTGTCCAGTTCCTTTTCCTTGGGATCGTGTTTTTCGCTCATCCACTCCAATAGCTGGCCCCAACTTCCGATGCCGGGAGTCGCCAGCCTGTCGCGCATGGCCGCGATCTTGTGGCCCAAGCCATGGTCGACGTTCAGCGCATCGCAAGCCTGGACGTAATTGTTGAAAAGGTCCCAGATGATTTCCTGGGCATAACTCACTCCGTCCTCGGTGGGTCCGTGCTCGGGCGACCAGGCATGCGGCACCACCAATCGGCCATCGGGCAGACTTTTCAGATGGTCCTGCCAAAACTCGCACGTCTCCTTCATCACCGGATACGCCACGGTGCGTAGGTATTCCTTGTCCATGCCGAAGGCGTAATGTTCCCAGAGATGTTGGCAGTACCAGGCGTTGGCGGTCTTGTCCCATTTCCAGCCCATGCCGCCCATGATGTTGTGGGAGGTGCGGATGGCGAATCCTCGCCCCGTCTTTTGGCCGGAGGGGGTGTCGAAATCCCGCGATTCCTGCGTCGCGCGCCGCCAGGGTTCAAGCTGGCTGACAATCAAGTCGGACAGGGGCGTGTGGCATTCGGCGAGATTGGCAACCTCGGCCGGCCAATAGTTCATCTCGATGTTGATGTTGGAGTGATAATCTCCATGCCACGGCGGCGAATCGCTGTCGTTCCAAAGTCCCTGGAGGTTTGCCGGCACGCCGCCCGGACGGGAACAGGAAATCATCAGATACCGCCCCAATTGAAACATCAGCGTTTCCAGTTCCGGATCGGTGGATTTGCTCGCGCCGACCTTGCGGAGATTCGTCGGGGCGGCACGCTGATCCGGCGTCGATTGTCCAAGATCGAGCGATACCCGGTCGAACAGCGAGCGGAAATCGGCCATGTGCTCGATCCGCAATTCATCGAACGGCTTCGCCGCCGCCGCGTTCACCTGTCCGATCACGCGCTGGTGCGGGTCCGGGCCGCGGTAATGCGATGAATAATCCATCGCATAATCGGTTCCGGCCCCGACGATCAACGTCACGCTGTCGCACGCGGAAAACCGGAGCGTGCCGCCGTCCGGGCGCAGCGTTCCGCCCTGGTGAAGCGCGACCAGTTGCGTCTCATATTTCAGTCCGTTGGCCAGGGAGCCGGCCGCACTGAGCCGATTGTCCGCCGAAGCGGTCTTGGCGCGATGGGAATCCCGCAGTTCGATCTGGCCGGTGTAGCTTCCCGGCCGGCTGGCGGTCAGGCGGACCACGAGCACTTGTGCGGGATGGCTGGCGAAGACTTCGCGTTGATAGCTCACGCCGCCGGCGTCGTAGCTGACGTGAGCCAGGGCCTGACCGATATCCAGATCGCGCCGGTAATTCTGCGCCGTCTCGTGTCCGGGCAGAGTGATTCGCAGCTCGCCGAGGAACTGATATGCCCCCATGTGGTTGTAATCGCCGCCAGGGTTTTCATCGCCCGTCCACAGGCTGTCCTCATCGAGCACGATGCGTTCGGCGCCCGTCGTGCCGAAAATCATGGCCCCGAGTCTCCCGTTGCCGACGGGCAGGGCTTCGTTCATGCAGACTTTAGCCGGTTCCCCGTACCACAACGTCAGCCCGTTGACCTCCCGCGTCGATGGCGATTGTGCGTTTGCCATGGAAATACAAGCAAGGGGAATATAAACCGCCAGCCCCGCCAACGCATTGCGCGAATTCAACATCGTTGCCTCATGGCCTCCCCCCGGAGTCGAAGTATCGCATTTCGCGGGGGAGATTGGCCAGGGTGTCGCGGATTGGCTGCGCAAATCGCTTGCAGCCGGCGGTTGTTTCCATCCCCGTTGCCCAGCCGATGCGCATCGGCTATCGGGCCGGTAACCGAAGAATTCGCCGAAACCCCGGCGCCGGGGGAATTTCCGACATTCTTCGCCAGCTGGCATCGCGGTTGCACGCAATACTTATCACGCGTCCGTCCCGCCGCACGGCGTGTCTGCCGTCAGGGCAAGAAGTATGAAGCACGCCACACCGCAACCCGGCCCCCCGATGGAGTTTGCCGAAGAGGCGCGCATGCCGGGAACCTGTTTTTCCGATGGCCCGATGTTGCCGGAGATGGTGGTAGTTCCGCCTGGCAGGTTCTGGATGGGCGCCGACGACGAAGGCGACAAGTTCGCCAATGCCGTGGGAAAGCCCCGGCACTGGGTGCAAATCGCCAATCCCCTGGCGGTCTCGCGATATCCCATCACCTTTGAGCAATGGGATGCCTATGCCGACGGTGATCCGGACGTCCATCGTCCGGACGATTGTGGCTGGGGCCGCGGTCGGCGGCCGGTCGTCAACGTGAGCTGGGAAGATGCCGAGCATTACGTGACCCGGCTTTCCATCATGGCCGGCCGGCCCTATCGACTCCTCAGCGAAGCGGAATGGGAATACTGCTGCCGCGCCGGGACCAGCGCTGCCGTTTGCACCGGCGGCCGGACCCTGCCGGTCGGATCATTCCAGCCCAACGACTTCGGATTGTTCGACATGGATGGCAACGTCTGCGAATTGGTCGCCGACGCCTGGCACGACTCGTATCGCGGCGCGCCCAGCGATGGCTCGGCGTGGGGACCAAACGAGGCAACCATGTGGCGCGTCGTCCGCGGCCGCGGGTGGGATGCGCCGCCCCGAATTCTCCCCGCTCCCTTCCGGGATCGCGTCCACCATATCCAACGCAGGAACAACACGGGCTTCCGCGTGGCCTGCGCCCTCGACTGACGACCATTCATCCCCCGCCCGGCTCCGCACGTTTCTGGAGAAGCGCCCAAGCCATCATCGCGCCATACGCCACCCCCAGCCCAGTCCAGATTCCCCAAGGCAATCGCGGCGCATCGCCGGTGTCCTGCGGATCAAGGTATCCCGTCTCAAGCCTCAGCGTATATTCCTTCGACCAATTCAATTGCGTCTCCCCGGCGTACATCAGGCTTCCCGCCGTGATCAGCGCCCAGAAGACCGTCGCCACCATGATGAATTCCGCATGCCGATGCCCCCGTGCCCGCGCCGTGAGGATCAACGCGAACGCCAATATCGCTGTTGCCGCGACGATGCATATGCCCCCCAGGATTATCAACAGGTTCATTGCGTTCGGATCGCCCGATTCCGCATACGCCAACTGGCAACTCATGCCGTTAGTCTACCCTGCCCCGATCTTTGGTGGTGCGTCAAAAACTCGGCAGGCAGGACTCGAACCTGCAACCAGCCGGTTAATCCCGACACGTCGGGACTCTGCCATTGAGCAACTGTTCTCGTATCCATTTCATCGATTTGATCTGCTTCTCTCGCATCATAGCGGCCGCGCGCGAGGCGTGCGGCTCACGCCAAACCAAAGTCCAAGGGCCGTTCTTGTGGGTGTGGGTTAGATGGCCTTCGGAGGAGTTATGCTCAATCAAACGCCGATCGGGGTCATTCGAGGACCCGATGTAAAAACGTCCTTGGGCATTTTGCAAGATGTAGACCCAAAACAAACTCGGCAGGCAGGACTCGAACCTGCAACCAGCCGGTTAACAGCCGGCTGCTCTACCATTGAGCTACTGCCGAATAGACCGAACAAAAGACTCTATCGGCCAGCTTAAGGGTGTCAAGAAGGACCCAGACGAGAATCCCGTGCCGTTCAAAGCGATCCTCGTTTACGCCGCCGCAGCATCATCAACGCCGCCCCCAACAGAAGCGATAGCGATCCCGGCTCCGGAACCACCGTTCCTGGCGTCGTGCTCCCGCTGACAATGAAATGTTTCTTATCGATGCTCGCCAGGGTCAAGCTTGGAACCGACGTCGTCTGGGCGAACAATTGATCGTCCAACGCGACAGAAATGCTGGTGACCCTGCCCGTCTGGTCCGCGGCGGCCAATGCCGCGTCGATGTCAAAGTCCGCCGTGATGTCCCACGTTCCTGCCGCGTCGCCTCCCGTCGAGGTGAACGTAATGTCCCCTTCGCCCGTGCTCACGCCCGCGGACCCGGTTTGAATAACGTCGCTCTCGGAAAACGTTGGATCCACGACGATCGCCTCGGCCAGCGGCGCCCCGTTGGCCGCCGTGATTCGCAGGTCGTTGAACAGCAGCGTCGCCTCGGCCGAGGCATCCCCCTCCAGTCCGTCCACTCTCCACGCGCCGCCCTCGTCAAAGCTCAGCGAATGAATCGTCCCCGTCGTCGTCGGCGTCACGTCAAACGTCAACTGCCCATCCTGCAATTGGAATTGCCCATCCGCCACGAGGTCCGAAAAGCTCAACGCAGGGAACGCCAGATTGTCGCTGACGGGCGGCGACAACGCCGGCGCGCCGAACAACCCGCTCGGCGTCGAATCCACCGGGGGCGGACCGGCGATCTGCGAATCCGTTTCCATCACGTTCCCATAGGTAATGTTGGGCCCGGCGAAATTTCCGTACATAACCGCGCCTGCCACGCGCGCCGTCACCGGCAATCCCACCAACCCCGTTAGCGCAAGAAGCGCAGAAAAATATGAAGATTTCATCACAAAACTCGCCTCCAAGAACGGGTTTCCAGCCGTGTCTGCGATCCGAGAACGCTTCACGCCCGAAGACTGCGCCGAACCAAAATGCTCGAAATGCGACCCGGTTCTTGAACTCCGCACTTCTTCGTTGTTCTTGGTTCCGCCTCCGATAGGGAAGCACACACCTATCGTCCTGCCAAAGTTCGCAACCTATGGCAGCACAAGGACTAATTTAAATCCCGAGCCCAATGGTTCAAGCATAATCTAGATTATTTTTTCGGAATATTGCGTCTAAAATAGCGTCAAATATGGATCAAAAACCGACACAACCGGAGTGACTGAATGCCAGACCAAATTGCCCGGCCTTACAACGACCATGGGTCATGAATGCAAGTTGTTGCTACGGACTATCCGGTCTGGACCAAATGAGCAGCGCGATCGCGTTCTGAAGACATGATGCCAATGCGAGCGTTCACGGAGTTCGCCGGGTGAGTGACGCGAGGGTTCAGCGAATTTTCATCGCCATCAGCAAAACCCCGTCGAACCATTTCTCCGGAAGGATTCGTTTGAGGACCGCCGCGAGCAGGGCGTCTCGGCCGATTGTTTTTCGCCTCGGAGGCCGCGGGCTGCTCAGACATCGCCAGACAAGGCGCGCCACGCGATCCGCGGGAATCGCCCCGGCCGCGGAATCACGCGCGTTGTTCACCGCCGCGTCGATCTGCCGACCGTAAAACTCCCGTGGCGGCGCATCCGCCGGAATCGTCGCCGCGAATTCAATCCCCTTCCTCCAGATCTCCGATTGGATGGCCCCCGGTTCGATCAGGCAAACGTGAATGCCCTGCTCGTGCAATTCCATCCGCAGGGCCGCGGCAATTGCGGCGATCGCGTGCTTCGAAGCCGAGTATGGCCCCATCATCGGCATCGTGACCCGCCCGGCGATCGAGCCGATGAACACGATTCGCCCCGCCCCATGCCCGCGGGCCGCTACGTGCCGCCGGACCAGCGGCAGCAACGCCTGCGTCACCGCCACCTGCCCGAACGCGTTCACCTCAAACTGTCGCCGCCAATCGTCCCGGGAAACAAATTCCACGGGTCCCGGCACGCTGATCCCGGCGTTGTTGACGATTCCGGCCAGGCCCGAATCCCCGGTGATTTCCGCGATCTTTTTCCCCGCCGCCTCAATCGACGCGCTATCCGCGACGTCCAGTCGAATGCCTTGCAGATTCCCGCCGGCGATCAACTCCAGATTCTTTCCGTCCTCATCACGCCGAACGCCCGCGATCACGGAAAATCCGTTCTTTGCCAGATACAGGGCGCACGCCTTGCCGATGCCCGTGCTGGCTCCCGTCACCAAAACAAATCGCCCGGTCATCGGCTCACCAATCCAAAGTTCCCCGCCACGCCGCGGTCAATTCATCCAGCCCGATTTCCCGGTCGGCGATATTGATCGCCTTGGTCGGTTGGACGATTCCAAAAACGCTGACGCCGCCCGTCCCTCCCAACTCGCCTTCAATTGCGTCCCCGTTGATGCCGATCGGTAATTCGACAAGGAATCGTCCATTGGTTTCCGCAAACGCGGCATCGGTGCCGAGGAACGATTCGTTCACCACCAATCCGAGGCCCGACGCGATGCACATTTCCGCCACCGCCACCGCAATCCCCCCGTCGCTGACGTCATGACACGCCGTCACCCTGCCGGTTCGGATCAACTTCGCCATCGCCCGATGCAGCCGGCCCAGTGCCGCCGGATCGGATGGGTCGCTCGCCTCGATCAGCGCCACCTGGCTTCCGGCGGATTTGAAATCCATGGTGAGGCACTTCCGCACGTCTTCGATGACTCCGATGGCGCTGATCAGCAGCGTGCGCGGGATGCGCAGGATCTGCCCCGTCTCATGATTGGTGAACTGGTTATTCAGCGAGTCCTTGCCGCTGATAAACGGAATGGCGTAGGCGATTGCCGCATCGTGGCACGCCTCGCAGGCGCGCACCAGAGTACCCATCGTCAACTCATCGTCCACGCTGGGCCAGCAGAAATTATCGAGGATCGCCACGCGATCGGGGTCCGCGCCCACCGCCACCACGTTGCGGATCGCCTCGTCGATGGAGGCGATGGCCATTTCGTATGGATCTTCAATCTGCGGCCAAAGCCCGCAGCCGATGACAATGCCTCGCCGGCTGCCGAGCTTCGGCCGAAGCACCGCCGCATCGGATGGACCGACCTGCACCGGACCCACCAGCGGCTTGACCACCGATCCGCCCTGAACCTCGTGGTCGTATTGCCGGATGATCCAGTGTTTGCTGGCGACGTTCGGATGCGAAAGCAGCCCCAGAAGTTTTTCCTTGAACAATTCAGCAGAGATCGCCGCCGGCGGCGACGGCTTGCGCCGATGCGATTCCACCACCACCGCCTTCCGCGTCAGCATGGGAAGCCCGTGATGCAGGAAATCCATCGACAGCCGCCCGACCTCCCGGCCGCCGTATCTCAAAATCAGCTCTTTTTCACTTTGGCCGAACGTGCCGATGACCGTCGCCTCGACGTCTTCGCCCCTCGCCAGCTTCAGCAGTTCATCCACGTTTTTTCCCGGCACGGCCAGCACCATTCGCTCCTGGGCTTCGCTGATCCAGATTTCGTCATATCGCAACCCCGCATATTTCAGGGGGACTTTTTCCAGTTCGACGGTCGCGCCGAGAGCTTCGCCCATCTCGCCGATCGCCGATGAAAGCCCGCCCGCGCCGCAATCGGTGATCGCGGTGAACAGCCCCCGGTCGCGCGCCGCCAGGATCACGTCCGCCATTTTCTTCTCCGTGATGGCGTTGCCGATCTGCACCGCGTGCGAGAATTCATCGGCATGCGTATCCGTCAACTCCGCACTGGAGAACGTCGCCCCGTGAATTCCATCCCGCCCCGTCCGTCCGCCCAGCAGCACGATCGCGTCGCCGTCTTTGGCGGCCTTGCTGATTTTGTCGCGCGGAATCAACCCCACGCATCCGCAAAACACCAGCGGATTGCCCAGATACCCCTCGTCGAAATAGACCGCGCCGTTGACGGTGGGGATTCCCATCCGGTTGCCGTAATCCCGCACGCCCGCCACGACCTGCCGAAGAATCCGCTTGGGATGGATGATCCCCTTCGGTAGTGGGCCGCGCTTGGAATCGGGAAAAGCGACGCAGAAGACGTCGGTATTGGCGACCGGTTTTGCCGCCAGCCCGGTGCCCAGTACGTCGCGGATCACCCCGCCCACGCCGGTGGCGCTGCCCCCGTACGGCTCGATCGCGCTGGGATGGTTGTGCGTCTCCACCTTGAAACAAACGGCATCCACCTCGTCGAAAGCCACGACCCCCGCGTTGTCCACGAAAACCGACAGGCAAAACGGATCGCGCGATTCACCGCCTTGGATGATCCGCGTCGTGCTGGCGAAAATGGTTTCCTTGATAAGATTCCCATATCGCCGCGAGGCGATCTTTTGCCCTCGTTCGTCGCGGACTTCCACGTCCACCGCGCTCTTCAGCGTCTTATGTACGCAATGCTCGCTCCACGTCTGGGCCAGCGTCTCCAATTCGATGTCGGTCGGCTCGCGCCGCTGCTCGCGGAAATAGTCCTGCATCGCCTTCATCTCGGCCAGCGAGAGAAACAGATGCCCTTCGCGACTGAGCTTGGCCAGCATCGGCTCCGAGAGCTCGCGGAGATCAATGTGGCGAAGCTGGAACGAGCCGTCCCGTCCGGTCTCAAAAGTGCGCGGCCAATACGGCTCGAAATAAACCGATTCGATGACCCCGTTGGCCAGGACGCGGTCGGCGATTTCCCGAAGGTCCTTCGATCCCAGCCGGGGACTGATGAGACACGCTCGCCCCGTGCGCACCTGCCGCACCTCCACCCCGAAATCCCGCACCGCCATTTCCGTGCTGGCCGCCACCGGGTCCATGACCCCCGGCTTCAAGTGCACTTCGATCCGGCTCGTTCGCTCCCCATTGGAATCCCCCGAGAAAATTTCCGCCGTTTCCACCACCGGATCGGCCAGCAATTCCCCCGCGATCTTCCGCACCGCCTGCGTATCGGCATCCGTATCCAGCAGGAAAATCCGCGCCGTCTCAACCGAATCCGCTTTTTTGCCCAGGTCCCGAATCTGCTGGCGGATCGAAGCCCCCAGCGGATCGGCCCCGCCGCGCGCGCGAACGTCGATGCGATAGATCATGCGCCGATTCTAAAATGAACCGGCGCGATTGGCGAGCGCATTCCGATTAGCGGCCGCGTTTACGCGGCGTATTCTTCCGGAAACTCGGCCTTCATGATCTGCACGCGCTTGGCCAAATCCTCCGTGGCCAGGCGCGTCTTGTGGATCGGCTCCAGCAGATCGTCGATCCACGCAAGCGTCCGCGTCGTCAGGTTCAGCGAATCATCGGCCGTTTCGGCGCTCTTCCAGCGGCCCAGCAGCCGGTCCACGCGGCGCCGCGTGCTCCAGCGCAGCAGCGACCAGATCAGCAGATACCACACGATCAAAAACACCGCGTTTTTCAGCAGCGATTCGGCGCTGATCACTTCCACCAGCAGCAGGGCCGCGTCGCGCACGGTACCAAGCGCGGACTTGGCCGTCAGCACGGCGTGAAGCACCGGCTGGATAAACGGAAACCAAGCCAGCGCCCCGATGGTGAGCAGAATGCGCAGCAGCGGCGCGATGATCCCCGTTCTTCCCGAGAGGCGGGACAGAACGGTCTGGCGCTGGCGGCGGACGGTTTCGATCAGCGATTGCCGGAGCCGCGTTTCGGCCATCGCCGCTTCCATCGGCTCCCAAAGTTTTTTCGCCGCGTAGAGCGGTGCAACCGCCGGATCGGATTGATAGAGTTGGGCGAACGCCGACTGTAGCGGCGTCGAGATCGATCCACCGGCGATTTTCAGATGCGCATCGACCAGCGCTTCCTCGCCGCCGAAGAACGATCCCGCCGCGGCGTTTTCGCGGATCAGCATCCGTAGCGGCGACAGCAGGGCGTGCAGGACGTTGACGATCGGCCAGCGGGCAACCCGGCGGGCGAAAACGCCGTCGGTCATAACCATGCGATACGCCGGATCGTCGATCATTCCCGGCACGATCGTCTCGACCAGCGGGATACCAAGGCGCTGGTTGAGCAACTCGGCCGCCGCGTCGTCCAGCCGCGCCAGCCGCCGCGCCTTCTCCGGCAAATCCTGCCGCGCCAGCCAGGCCAGCAGCGTGCGCCCGCGCCGTCGCGAGGCCAGATCGCGTGATTCGGCCAGCGCATCGGCGGATTTCTCGCTAGAAAGCAACTTCGACAGTTCGGGCAGATCGAAATCCCCCGGCCGCCGGGCCGAGACCATGTACACCCGCGGCAAATGCGGCAGCGCCAGCACGCGCTGAATCCGCCGGGCGAAATCCTCGCGCAGTTCCGCCGCCTGGTCGGCGGGAACCTGGTCGGTCTTGTTCAGGCAAAACAGGAAATTCCCCGGATCGTTTCCGGCAGCCACCTTTGCCAGAAGGTTCTGCGGCTGAACGTCGGCGTATTTTTCGACGCTCTGAATCCAGATCGGAAACAGCATGTGCCGCAGCATTCGCCGTGTTATTTCCAAGTGCGAAGCGAACCGGCTGTCGATGTCCGGCAAATCCAGCAGCGCCTGCCCGCCGAGCTTGGCGACATCGTGCGGGACGATCCGGAACTTCCCCGGCACCGCGCGCTCGAGCAGCGCCGCGGCCTCGGCCTGCCGCGCGCGATGCACGTATGCCACGGCCGTTTGCGTGCCGGGACCGTGCGAGGTCTCATCGGTGATCGCCGCCCCGGCCAGGGCGTTGACCAGCGCGCTCTTGCCAACTTCTTTTCCGCCGATCAGACCGACGAGATAAATCCCGCCGATCTGGTCGCCCGCCAGCGCCGGCGAATCCTCCTCCAGCAATTCAGGGCCGGCGGCGCCGGTCAATTCCATCGTCTCTCGGACAAGTTGTTCCGCTCCCGAGATTTTCATGCCCGATTCCTTGTCATTTGCAAGCATAACCAATGACTAATGACCAATGACCAATGACTCCTCTTCCAACTCATCCGCCATCGCTTCGATCACGTTGATTTCCACCAATCGCGGGGCGCGCGATTCGATCCAGGCGATGGCGCGGCGGATCTGCTCGTGGGCCAGCTTCTCAAATCGTTCAGCGATGGCGCGGTTGGCCCGGCGGGTGCGGGCGGCGACTTCGTTGCTCAATCGCTCGGTGAGCCAGGTCGCCAGCGAGTATCCGCCGAGAATCATCAGGTCGATGTGTCCGAAAAATGCGTGGTGCGCCGCAACGATGATCGCCAGAAGATACGGGGCCGCCTCGGTCCATTGCGTCAGCTTCTCGCCGCCGGGAAGATGCCGCAGCAGCTTGAGCAGCAGCACGGTGTCGCGCGGCGTGGCGTCCCAGCGCTTCTGGAGCCAGTCTTTCAATTCCTTCAGTTCCTCGTCGGCGATTTTTCCCGCATCGGTGGGATTCATTTTCGACTCGCCGTAGGCGGCTGCGGGGTCGCCCAGCCATTTCGGCCCGGACGGGACCGAACGGAGACAATCGTCGATCCGGCTTTGGATGATCGCGAACTGGTCCGTCAGGGTCGCGTTGAAATCCGGCACCTGGCGCGCGGCGGAATTGCCGTCGGCTCCCAAGGCCGATTTCAATTCCGTTTTCCCGTGCATCACCAATTCCCAGGCGGTCCTCGGCAGGCGCACGAGAATTCCCGGCACCTGGCGAACGCGGTCCAACACGCGCCCCGGACCGATCAGGTAGAGCACGCTCCGCTGCTGCAACCGCCGCTGCAACTGCTCGGTGATCGGATTGACGTCCACGCCCGGCGGCGACGTTTCCATCGCCCGCAGGGCGGAAACGGCGGCGTCAACGTCCCGCCGCTCGCTCCGTAACGGCCCGGTGATCTGATCGCGCAATCGCCCCAGCAAATCGGTCACGCGCACCGCCAGGCCCGCCGATTCCCCCGCGCGATTCATCGTCGAAATCGCCTGGCGAAGGGACGGGAGGTTTTCCTGCACTGGCGGCTCGTACGCCGCATCATCGCGGGCAACGGCATACACGGTCGCCTCGGCGCCGTCGGCCGAGACAAGCTGCCGGTAATCCTCGAGCATCTCGGCGGTCTCGCATTTGTTCATGACGAAGATCGCCGGCAACGCGTAGCGCCGGGCCAGCCGGTAATACGGCAACAATTCGGTCATCTGATATTTTTCCGGCGACACGAGAAAGATAATCCCCTCGGCCCAGCGGAACGCGCGGTCGGCCTGGGCATGATGGACCGGCTGATCGCCGTCCAGGTCCGGCGTGTCAACGAGAACCACGCGATTCAAAACGTCATGCGTCGTTTCAACGATCAGAAGCGAATCCGCCCGCCCCCGAGCCGGCAAATCGACCGGTTGCGCGGCCGCATGGGGCAAACCCAGCCAGTTCCGGGGAACTTCGGAAGCGATTTTGGCAATGGCGACCGGCCCGGCGGTGAAGGTACGGCGAAAGCTCACGGCCGAAAGATTCGCCTCCAAAATCCGATTGACCAGCGTGCTCTTGCCCGTTCCCGTGCCGCCGAGGATGGCGACGATCATCGGCCCATCGCGTTTTGGACGCAGATGGAACAGCGCCGCCGCCGCATCGCCGCGCCAGCGGTCGATCGCCGCCGACTGAACCCGCAGCGCGCCGATTTTCGCGTCGAGCGATTCCAGCGATTTTTCCAGCGATTTGATGCCCATCGGCTTTGGAGAGTTATATCAGATTGTGCGGTGATGGGATGCAACTCATCCATTGGGAGGGGCTGAGCAAATATAAATGCGAATTCAAATGCAAATGCAGGGGAGGCGGAGAAACCCCATAAGGCCCCAAGTGGTTTCTCCCGCCTCCCCTGCAACCCCTCCACCCACTTCCGTCTTCCCCTCAACCGTCCGGCAGCGAAGGCGGAAAACCTCCGGCTTCGCGCAGCGGTGAGGTCACCTGCGGGCGGGCCAGATACGGCTGCGTCTCCAACTGGACGGTTGAGGGGAAAAGGAAAGGGGTGGGGGGGTGCGGGAGGGCGGGGAAAAACTCTTGGGGCCCGATGTGGTTTTCCCCGCCCTCCCGCATTTGCATTTGAATTCAATTTGGCCGTCTGTGACCTAACACCGACGGGGTGTTAATCCGGCCACCATAGCGAGGTTGTTTTCATGCCCCGGTGGTAAGATGTGTAGTCTCATGAAACTCCAAAAGAGTCCCCGCCACTCCAAAATCACCGGAGATTTTGCCGAGGGTCTCGTATTGTATTGGCTTTCAAAATACGGCTACGAATGCGCCCGAATAGATCACGTCGGCATTGACCTTATTGCGCGCAATCCCGATAGCGGCGAGCGAATGGGGATTTCGGTGAAATCCCGGTGCCGATACGATGGGACCGAGAATTGGTCAATCAACCTCCCCGCGGATGGCTTCGCCAAAGCCAGCGAATCTTGCAAGACATTCGACTTAATTCCATATTATGCCATTGTCGTGGATGGCGCAGGATCTATCCGGTGTTTCCTGCTCCCAATGGATCACCTGGTGGCGATCGCAACCGGTACTCCGGATGGCGTACGGTACTGGCAGATGAATGACAAATTCCGAAAGACTTATGCCATCGATCCGTTGATAAAATCGTTTGAACTCAAGACTATCACCAACTCTTGGCGAGATTCGCAGTAGATTTCGCGTTTGGATGTTGCCCCGATCGCAACCGGAATACGCAGGAATTGTACCGGCGAACGCCCGCGCGGTAGCTTTCTCTCGTGAGAGAAATGTCCGAACGCACGGCCCGGATCGCGCTGGCGGTGGTGATGCTGCTGGGGCTGGGGGTTCGGCTGGGGTGGGCATTGCGTCAATCCAGCGATGACTCGGCCATCGACCGGTTGCCGGATCAGCGGGAGTATCTCGATCTCGGCAGCCATTATTTCGGCGAGGACGGATTGTGGATGGTCGATGCGCGCTTCCGGCAGACGGTCTACGCATTTCGCACGCCGGGGTATCCGCTGCTGGTCGCCATTTGCGGCGCGAAGCCGGCGGCCATCCGAATCGCGCAATGCCTGCTGGACACCAGCACGATCCTGGCGGTCTTTCTTCTGGCCCGGCGATGGATTTCGCCGGGCGGCGCGGTTCTTTCCGCGGCGATCGTGGCTGTCAACCCTTACATGATCTTTTTTACCGGACCGATTCTTTCCGAGACGCTTTTTACAGCCATGCTATGCTGGGGACTGGCGCTGCTGGTCTTAAGCGACGGGCCGTGGCCCCA
Organism: Tepidisphaeraceae bacterium; assembly: GCA_050010915.1. Taxonomy (GTDB): domain Bacteria; phylum Planctomycetota; class Phycisphaerae; order Tepidisphaerales; family Tepidisphaeraceae; genus PALSA-1353. Next base: position 11,230 of record JBEKKC010000032.1, on the reverse strand, counting down.
AGGCCACAAGTTGTTGGCCTGGCTGGGGGGCGGGGTCGTACTGGCATTTGCGGTGCTGGTCCGGCCTGGCGCGATGCTCATTCCCGTTGTGCTCGGTTGCGGGGCGGCATTGGCGAACCGGGACATTCCTCGGGAATACGAAAAACACTGGCCGCTCCCCGTTGCGGCAACCATGCTGCTCGTGACGGTTTTGGTGCTTTTTCCATGGGCGGCGCGCAATCGCTGGGTACTCGGCTCCTGGGTTTGGACCAGCACCAACGATGGAATTACTCGGTATGATGGATTCAACCCCGATGCCACGGGAGCGAGCGATCAGAGTTTCGTCCAATCCATGCCATGGACGCGCGACATGACCGAGATTGCCCGCTCGCGCTATTTCGCGAATTTGGCCGATGATTGGATCGCGGATCATCGGCTGGAAGCGATCCGGCTGGCCGGGACCAAGATCGCCCGAACCTGGAGCCCGATGCCCCTGAGCCGGGAATACGGCGGCCGCCGATTGTATGAATCGGTGGGCTTGGCATTTGGGACAGTGCTGGACGTGCTGGTGTTAATGGGCCTGCGGCGAAGAATTCTGCCTGGGCCGGCGAAGCGGGTTTTGATGTTGCCGGCGGTATATTTTACCGTGGTTGCCGCGTTATCGGTCGGATCGCTGCGCTATCGCATTCCGGCGGAAGGGCCGATGGCTATCGTGGCTGCCAGCGCCGTTGCCGGCGCGCGCCGCGGAGGCTTTGCTTTCCGCCGCGGGGGGTAAAGCGAACTTTTATGCTGGTCAATCCCGAGCGCCTGTTCGAGAAAAGCTGGAGGCCGCGGCATCCGCTGCGCCGCCAGCATTCCGCCGCGCGCCGTCACTGCATGGCCGGCCTGCTGCTCTTTCTTTGCATCATCATATTTGGATACATCTATTTGACGGACGTCCAGCGCGTCCGCGGCATGGCCAGCGCGTATCTCTCCGATCTGCTGGGCGGCGAAGTGACGATCGGCACGGCCAATCTCTCGATCTTCGAGGGATTGCGCCTCGACGACGTCACGTTGCGGGTGGACAAGACCAATCAGCCGGATTCGATCATCTTCCATGCCCGGACGTTCCTGATCCGGTATCACCCGGCGGAGTTGCTGGCGGGTCGGCTGTCGGCGACGCAGATCATCGCCATCGGGCCGGTCGTCATGCTGGTGGAGAACCAACAGACGCATCGGTGGAATTACCAGAGGATGTGGCGCGGCGCCGGCCGGCCGCCGCGGCGTTCGCCGTTGAACGGCGCCGCCGGGCCCATGGTTGTCCCGCAGATCATCCTGCGCGACGCCGAGGTCGCCTACATGGAGCTGCGCGACGGGAAAACCGTTCCGCTGGGATGGTACAGCATCGAAGGGAGCCTGAATCCAAACGACGAGGAGCCCGATCGCTACGACTTTCAACTGCAAAGCCGCGGTCGCGAGGCCATGGGCCCCAGTGCCGACGGCACCATCCGCACGGAAGGCGGAATCTCCGTGGCGCACATGCAGAATTTCCGCTTCGGCCCCGACATGAAAACCATGCTGCTGGCGGAGCCGCGCCAGTGGTGCGAATGGCACCAACTCCAGGGCCGGATCGAGGTGCCGGAGATGGTTTACAATCCCAACCCCGGCGGCGGGGGGCCGATCTTTCACGCGGAACTGGTCCTGAGCGACGTCGAGATGGTCGTTCATCCGGAGGAATGGATGAGCCGGGAGCAGAACCATCGCGTGCTGGTCCTGCACGATTTTCTGGACATGGCCGAATCGCGGCGCTGGTTTTCCCACCAGTTCGTCGAGGCGGTGCGCCGGCTCAGCACGCCGGAGCCCGTTCGCTTCACGCAGGTCTCGGGAAACCTGCTGTTCACGCAAGCGGGCATCGAGTTGAGGGGGATCAGCGGCAAAGTGGAAAGCAACTGGTTCAACATCGACGGCCAACTCGAGGGCTATTCTCCCGATGCGCCGGCGCACGTGACCATTTCGTCGGTGACCGGCCACGACCTGGAAATTCCCGACCTGTCTCCCGATTACCTGGGCACATTGCCGAAGGAAGCGCAGGATTTGATCGAACACGTGCATCCCCATGGGACCTGCGCGATGCGGTTGGACATTCAGCGTCGCGAGCCCGGCGGCAAGCCGATCGTCACCGGCCAGATCGACATCAAGGACGGCCAATTCCGCGCGGCGGATTTCCCGTATCCGGTTTCACGGGTCCACGGCCGCGTGCTGATCGGTCCCGACCCCATCGCGGGCATGAGCGGCATCCGCCTTTTCAACCTTGAGGGTCACGGACCGGCCGACGGTCCCAACGCGGATGCCCAGATCACGCTCAACGGTTTTGTGGGCCCGCTGGAGGGCATCTCCGGGGTTTGGTTGGAGGTGAACGGCAACAACGTCGTCGGCGATTCGGTCGTGCGCGGCGCTCTGCCGCCGCCCGCCCAAACCGCGCTGGAATTGTTCGACCCCGAGGGCCGCGGTGAATTTCCCAAATTCCACGGCAATTTCTCCTGCACCGTGCGCCGCATGCCCGGGCCGCGCCAACCCTGGCAGGTGAACACCGACCTTGCGGTCGACGATGCCGAGGGAACGCTTGCGGCGTTCCCCTATCCCTTGAAGCATTTCAGTTGCCGGCTGGAAGTCCGCGACGGATATTTGAACGTCGTCAACGGGCGGATGCGGCACGGAGCGGGAACCCTCGGCGTGGAAGGGATCGTTCGATGGAAGACCGACACCTCGCCGCCAACCACGCAACCCGACGGCCCGGACCTGCGCATCAGCGCCAGGGATCTTCCCATCGACGAGGATCTGACCAGCGCACTGCCGCGCGCTCAGCGATTGTGGGTGCAGAACGTCGGGCTGTCGGGCGCGCTCGACTTCGACGGGCGCGTTTTCCCGGGCAATGGACCGAAAAACGTGAATTACTTCTTCGACGCCTCGTTGCGCGACGGCGCCATCCAGCCGGGCGGCGGCGAGGCGGCGATGTCCGGCCTGACCGGCAAGCTGCACCTGACGCCGTCGCGACTGGAGATTGACGATCTCGCCGGACGGCGCGGCGCCGGTTCGGCCGCGGCCCATGCGGTGATCGACTGGTCCGGTGAGCCGAAGATTTCTCTCTCCGCCGCGGCAAGGAAGCTCGATTTAAGCCCGTCGCTCTACCGGATGCTGCCGCAGCGCGCCCGTCAGGGTTGGGATGCCGTCCTTCCCCAGGGCGACGTGGATGCGACGCTGGAACTGGCCGACACGTTCGGTGCGCCGCCCCAGCGACTGGAACTGCACGTGATCCCCCGCGATCTTTCGGTGACGCCCGCGGCGATTCCGTATCGGCTGGACAACGTGCAGGGCGACATTCTGATCTCGCCCGCCGAAGTGGTCCTGCGCGATCTGAAGGCCACCCATGGAAGAGCGCGGATCGCGCTTTCCGGTGGAGCTAAACTGGACCGCCAGCCGGCGTGGGATTTGCAGATTTCAGCCAGCAGTCTGGCCGTCGATGACGAGTTGTTGACGGCCTTGCCCGATTCAGTTGCGGCGGTCTTTCGCGGATTGAAAGTCGGGGGCAACATCGACGTTGATCTGTCGAAGCTGGAATACTGGCCGGAGGGTCAGCACACCACGACTCAACCCGGCGGCTCGGGGCCGGACGTCGATTTTGCCGCTAAGATCACCCTGCGGGGAACGTCGCTGGAGGTGGGATTACCGGCGACGGACGTCCAGGCGAACGTCGATCTCGCGGGGCTGGTGCGCGGGGGGAAACTGCACCGCCTCGCCGGGCAATGCGCGGCAGATTCGTTTCTCCTGGCGGGCCGGTCCGCTTCGGACGTCAAGCTGACCCTGGCCAAAAATTCCGACGATCCGGAGGTCGACGTGACGCACGTGGAAGGGAAGTTCGCCTCCGGCGATCTCGCCGGCCAGGGAGACTACGTCTTCTCCGACACCGATCCGAGCCGGTACGACGTGAACCTGATCCTGCGCGACGCCGACGTGCAACAACTGACCACGCCCTATGAAAAGGACCTCAAAGGCCGGCTGACCGCGTCGCTGCAATTGGGCGGGACGTGGAACGATCCGTCCAGCCGCCGCGGCCACGGCGACATTTCGGTCTACGGCGAGCGGATGTACAACATTCCGGTCATGCTGGGACTGATGCAGATCACCAACCTGGCGCTTCCGCTCCACAGCCCTTTCTCTCAAATCTCCACCCGCTATACTCTGGAGGGCCAGAAAGTCGTTTTCGAGCGGATCGAGTTGAAGAGCAACGACATGACGATGTCCGGTAGCGGTGAGATAGTTTTCGCGCTGAAGCGAGTGAGCCTGTGGCTGGCGACCAACAACCCGACGCTGATTGCATTGCCGGTGTTGGGTCCGCTTCTCAGCGGCGCCAACCAGGAATTGCTTCGAATTCACGTCAAGGGCACCATTGAACAGCCCACCGTTTCCGCCAGTACGTTTGATACCGTGACGACAACCGTTGACCAGGTCTTCAAAGGAACCGACCAGGAGCATTAATGACCCCGCGCTATTTGATGACGCTGCTCGCCGTGATTGGCGGGCTGCTGGTTTCCTGCACGCAATCGTCGCCATCCGCTTCCTCGGTGTCCCAGACCAACCCGCCCCCATCCGCCGCCGCGCCCCGAATCAGCTACGACAATCAGTGCCTCCTCATCGACGGCAAGGACACATTTTTGTACAGCGGTTCCTTTCACTACTTCCGCTGCCCCAAGCCGCTCTGGGCCGACCGGTTCCAGAAGATGAAGGACGCCGGCCTCAATTGCGTCGAGACCTACGTCGCCTGGAACTGGCACGAGCCACTGCCTCCGGCGGGACTGGATGATTTCTCCAGGATGGACATGACCGACCTGACGGACTGGCTGGATATGGCCATCAATCGCTTCGGTTTTTACGTCATCCTGCGGCCCGGGCCGTATATCTGCGCGGAATGGGACGGCGGTGGATACCCGCAATGGCTGGTGACCAAGCGCCCGGCGGCGATCAACGGGCACTGGCTTCGCGGCGACGATCCGGTCTATCTCGATTGGTGCAAACATTGGTACACCGCCGCGGCAAAGGCGACCGTGCCTTTCCAAATCACGCACATGCCGGCCGGCAAACCGGGCGTTATCCTCTGGCAGATCGAAAACGAATACGACTATGCCGGCTTTCCTCCCGACGTGAAATTGCGGCAGCTTCAAGCCCTGGCGCATGATTCGCGCGACCTGGGCATCGATATTCCCCTGATCACCTGCGTGACCGAAAACGATCTATTTCGGCAGGATCCGTATCTGCTGCAAAACTTGATCGAATGCCGCAACACCTATCCCAGATTTGACGCCGCCAATGAACTCCACGGCTTGAATTCGCTGGGCGCCTATCAGCCGCAAAAACCAAGGATGATCACCGAGCTTCAGGGCGGCTGGTTCTCCGACGTGGGCGGACATTTAAGCCAGGACATCGGCCTCACCCCTCAGCAAATTACCCACGTGACGCTCGTGGCCTGGGCGCTCGGTTACACGGGAACCAACTATTACATGATGTTCGGCGGCACCAACGTCGGCGATTGGGGATCGGCCAACAGAACGACCACCTACGATTATGACGCGCCCATCCGTGAATGCGGCGGCGTCGCAGGCCGGTATTTCGCCGTTCAGGCCATGGCCAACTTCCTCAAGGAACATGCTTCTCAACTGGTCCGTTCCCAATCGGTCGAAGTTTCCACCGACCCGTCGCCGCAGGATATCGCGGTATATCTTCGACGCGGCAAGAACGGCGAACGATTTCTCTTCATTCTGAACAACTCCGAACACGATCGCCTCAAGGGAACTCTCCGCGTGACAAGCAATGACGCCGGCATCGACGGCGACGTCGCCTACGTTCTCGATCCCTTTGACGCAAAAATTCTTTACCTTCCCGCGGGCCAAAGCGACCCCGCCAAGGGTCAATGGTATCCGCGGCCCGTCGCCCCGCCGCAGCGCCCGACAAACCTGCCCGCGGCGATTACCCTCACCACCGCTCGCCGGCAGATTGATCCGGGACCGTCCCAGGATTCGTGGCGAAATCTTCCCCCCGGCGGCTCGGTCGAGGACGTCGGGATATTCGATCGCCGTTACGTCTATTACCGCACCAATCTCCCACCGACGACGCAGCCGGGAACGGTGCTTTCGGCGCCTCTGCCCGGCCAGGATTTCTTCCTGGCTCAATTGAACGACCGCCCGCTTAATGTAAATCGGCGCGGACGTGGAACTGTCGTCGCATCGCTGCCCGATCCGGGGGAAAATGCAGGCCAACTACTCCTGCTGTACGAAAACGGTGGACGCGACAACGGCGGCGACGGCATTGACGCCCACTGCGGACTGATCGGCGCCACCGTCGGCAGCGCCGCGCTTTTACCCAAACTCATCACCCGCTGGTCCCTGAAAATCGAAGACGGCGATCCTACCGGGGACGTGACGGCTAATCTGGACTCATCCTGGAAACGAACCCGTGTGAACGATCAGCCCGGCCAAATCCCCTCCTTTCGAACCGGCGTCTTTCGATCACAAGTCGATCTCACCCCCGACGAAGCAAAGGCCGCCCCCAGAGTCCTCACCATTGGCTCGATTTGGGGCGATCGCCGCGTGTATTTCAATGGTCAAATCCTCAGCCCCGCCGATTCGCTCCGCTATGACGTCTCCGGCCTGACCCGCGCGGGCCGCAACACCGTTGCCATCGTCGTTACCGCCGGCGACGGACGCGCGGGTATCGGCGGCGGCGTCGAACTTGACCCCGCAAATGCCGATTCATCTTCCCTTTCCTGGCAGATATCCGGCGAAACCGCCGGCTCCGCCGGAAAATGGTGGGACAATGCCCTGGACGATTCCACTTGGGAAACGGTCGATCTCCCCGATCGCGCTTCCCCCGCCTCCGGCCCAACCAATCTATGCTGGTACCGACTGCGGTTTGAACTGCCCGCGGCCGATCCCCACGTCTGGGTGCCATGGAAGCTGCATCTCCAGGCAACCGGCAATGGATTTATTTATCTCAACGGCCACGCCCTCGGCCGCTATTGGGACGTCGGACCCCAATGGGATTTTTTCCTCCCCGAATGCTGGCTCAATTTCGGACCCGGCTCGACGAACGTGGTGACTTTGTGCTTGAGACCCACGAAAGCCGCTCCGAGCATCCAGAACGCATCGGTGTCGCCATATAGCGATTTTTCGGAATCCCGCTAACCAAGTCGTTATAATTTAGCTCTTCGATCAAGATGGAGTCTGCATGAAGAAGCGATTCTGGATGTCTTACGACCTTGGCATTGACGGGGATTATGACGGCCTTTACTCGTTCCTGGACGCGTTGGAAGCCGTCGAATGCGGCGATAGCGCGTGCTCTTTTGAAGTTGAGATCGGGAAAAAGGACCCACCCATAGCCGTACTTGCATCGGTGAAGAAGCACGCGAAACTGCGGTCGAAGGATCGCCTCTATCTGATTTGGCGTAAAGACAACGGTTCAATAACCGGCCGCTTCATCGCCGGCTCACGACGACGTGCGCCATGGGCCGGATATGCGGTGCAGTCGGGAGAAACTGAAGATGCCGACGAGTAGCGTTCGCGGCCTGCTCGCGGATACGAATTTTTGGTTGGCCGCCTTTGATCGTCGCGATCAACATCATGAAGAGGCGGCCGAATTTTTTGAGAGAATCTCCTACAGGATTCTCCTCATGCCATGGCCGATCATGTACGAAGTATTGCGCACTCGTACTGTTAAGAACACGCCAATAGTGCGCTCCTTTGAACGAGTTCTTCGTCGCCCCAAGGTTGTTAAGTTGGACGATCGGCCCTACAGAACACAATGTTTGGAAGAGACGATCACTCAAGCACCGCACCGGCCGATCAGCCTTGTCGATATGGTTGTTCGCGCCGTGCTCGCGGATGACGAATACGAAATCTCCCAGCTTCTTACCTTCGATCCCGCCGATTTTGTCGATGTCTGTAAACGACGGGGTATAACGGTCTGGCCATACGGCGTTCGGTCACGCCATCGACAATAAAATCTCGCACCCTTTTTCCAGCTTCTCGTCGCTGGTGGCGTAGCTGATGCGGAAATGCGTGTCCCGCTCCGAGAACACGTTGCCGGGAATCATCAGCACGTTGCGCCCAATCGCCTTGGCGACGAAATCGCTGGCCCGCTGCCCCGCGGGCGCCTGTGGAAAAATGTAAAACGCGCCCTGCGGCCGGGCGACATGGAACTTCCCGCTCAGACGGCCGTACACCAAATCCCGCTTTCGCCGATAGGCCTCCACCGCGTCCCGCATCGGCACGTCCAACGCCTTCAACGCTGCGTACTGCATCGGGCTGGGGGCGCACACGAACGTGTACTGCTGGAGCTTGGTCATCTGCGAAATGATCGCATCCGGCCCGGCGGCATATCCCAGCCGCCAGCCCGTCATCGCATGGCTTTTTGAAAATCCCCTCAGCACCAGCGTGCAATCGTACAGCCGCGCCGGGCTGGGCAATCCGCCCCCATCCCTCGCCGCATCGTACAAAAACGCCTCGTAGATCTCGTCGGAGATCAGCAGCAAATCGTGCTTCCTGGCCAAATCCACCGCCGATTTGACCTCCGCCTCCGTCATTACGATCCCCGTTGGATTGCTCGGACTGTTGAGGATGAGCAGCTTGGTTCGCGGGGTGATCGCCTTCTCCACCCGATCGGCATGGAATCGGAAATCGGGATAGCTGTCCACCATCACCGGCTTCCCGCCCGCCAGGGTTAGCAGGTGCTTGTACATCACGAAATAGGGATCGAGGAAAATGGCCTCGTCGCCCGGATCGATCGTCGCCAGAATCGCCAGGAAAAGTCCGCCGCTGACCCCGCTGGTGATCAGCACCTCGCCGACGTCGCGTCCAAACTCGGCCGACAAATCCTTCCGCAGCCGCTCGCGCAGCGGCGCGATACCCTGCGTCTGGGTATACCGATTGTGCCCCGCTTCGATGGCCTCGATCGCCGCCCGCTTGGCAATCTCCGAAACGTCGAAATCCGGCAATCCGATGGAAAGATTGATCGGATCCACCAGCTTGGCCGCCAGGTCAAAAACCTTGCGGATGCCCGAGGCATCCACGGCCAAGGCCCTGCGCGAAATGAAATCGCAATCCGCGGACATCTCGGAATCTTAAGCGCGGCGAAACTTACTTCTTCTTACCAGCCGGAGCAGCGGACTTGGCGGCCGGAGCGGCGGCCTTGGCAGCCGGAGCCGCCGTCTTGGCCGCACCCGCCGCAGCGCCCTTGGCCCCACCCGCCGCCGCGCCCTTGGCGGCAGCGCCCGCCGGAGCAACGCCACCGGCCACCGGCGCAGCGCCAGCCACCGCGGCGCCCTCCGCGGCTTCCGCCGCCTCTTCCTTGAGGGTCTTGGCCAGGGCCTGTTTCCGATGCTCCACCTTCGGCAAGCCGTATACGCTCTTGGATTCATCCCAACGTTCTTCTTCCGCCAGCTTTACCAGCCGTTCCGCCCGCGTCAAAACGTTGCGATGACGAACCAAGGCATTGGCACTTTTCAAACTTCGATCCAGCGACATCGTGGCACCTCGTAAGAATCCCGATACAGTCTCGGCCGCCTCCAGGGTGAGAAACTATATCCAATCGGCCCACCCCGCACAACATCAGGGAAACTTTGCTTTTGTTTTAGTTGGTTTGACCTTTTTGTCCCCTTTTGCTTTGTGTGTCAACTCTACGTGACTCGTCGATCATCCGTCTCCAGTCAATGAACGGTGCGGTTCGACGGAGCACGCTCAGGTCAAGGTAGTGTTCCTTCAGCGGCCTTTGCTTCGCCATGTCCTCAAGGCCCTTGAGTAGGTCGCGGAATATCTGCAACGAGTCTGCCGGTGGAGGGGAGTAATTCAAAGGGCAACTACTCATCGCCTGCAAACGAAACAGTTTTCGCATCTTGCGTGTCAGTCGCCTGCCCTCGACAAACCACACATGTGCCCCAAGCCCATTGTTCTCTGGAAACAGCCGCACCCATCCAATTATCTGGTTGAACTCCCAGGCACCACCAAATGCCGTCCGCACATCAGCCTCGACGCGCGAGAGTGTTTCGCGGCTGCTCTTCCTTTTCCTTGAAAACCCGGGCCATTCAAAACACTCTTTTTTGTGCTTTTCCACGGCTTCGCCCATCTCGATGTAGTACCTCTCCTTGCGACATCGGTAGACCGGAATGTCGAAGATATAGAAATCTCTCATTGAACGCCCCGGATCGTGTATTCCGTTCGGCACAAGGGCCCAATCGCCCTGGCCTATCAGACTTTTCCGATCAAATCTGTTAGTTTTCTTGCCTTCATGAGTTGAGCGTATGTGGTGTAATGGCTTCCCATCATGTACGCCTTGGGGGCGTCACCGAAGGGGATATGGCGAATCTCCCTGGCCGGTTCCGAAAACACCACCTTATACTTTTTACCCTCGCCGTACCGTTCAATGTGACCGACCGGGGCAACGTGGGTGATCGCTGATATGGGAGCGATTTGATACCCGGCGATCCACCGAATCTTCGGCAGCATCTCTCCCGAAATACGTATCGCATACCAGCAGTTTTCGCCGAGAAAGGTTTCTTTGAATCCTTCAATCCTTGCAGGGACGATAATGGTATCACGTTCAGGCGGGGACATTACTGGCGCGGATGGATTGCTGCTCTCGGTCTTCGCTCTTGGTGCAACAATTGGCTTAGGCTTCTCGAACACTCGCAAATTCGCGAGGGGGAGCATCTGATAAATTTCTCGTAAGAAACTTAGAGCATACGCCTTATCAATCTCGCTAAGCGCGGGCTCTCCGGGTGTGGATTTGTTCTCCAACTTGCATTGGTTGACCTCTTTGGCCCGCTTCACAAGCGAGTATTCTAGCCACTGAACGTGCGCCTTGTTCAACTGTCGGTTCGTGGCCACGAATGCGATACCCCAAGACCAAAAACCCTTGTTCACGTCGTGGCTTTCGATTCTCTCTCGAATGTCGTCGCCTTCGCCAACGTAAACGATCTGAAGGTTGTCTGGAGAGTGTGGATCTGTCGGGTCCAACTCATCGCTCTGGTTGTCTCCGACCAGGATATACACCCCGGCGTTGCCAAATTCCGAGCACTGACTCGCATCTCTCCATTTTTCTCGCGGGAATGTCAGCAATCACTTAAATCCCGCCACGAATAATCACATCAAATGCCGCCATTTTGGAGAGGCGCAGATTGGCATCGTAGGCTCAGCGGTTTCTCGCCGCTGGGAGCTTACGGATGCCG
>JBEKKC010000031.1:0-31131 GCA_050010915.1 Tepidisphaeraceae bacterium | reverse complement strand
CGCTGCAACGCCTGGGACGCCAACGAACGCCCGCCATGTCGGCGGGCTTGGCCGACCATGTATGGCCTTTACACGAATGGATCACATTTCCGGCCGTTCAATCGGAATAGGCCACTAGGAAAATCCGCCATTGTGAAGATACGTGGATTCGAAGAAATATCAAGATAAATTGTACTAATTAAGGACTACTTAAGGTGCGGTCTATTGTCGCAGGGGGATTCCCATTGTGAAACGCGACTGCAGTCAATTACGAATTCCAAATGCTGAACCAAGGCCTGCGGATACCGGACCGTTTTGCGACCATGGTCGGCCAATTCTGGTTGCGCTCCGCGATGATGCAATGATACGCGGAACGGGGTCGAGTATAAGCGTATCAGCTATTCAGCGGAAGAAGAGGTCATTCAAGACTTAGGCCGCCGGTCTGAATCCTGAATGGCTTTATCTTGGTCCGCGTCTTCTCAGCGGTCTCCGCGTGCTCCGCGGTTCAAATGAATTCGATGGATCAGAATCGCTGGACCTGCCGATGGACGTTTCCCGCATTCTGCGCCCGATGAGCTCGCCTGAGACAGTTTTCCGCCTGTCCAACCGGTCTCGCTCCCAAATATAGCCGTAACTATGTCCATGAAAATTGGTTACGCTCAGACATTAAGTTAGTATATACTAATCCAACCCTCTAAAGTGTCTCAAAGTGTCGCATTTGTCTCATCCGTTATCTGCGCTCTTCCACCGCCGAAACGGCGACGACCAGAGCGGAGCAATCTTGCAATCGCGCGCCCAGCCCGGCCGGCTCGATGCGGCAATCGGTGTCGGGCAACGCTTCGACGCGGAATTGATGGCGGACGATGTCGATCCATGGTGGGCCGAGGTGCATTGCCAGGCTGCCGAGGAGGACGACGTCGGGGCGGAGGAGATCGGCGAGATTGGCGATCACTTCGCCGACGGCGCGGGCGTTGATCTGAATGACCTCGGCGGCGTCGCCGTCGCCGGTGCGCCAGAGATTGGCCAAATCTTCGGAGGTCGGCGGGGCGGGCCAGCGATGGGGGAATTTCCAGGCGGCGAGTTTGCCGAGGGATGCGCCGGCACAGAAGGCCTCGACGCTGCCGCGTTTGCCGAAGGCTTCGGGGCCGTCGTCGCGGAAGCGGGCGTGGCCGATCTCCAGGCTCTTGCCACCGGCGCCGCGATAGATTTTGCCGTCGAAGACCAAACCCGCGCCGAAGCCGGTGCCGCACGTGAGATAGACGAGCCGGCTGGCCGCCCGGCCGGCGCCCCAGAGGAATTCGGCAAGGCAACAGGCGGCGGCGTCGTGCTCGACGCGCGCGGGGAGGCCGAGGCGATCGGCGATGATTTGCTTGAGGGGGACGTTATCCCAGCCGGGGAGATTTGGGGGCGATTGGATGATTCCCCGCTCGGCGTCGAGCGGCCCGCCGATGGATGCGCCGGCGGCGACGATTGAAGGATGGTCGTGAAGCAGCAGATGCGCCTGGGCGCACAAGTCTTCGATCATGACCTGCGGGCCGCGATGGCTGAGGGATGGCCATTGAGCTCGATGGAGGATTTGTCCGTCGCGGTTGCCGACGACCGCGGCGCATTTGGTGCCGCCGATGTCCAGGCCGAGGAAGAGTGGGGAAGGAATGTCATTCGTCATTGGTCATTTGTCATTGGGGGGAGCTTACGAATGACTGGGCGAGGGCGGTGAACTCGGGGGCTTCCCACCAGCCGTCACGGTAGAGGACGCGATAGCGGAAATGCAGGAGCTGGCCGCTGGAGACGGTCATCGGCTCGTGGAACAAGAACGCGGCGTTGAAGAAGTCGTAGCTTTGGCCGGCTTTGCCGTACCAGGGCGAGGGGCTTCGGGGATTGGCGGGGTGGTCGATGATGCCGATGGAGATTTTGGCATCCGGCTGTCCGTCGACCAATCCGCGCAGAAGCGCCCAGGGATAGGGCTGGCCGGTGAAGGCGTTGGCGGTCTGGCCATCGGGGAGGAGAAAGCCGGTGCCGTGGACTTCGCGCGAAGCGCGGAAGGTGAGGCCGCTGTAACCGCCCCATGTGGTATAGGGCGTTCGGTCGAGCTCGAGGTCCTGAAGCGGCATGAGCGAGGAGGAGAAGTCGATGGCGCGGGTTCCGTCGGAATGGGCGGTGAAAATCAAATCCCGGCTCTCGTCGATCACCGGGCCGGTGGCCTGCGAGGTCCAGCGAAGCGCGTGCTTGATTCGCACGGCCTGCGGGGATGCGAATTGGCATTGGGGCTGGGCCAGGGTCTGTTGAATTCCGAAGGGCGGTTTTTCTTCCCAGAAATTGGTCTTGTTGATGAACTTGATGGTGAACCATAGGCCGCGATGCCAGAAGTGATCGGACATCTGAAACCCGGCGATTTGCCGGCCGGCGGCGGTGAACAGCGGGTGAAAGCAGGGCTTGGGAAGCTCGGGATCGAAACGATAGCTTGCGATGTGCGAGCCGTCGGCGGTTTGAAGATCGATTTTGTCGTTCAAGGTTTGTCGGAAGGAGAGGGGCATTAGTGAATTGTCAATTATCAATTGTCAATTATCAATTGTCATTCTTCTTTTGACGTTTGCCATACGGCGACATAGTTTAGACGGGGAATGACTGGACCAGCTTTTCAGCAATGCATTAACCCCGGTTGCGGGGCGACGTTTGACGTGGGGCAAGTCATCGTGGCTTGTCCGCGCTGCGGAAGCCTTTTGGACATCAAGTATGACTGGGGCAAGTTGCCGACGATCAAAGGGATGGGCTTCTTCGAGCATCGGTGGAGCACCAAGGGGGCGGGCGTGAAGGGGAGGCTGGATTTTTCCGGCGTCTGGCGATTCCGCGAACTGCTGCCGTTTTATGGCAGCGAAGAACAGATCGTCACCATCGGCGAAGGCCGGACCGTGCTCCAGCAGGCCGATCTGCTGGGCAGGCAATTGGGCATGGCGGAGGGAAAACTGCTGCTCCAGTATGAGGGGCTGAATCCCAGCGGGAGCTTCAAGGACAACGGGATGACGGCGGCGTTCACGCATGCGCGGATGGTGGGTGCGAAGAAGGTCGCGTGCGCTTCAACGGGGAACACCAGCGCTTCGCTGGCGTTGTTCGCCAGCCTGGCGCAAATGCAAGGGATCGTCTTCATCGGCAGCGGGAAAATCGCGCTGGGAAAACTCAGCCAGGCGCTGGATTACGGGGCGATGACGTTGCAGATTCGCGGGGATTTCGACGATTGCCTGCGGCGGATCAGGCAGATCGCCGTCGACGTGCCGGAACTGGGGATTTACCTGATGAACAGCGTGAACCCGTTCCGGCTGGAGGGGCAAAAGAGCATCATGTATCGAGTCATGGAGGCGATGGATTGGCAAAGCCCCGACTGGATCATCGTGCCGGGCGGGAATCTGGGGAACAGCTCGGCCTTTGGCAAAGCCTTCTCGGAGTTGAAGGAACTGGGATTGATCAAGAAGATCCCGCGGCTGGCGATCGTGAACGCAACCGGGGCCAACACGCTGAACGAACTGGTGAGCCGGCGGGGCTTGAAGTGGAACGGCGGGGCGTTCGACGTGACGATGGTGCAAAAGCATTACGCGGCGTTGGACGAGTCGAACTATCGGCCGCACACAGTCGCCAGCGCGATCGAGATCAGCCGGCCGGTGAATCTGCCCAAGGCGTTGCGGGCGTTGGCGGTGATGAATGGGGTGACGTTGGAGGTGAGCGACGAGGAAATCCTGGAGCATCGGGCGATGGTGGCGCGGTGGGGTTTTGGGTGCGAGCCGGCCAGCGCCGCGACCGTGGCGGGGCTGCGCAAACTGCGGGAGTCGCAAACCATCGGGAAAGACGAAACGGTCGTGTGCATCATGACCGGCCACGAGTTGAAGGATGCGAACGTGACGGTGAAGTATCATACGGGGGTGGATTTGAGCGCGGCCCAGGAGTTGGCGCCGCGGAAAGAGCCGACGGGCCGGCTGGCCAATCGGCCGGTGGTGGTGGATGATGATTTGGATGCGATACTGGAAAAAATTCGAAACTCGAAACTCGAATGACGAATCAAATTCAAAATTCGAATTTCAGACTTCGAATTTGATTCGTCATTCGAATTTCGATTTTCGAATTTCCCCAAAGGGGGCCTATGCCTGCCATTAAACTCGCCATCACGGGCGTATGCGGACGAATGGGCAAGCGGCTGGTGGCGCTGGCGCGGGCGGACAAGGCGCTGGAACTGGTGGCGGCCATCGACAAGCCGGATTGCGCGGAATTGGCGCGCGACGCGGGAGAAGTGGCTGGCATCGGGGCGATCGGGTTGCCGGTTACGTTCGACCTTCGGCCGACGCCGGACGTGTTGATTGATTTCACGCTGCCGGAATCGACGCGGCGCTGGCTAAAGACCTGCCGCGATCGCCGGATTCCCATGGTCATCGGAACCACGGGGCTGAAGGAGAAGGACCATGCGGCCATCGACGTGGCGTCGGCGGACGTTCCCATCCTGCAATCGCCGAACATGAGCGTGGGGGTGAACGTCCTGCTGAAGCTGGCGGCAATTGCGGCAGGAGCGTTGGGAGAGGATTACGACGTGGAGATCGTGGAAGGGCATCATCGCTTCAAAAAGGACGCCCCGAGCGGCACGGCGCTGGCACTGGCGGACGCGATATTGAAAAGCCTGGGCAAGACGCGGAAATCGCTGGTGTACGGGCGGCATGGCGACGATGTTCCGCGTCAGGCCGGGCAGGTCGCATTGCACTCGCTGCGGATGGGGGACGAGGTGGGGAGGCATACGGTTTATTTCGCGGCGCTCGGCGAACGGGTGGAACTGGGGCACGTCGCGACCAATCGCGACACGTTCGTCCTGGGAGCGCTGCGGGCGGCCAAATGGCTGCACCAGCAGAAACCCGGAAGATATTCAATGAGCGACGTGCTGGGATTGAAGTGAATGGAGTTTGCCATGAGACGGCTGGAGGCTGGCGAGGGCAACAGAAGGCCGATGTTTCTCGGTTTGCTAACGCTGCTGGCGGTCGTCGGGTGCCAGCCGGCGAGTTCGGCCAATGCGCCGATGGCGGTTCCGCGAACTTTCAGTGACGCCGATTGGACGAGCGTGTTGTCGGCGGTTGTGACGCCGGATGGATATGTCACGTGGAGCGTCGTGCAGAGCGATGCCGGTGTGAGGCAGTCGCTGTTGAGATATATCGGGCTGATCGGCGCGGTGTCGCCGGCGAATCATCCGGAACTGTTCGCGACGGCAAACGATCGCCTTGCGTACTGGATCAACGCGATCAACGCGAGTTGCATGTATGCGGTGATGGAGCACGATTACCCGGCCACGATGCTGGCGGGAAATCCGCCCGGGGCGATTTTTTCCTCCGAGAAGTTCAGGTTCGGGGGCGAGCGGATGACGCTGAACGAGGCGGTCGGGCGGGAGCTTCAGCCGGCCGGGGATCCACGGGTGTTTTTCGCGTTGAATTTCTGCGCCGCGTCGAGCCCTCCGCTGCGGTTGCGACCGTATGACGGGGCGGTGCTGGATGCGCAATTGATGGACCAGGGGCAGCGATATCTGAGCGATCCGCGCGCGGCGGTGCGCGACGGCGAGGAGGGCAAGCCCTCCACCGACGCGGTGAAGCTGAACGACCTCCTGCTGTTCCTGCACCAGGCGGATTTCCTGGACGGATTTCATAAAATGATCGGCAGAGAACCGACCGGGCTATTGGAAGCATTGCAGCCGTACGCGCAGAGCGATTCGCCGATCGTCGGCGCCACGAAGATCGAAGCGTTGGGATTCGATTGGAGCCTGAACCGGCCGCCGCGGTAAATCTTTTAGGAAAAGCCGATCCGCCGGCTATTTTGTTTTCACGTTAACCGCATTGCCGAAGGGGGCGAAGATTCCAATCGCGTGTTGCGTCGCCACCGCGTATCCAACCAGGATCAATCCGATCGCCACTAAGGCTACCAGGGCCAGGACGGATATGGTCAGGATGAAGCGGATGTTGGGCTTGGAACCGCTCGACATCGAGCGATATTCTCGCCAAATGGGCGAGACGGCGTCAAGAGAAACGCCGCATAAGTGCGATCGCTAAAAGGATAGCGATGGTGCTTTTTGGGAGGCTGGCCCTTTACGGTCCGGCAGGCGGGCGCTACGATGTCGGCATCATGGAACCACCCATTCCCGCCGCGGTCGGGCGGGTTGTCGCTGCGCGCCAACTGACGGAACTGTCCAACGCGCTGTCCGCACAGCGGGCGGCGGCGGTGTCGGGACTTTGGGGAGGAAGCGTGGCGGCAGTGGTGGCGGGGATTCGCCGGCGCCTCAACCGGCCGATCCTGCTGGTCTGCGGGCACCTGGATGAAGCGGAAGACCTCGCGGACGATCTGGAGCTTTTCGCGGGCAAGAGGCCGGAGATTTTGCCGGCTTTGGAATTGGCCGGGAGCCTGGGGAGGGTTTCGGAAGAACAGGTTTCCAATCGGCTGCGGCTGATCGCCCGGTTCGCATCGGAAAAAGACCGGTGGACGGATTCGGGAGTTTTAATCGCGTCGATCCAGTCGCTGATGCAATCGGTTCCGTCGCGGGAGCAGTTGGGGCAACTGATGTGGCCGCTGCGCGCGGGGCAGAAGTTGGAGGCCCAGAAGCTGATCGTCTGGCTGGCGGAGCATGGATACAACCGGCTGGACCAGGTGGAAGTCCCGGGGGATTTCGCGGTTCGCGGGGGAATCGTGGACGTGTATTTGCCGGGGATTTTTGAGAACGCCGGGGAACAACTGGGGCTGACCGTGCGCGTCGATTTCTTCGACGATCAGATCGAATCCATCCGGCGGTTCGACCTGGATTCGCTCGGGTCGGGGGAGAAATTGGAATCGGTTTCAGTCATCGACATCAGGGGCCAGCTTCCGGAATCGGGCGAATCCACGAGCCTGTTCACCTATCTGCCGGGCGATGGAATCGTGGCCCTTTGGGCGCCGCTGGAGATCGCGGAGCAATCGAAGAGTTATCTGGATCGGCTTCCCGAGGTGAAGGGGATTTATCCGCTCAACGCGCTGCTGAAGCTGGCGGGGCAATTCTCGCGGATCGAACTGAGCCAGTTCGATCAGCAGGCGATGATGGTTGGAGCGGAGGCGGCGCATCTGCGGCTTCCTGTGGGTTCGCTCCAGAGGTTCGAGACGGAGGCGAAGAAGGCGATCGTGGAGTTGGCGGAATTGGCTGGGTCGCAGGACGTGACCGTATTCTGCGAGAACGCGGGGGAGAAGCAGAGGTTCGCGGAGCTGATCGACGGTGAAATCGCGGGATTGAGCGGTAGGATCGAGATCGCGCTGGGGTATCTGACTCGGGGCTTCGTGTGGGATTTTGGAAATGGAAACCGGCCGGCGGCGCTGCTGGGGCATCACGAATTGTTCCACCGCTACGAGCAGCGGCGACGGGTGGGCAAGGTGATCGCGTCGCGGCCGGTCGATTCGTTCCTGGACCTGAAGGAGGAGGACTACGTCGTTCACGTGGCGCACGGAATCGCACGGTTCACGGGCATGCACACGATGAGCAAGGACGGAAGGAGCGAGGAATACCTGACGCTGCGTTTCGCGGACAACGCGGCGCTTCACGTGCCGGCAGCGCGGATCAATCTGATCCAGAAATACGTCGGCGGGTTTCACGGACATCCGCAGCTCTCGCGGCTGGGGAGCGGGGTTTGGGAAAAGCAGAAGGCCAAGGTTTCGGAGGCCGTCATGGACATGGCGGCGGAGTTGCTGGAGGTGCAGGCGGCGCGGGCGGCACAGGAGGGAGTGACCTATCCGCCGGACACCGAATGGCAAAAGGAATTCGAGGCGGAATTTCCTTATGAACCGACGCCGGACCAGATCATCGGGGCCGAGGAGATCAAGCAGGACATGCATAAGCCGAGGCCGATGGATCGGCTGCTTTGCGGGGACGTGGGGTATGGGAAGACGGAATTGGCGATGCGAGCGGCGTTCAAGGCGGTGGAATACGGCAAGCAGGTGGCGGTGCTGGTGCCGACGACCGTTCTGGCCGAGCAGCACGAGCGGTCATTCCGTGAACGCATGGTGAACTATCCGTTTCACATCGAATCGATCAGCCGATTCAAGAGCACCAAGGAACAAAAGGAAGCGATCCGCCGCGCGGCGGCGGGCCAGATCGACATTCTGATCGGGACGCACCGGCTGCTGAGCAACGACGTGAAGTTCAGCGATCTTGGGCTGGTCGTCATCGACGAGGAGCAGAGGTTTGGCGTGACCCACAAGGAGCGATTGAAGCAGATGCGGAAGACGGTGGACGTGCTGACGATGTCCGCCACGCCGATTCCGCGGACCCTGCACATGAGCATGCTGGGGCTGCGGGACATCAGTTCGCTGACGACGGCGCCGCAGGACCGGCGAAGCATCGTCACGGAAGTGATCGCGTACGACAAGCAACGGATTCAGCAGGCGATCGCGCGGGAGTTGAACCGCGAGGGACAGGTCTATTTCGTCCACAACCGGGTGTACAGCATCGAGGAAGCGGCGGATGAACTCCTGAAGCTGGCGCCGGATGCGCGGATCATCATCGGGCATGGCCAGATGGCCGAGGGGGAGCTGGAAGACGTCATGATGAAGTTCATCCGGCACGAAGCGGACGTGCTGGTCTGCACGACGATCATCGAAAGCGGATTGGACATTCCCAACGCGAACACGATTTTCATCAACCAGGCGGATCGGTTCGGATTGAGCGAGTTGCACCAGTTGCGCGGAAGGGTGGGGAGATACAAGAACCGGGCGTATTGCTATCTGCTGTTGCCGACGGATCGGCCCGTGACGCCGGTGGCGGCAAAGAGATTGAAGGCCATCGAAGAGTACAGCCATCTGGGCGCGGGTTTCAAGATCGCGATGCGCGACCTGGAAATCCGCGGGGCGGGAAATATTTTAGGCCCGGAACAGAGCGGGCACATCGCGACCGTGGGGTACGAGATGTATTGCCAACTCCTGGAGCAGGCGACCCGGCAACTGAAACACGAGCCGAAGGAAACCAGACCGGAGGCCCACGTGGACATCGGGGTGACGGCCCTGGTTCCCAAGCAATGGATCGCCGCCGATCGCCAGCGGCTGGACGTCTACCGGCGATTGACCCGCTGCACGTCGCTGGAGATGCTCGCGACGCTGGAGCAGGACCTGAAAGACGCCTTCGGCGAGGCCCCGCGTCCGGCGGTGATTTTGCTGGCGCTGACGGAACTGCGGCTCCTGGCGGGAATTTTCGGGATCGAAAGCATCATCCGGAAGGAACCAGACCTAGTGCTGACCGTCAGCGACGCTTCGCGCGCCCAGGCGGGGCTGACTGGCGCGCCGGGGAGGCTGACGGTGCTGGACGAGAAGACGGTGTATCTACGGCTGCCGAAGAATTTTTTGGAATCGGACACGCTGCTGATGATCCTGCGGAATCTGCTGAAGGCGGCGTGGGAAAGGGAGAGAAATGGAGAAAGGCCGGCCACAGCAAAATCTGGAGCGGCGACAAAGCAATTGGTGAAACCCTGATGTCAGTGTGCGTGACACATCTGTAAGGCCTCTTCTTCCCCTCCCCCCTGAGTACAAGGGGCGGGTGAGATTCTCTGCAAGTGACGCGCATCCCCACCAAGCCCACCTAAACTGTTAAGCGAATAGGCATCTGTCGGATGCGTTGGCCGGTGGCGTTGTAGACGGCGTTGGCGATGGCGGGGGCGATGGCGATGATGGGGGTCTCGCCGGCGCCGGCGGGGGCCGCGTTGCGATTGTCGATCAAATGCACGTCGATCTCGGGCAAATCGGCGAAGCGAGGCGGGGCATAATCGCCGAAATTGGAATTGGTGATCGCGCCGTTCTCGAAGCGAATTTCTTCGCGCAGGGCGGCGCCGAGGCCCATCACGATTGCGCCCTGGACCTGTGACAACAGGCCGGCGGGGTTGTGGATCGGTCCGCAATCGAATGCCTGCGTGACGCGAGTGACGGAAATGGCCCTGGTTTTTTCGTCAACTGAAACCACGGCGCAGGTGGCGAGGCAAGAGCCTTTTTCGGTGCCGCAGGCGACGCCGATGCCGGTGTTGGGGAGCTTTTTGCCCGCGTCGTTCCAACCGAATTTGTCGGCGGCGGTTTGCAGGACGTTTTTCAGCCGCCCGTTGTCGAGGTTCATCAGGCGGAATCGCAGGGGATCAATTCTGGCGGCGGCGGCAAGTTCGTCGATGAAAACCTCGCGGGCAAAATTGTTGGCGGTCGCGGCCAGGGCGCGATAGGAGCTCTGTCGCAGCGGGGGATCGGAGGGGACGAAGGCGGTATGGCGTTGGCCGGCGCGGTAGGGGGACTCGATGGCCTGCGGGCCGGAGTTGACGTTTACGAAAAACCAATTGGCGATTGACCCCGATGCATCGAGGGCGGCCTCGGCGAGGATCACGGCGGCGGGCCGGAAATAGGCCCAGGTGAATTCCTCCTCGCGTGTCCAGAGGATGCGGACGGGCGTGGCGAGATTTTGGGCCAGGCGGGCGGCTTCGATGGCGGGATCGCCGCTATGTTTGCCGCCGAACCCGCCGCCGAAATCCGGGACGATCACGCGAACGGAATCGGGCTGGAGGTTGAAAGCGCGCTCCAGCTCGCCGCGCACGCCGAAGGGGTTTTGGGTGCCGGTCCAGACGGTGAGCTTGCCGTCGGTCCATTCCGCGGTGGCGGTGCGCGGCTCAAGCGGGGCGTGCTGAATATAAGGGACGTGATACTCCTGCCGGATAGCGGCGGCGGCCTTGGGCAAATCAACGGCGAATGGGTTTGAGGGAATTCCACCCTGGGCGTTTTGCTTGAGATGGTCGTAAAGGTCTTTGCTCGACAGGTGCGGGAGCGTTTGCCACACGGCGGTCTTGGCCAATGCGTCGATAGCCTGCTGGGCGCGGAACGTGTTCGGGGCAGCGACGCCGACGAAATCGCCGTCGCGGACCACGCGGACGTTTCCCATCGCCTTCACGGCCGAAAGATCGATCGAAGTCAGCGTCGCTCCATAGGACGGCGGGCGAAGAATTTTGCCGTAGAGCATTCCCGGTCGGACGATGTCGGAGGGATATACATGGGTTCCATCGACCAGGTCGCGGCGATCGGGGCGGAGGTATGGATTGCCGAGGACTTTCCAATCGGCGACCGCGGTGACTTTCACGTCGGGTGACGGCAACTGGGAGAACGCCTTGTCGAGGCTGTCGCTGACGAGATCGCCGTAGCTGAGCTGTTGGCCGGCGCAGGCGATCTTGCCGTCTTTGAACTGGAGGTCGTCGGGCTTGGCGTTGAGCTTTTGGCAGGCGATGGCGGCCAGGGCTTGGCGGGCGGCGGCGCAGCCGGTGCGGACGGTGGGGATTGTCCTTGGCGTGGTCATGCTGCCATAGGTTCCGCCGTCGTCCGGGCAGAGGGTGGTGTCGCCCATGATGAGGCGGATTTGATCTGGCGAGACGCGGAGTTCCTCGGCGGCGGCCAGGGTGATCTCGGCGCGAGCGCCCTGTCCGCATTCGACCTTTCCGGTCATGACGGTGATCGAGCCGTCCTGGGCGATGTGGACGCGCGCTGCGATTTTGACGGGCGCGCCGCCGAACCCGCCGCGGTTTCGCCCTGATCGGCGCGGCTGGGGCGCTTCCTGAGCGAGAATCGGCCTAGCGCCCACCGCGATCATCAGGCCGGCGCCGAGCGATTGCAGGAATCGGCGGCGAGTGACGCGGGGTTTGATTTCGCTTTGGCGGTGGATCGTGGTTGTGATGGGATTCATGACTTATCTCCCCAGCGAAGGCAAAGCCTCCGCCGCCTAAGCCGCACGGCGGACGGCGCTGATGATCTTCACGTACCCGCAACATCGGCACAGATTCGGATTCATCCCGGCGCGGATTTGGGCGTCGGTGGGGTGGGGGTTTTTATCGAGCAAGGCGGCGGCGGCCATGATCATTCCAGAGACGCAGTAGCCGCACTGATAGGCTCCTTCATCCATGAACGCCTGCTGGAGGGCATGGAGCCGGCCGTTGGGGGCAAGTCCTTCGATGGTGGTGACGGATTTGCCGTCGGCATCGGCGGCGGAGGTCTGGCAGGCGAAAGCGCGCTGGCCGTCGATGTGAACCGTGCAGGCGCCGCAATCGCCGGCGCCGCAGCCGAAGCGCGTGCCGAGAAGATGCAGGTCCTCGCGGAGGATCTCCAGGAGCGAGCGCTGGGAATCGGTGGCGAGGATTTGCGTTTGGCCGTTGACTCGCAGGGTGATGGTGGAATCCATGTCCGCCTCGGGGTTGGATGGTCGGGGGGAGATTATCGCGCGGCGGTGGGGAGATGCAATTGAATCCCCGGAAATTCGGGGGCTGATGCGCCGGTGCGAATTATTTGTTTGACGAAGCGGCGGCGCATTAGCATTTGCGGCCTTGCGCGGAGGGATCGTTGGCGGAATGGGAATGAGAGAGATGGGAAGGACGCCGTTAATCGCGGAAACGTGTGACGCATGCGGGCGCTGCGGCGGCAGGCCGCAGATGGCCGGGAATCGGCGGCGGGCGGGGGCGGGGATGTGGGATTTCCTGATATTCGTGTCGATTTTGGTGGCGGCATTGATTGCCGCGCGATTTTATTTTCCTTCCAAGGTTCCGGTAGCTGCGCCGCCGCCGGTGGTGGTTCAGAATGCTCCGGCGGTGCCGGCGCCGGAGGCCGCGCCGGCCCCGGCGCCTGCTCAGGTGGATGCGCCGTCCGCGCCGGCGCCTGCGCCGGAGGCGCGCTTGGGATTGGTCGCGTTGCCGCATCCGCCGCCGCCGATACCCCAGTGCAAGATCGTTGAGAGACAGTTGCTCGTGGCGCTGGAGGCGGCGTCGCTGGCGCAAGCCGACGTTGACGCGGCGCGGAAGACGTGCCTGGATGAACTGCGCGGATCGCGGGAATATCTGGATGCCAGGGCGGATGCCCAAGCCAGGACTCGCGCTAAGGACGCGGCCCAAGAGAAATTGCGGCAGGATAACCAGGCCGGGGCGGATACCGACCAGGATGAGAAGGACCTCAGCAGCGCATCGCAGGACTGGATCGCGGCGGCGGCCAAGCTGACGGCGATGGAGAACGATGCGATTGCGGCGGATTCCACGGTGACGGCGAAGCAGAAGATTGTGGCGGCCACGTCCGCCGACTCCCAACGATTGCGCCAAAAGCTGGGCGATCTTGTCACCGCGGCCATCGTTCAATGTGTCGAGGGTGAGGATTACACGATTAGAGCGGTGACGCTGGATACGGCAACGTCGACCATCAACTCCGAAATGGCGTCGAAGCAGCATGCGGATGCGGGGATGATGGCGGATGCGGCGATGCGGGGAATCGGCAAGATCCTCGAGGGGGCGATGTGCAAGGCGCCGTTCACGTGGGAGACGGCCAAGTTCACGGTCTATGCGGACTACAAGGGAAGGCAGGCCGTGGAATTTCAGGCCAGGTACAGGCGAAGCGCGGTGGATCGGGCCGGGTTTGCACGAATCGACCGGGGGTATTTCGACGATCTGGCATTGATCAACCTGGCGGACCGGATTTGGCTGAGTCCAGTGGTGGATGAGATGCAGGGTCGATCGACGGCGGAATCGACGGCGCAGCCGGCGGCGTATCGGCAGCCGGCGGACGAGACGGCGGCGGGGCAGCGGTTTGATACGCTGCTCATCGGCGGCTATCTGCGGGAAGATGGCAGCACTTGTCCGCTCACGTACGTGCGCCGACCGCATGTCGAGCCCCAGACGACGTCGCTGACGCCGATCGTTCCGCGCCGGGTTCCCATGCCGCTGGGCGCCAAATCTCCGCCGCCCGACCTGATTTTGAACCATCCTCCCGACCTGATGTTGCCGCCGGACTGAATATTGGGGCGCAAGCAAAAAGATTGTGACTTTCGTCACGAGGAATAGTGAAGAATCTGTCGGAAAAACAGATTCTTTTCGTTCACGTTTGGACTGCCAGACGGGTAGAATCGGGCAAGCAGTGGGCGACTGAGGAGAACCGACATGGCCAATATCGCGATCCAGGATGGGGCGGCGGGAGCGAATTCGCTTTCAGCGGGAGCAGGCTCGCTTTCAGTCAGGACGGCCTTGAGATTGGCTTGGGCGACTTGGACGATCCTGCTGATCGTTCCGTTCCTTCTGTTTCTGGGCGTGGTGTGGACATTGACGTTCCACGAAGCGACGAGATTGCATCCGGAGACGCACAGATGGTTTTTGGCGTCGTCGGGGTATTTGCTGGTGGTGGTGCCGGCGTCGTTTTTCTGGCGGGGAAGGATCTTCAAGTCGTATTGGTCGGGGCAGCCCATCGCGCCGGCGAAATATCTTTATGGAATGCTGGCGACGTGGACGGCATTGGAATTTGGGGGAATTATTAGCTTGCTGGGATGTTTTGTGGACCAGTCGTTGCTGCCGAATCTTCTGCCGGCTCTGCTGGCGTTCATGTTTTACGCAACGCTATGGCCGAGCGGACGTTCGATGGTGAGGTCCGTGGGCCATGCGGAAGATGCCGAGGTTTATGAAGAGCCGAGGTAGAATGGTTGCATGAACCAGACAACGGCGGACCGTCGGGTGGATTTGTCCGCGCCGGTGGTGGAGGAGCCGAAGATCGTTCTGCAATGGCTGGTGAGACTGCGCTGGGTGGCGTTTGCCGGGCAGGTGGGGGCGGTGCTGGCGGCGATCGGATTCTTGAAGATTCGACTGCCGTGGACGGGGATGGGGACGATCATCGCGGTAACGGGCGTCAGCAATCTGATTTTACAGGGCTGGACCCGGAAAAGCGTGCCGGGATGGGTGGTGCCGGCGGTGCTGATGCTGGACGTGTTTTTGCTGACGGGGCTGCTGCGTTGCGCGGGGGGCGGGTCCAATCCGTTTTGTATTTTGTACGTGGTGCACGTGGCGATGGCGGTGGTCACGCTGACGGAAGGTTGGTCGTGGGTGGTGGTGGGAGCAACGACGGCATGCTATGGGCTGCTGATTCTTTGGCCGGGCGGCAATGGGCTGGCGATCTCGCCGGGCGGGCGCGAGGCGGCGCAGTGGATCGCGCTGGCGCTGGTGGCGGGGGTGATCGCGTATTTCGTGGGACGGATGACGCAATCGTTGCGGGAACATGAACGGGCGCTCGATGCCGAGCGGGAGCGCGGGGCGCGCAACGAGCGGCTGGCGTCGCTGACCACCCTGGCGGCGGGGGCGGCGCACGAGTTGAACACGCCGCTGAGCACCATCGCCGTGGTCGCGCGGGAATTGGAGATACACTGCAAAAAAATGGAGCTTGGCGAAGGGATGGCGGAGGACGCCCGGCTGATCCGGCGCGAGATCGACCGGTGCCAGGTGATCCTGGGCCGAATGCGCGTGGACGTGTTGCAGGGGGATTGGGCAAAATCCGCGCCGATGTCTTCGGCCGATTTCTTGCGCGAGTTGTCAAAGGAAATGAAGGAGGCGGCGGGGGAGGGGATCGAGATTGACTGTGAGGGGAATCTGCCGGAAATTTCGCTGCCGTTGCGGGCGGTCGAGCAGGCGGTGGGGATTCTGGTGGACAATGCGTTGGAAGCCTCGCCGAAGGGGAGGCCGGTGCGGCTTTCGATTGGGTCGCGCGACGGGCGGGTGGTGTTCGAGGTGCTCGACCAGGGAATGGGAATGACGGCGGACGTCGTGCGGCGGGCCGGCGAGCCGTTCTTCACGACTAAATCCCCTGGAAAGGGGATGGGAATGGGGCTATTTTTGGTGAGGCTGGTGGCCGAGAAACTCGGCGGGACGTTTCGGCTGGAATCGGAACCTGGAAAAGGGACTCGGGCGGTGTTGGAATTGCCGGCCGGTGCAGCATAGGCGAGGAGTACGCGGCTGAGCGGGAGATGGGATGCGGATATTGGTGGTGGATGACGATCCGACGTTTCGCTGGCGGCTGGTGGGGGCGCTGGAAGCGCGCGGGATGCAGGCGTGGGGCGCCGAATCGCCCCAGCAGGCGAAGAAGCTTGCTTCGGAGGTGCGGCCGGCGCGGGCGATCGTGGACTTGAAGATGCCGGGGGGCTCCGGGCTGGAGCTGGTCAGCGAATTGATCGGGATCGATCCGGGAATGGCGATCCTGGTGCTGACGGGCTACGGGAGCATCGCCACCGCGCTGGAGGCGACCCGGCGCGGGGCGGTGGACTATCTGACCAAGCCCGCCGATGCGGACCAGATTCTGGCGGCGTTCGAGAAAAACGGCCGCAAGGCGGAATCGGGGACCTCGGCCGAGGAATTGACCAGCGCGCCATCGCTGGAGCGCGTGCAGTGGGAACACATTCAGCGGGTCCTGATGGATTGCGGCGGCAACGTTTCCCAGGCGGCTCGAATCCTGGGGATGCATCGAAGGTCTCTCCAGAGGAGACTCGGCAGAATACCCCCGCGCGAATGATGGGCGATTTTCATGTAATAAAATTTGGGGAGCGGCGACTAATTGGGGCAGAATGACCGATTGGGAAAGCATCGTACGCGGACATGGCCCGACGGTTTGGCGAACGCTGTTTCGCCTGCTGGGACGCCGGGCCGACATCGACGAATGCTTTCAGGAGACGTTTCTCTCGGCCTTGGAAATGTCCCGGCGGCAGAAGATCGTCTGTTGGTCGGCGTTGCTGCAAACGGTGGCGACGCGGAAAGCGGTGGATCGGCTGAGGCAAAAATACCGCGACCGGGAGGAAAGCGCCGCGATCGAGGCGGCGGCGTCGGGGATGAGCGATCCGTACCGGGCGGTGGAGGAAGCGGAGAGAGCGGGGCTGCTCGAGCAGGCGATGACGAGGCTTCCGCCCAGGCAGGCGGAAGCGATCTGCCTTCATGCGCTGTCGGGTTGGAGTTACCAGGAAATCGGTCAA
This sequence comes from Tepidisphaeraceae bacterium, assembly GCA_050010915.1. Classification (GTDB taxonomy): domain Bacteria; phylum Planctomycetota; class Phycisphaerae; order Tepidisphaerales; family Tepidisphaeraceae; genus PALSA-1353. The sequence goes on along the minus strand of JBEKKC010000031.1, from coordinate 14,360 downwards.
CAACTTGGAATGTCCAGCAGCGCGGTGGGCACGGCGATCCATCGAGGCAAGCAGCGGCTGCGCGAGCTGCTGGAAGTTTCCCTGGGCGCCCAGCCCGGAGGTGCGTCATGAACCAAAACCTTTCCGATCCCGGAGACGAAGTTCTGGAATCGTATTTTTCGGCGATGCGCGGGCGGGCGGTTCCCGATGGGCCGCCGGAGACGCGGATTTCCGAAACAATCGCGGCGTTGAGGGCGGCGGCGGGAAAGAAGCCGGGCGTTTTCTCGAGGGTATACACCATGAAATTCATCACCGGAATGGCGGCGAGCGTTTTGCTGGTGGTTGGGGTGGTGCTTGTGGCGATGGTGATGCTGCGATCGCCGGAGGTGACGTTTGGGGAAATCGTGGAAAGGGTGCGGAGCGCGCATCTCGTGAGCTTTGTGGAAACGGTCTCCATGCCGGAAGTGGCCAAGACCGTGCCGGGACAAACGATGAAGATGAAGTTCCTGATTAACGATCAGGGGCAGGCGTCAATCCAGAGCGATGAAGGTGTGCGGACGGTGATGGACGAGAAAACGGGGCACATGGTGGAACTGATGCCGAAGACCAAAACCGCGATCGTCATGGACATGAAGAACATGCCGAAGCAGTCCAATGCCTCGCGAGACCCATTGGAGCAATTCAAAAAGCTGGAGGGCGATTCGGCAAATGACATGGGCAGGGCCCAAATCGATGGGAAGAAAGCGCAGAAATTCAACGCAAAGGTGATGGGGCAGGAATGGATGATCTGGGCCGACCCGCAAACGCGCGAGCCGATTCGCATCGACATGACGATGAATATGATGGGGCAGCAAATTACCGCGTCCCTGACGGATTTCGACTTCGATCCAGCGGCGCCTGACGATGCATTCAGCCAGGAGATTCCAAAAGGATATACGATTACAAGCCTTGCCTTTGATTTGCCGGATATCAGCAACCGCGAGCAGAACCTGGTGGAATTGCTGCGAGGATACGCGCAGCGTGCCGGCGGGAAATTCCCGGATAAGCTCGACGACATGGGCCCATATATGAATCTGGTGATGCGGAAGTCGCTCTCGCTCTCGAAGACCGCGACGACCAATCCCTCGCTGGCGTGGATGCACTTCACGCCTTCGTCGGCCGATATGCAATGGATCACGCGGTTTTGGGGTGTCCAGCAGTTTCTGGGGATTTTGCCAAAGGACGGATGGAAGTATTTGGGCGCCGGCAAAACGATGGGCGACTCGGATTCCGTCATCTTCTGGTACAAAACAGACAAGGGGTATAGGGGAATCTCGGGTAATTTGACGGCCGCGGACCTTCAGGCGGCTCCGCAATGAGAGCGGACCCGGCTTGATGGAAGCGATCAATAGACCGGTCGAGGCGGGAGGCTCGGCCGGTTTTTGTGCGCGCGGCATTGCATTCGGGGGAGAGCTTTGTAAATTCATCGCGCGACTAAATGCCGCATACCCTTGGCATCGCTGGTGAGGCGAGTCGTTGGTATTATCCGCGCCGTGGTCATGGGTGATGGCGTTCAGGGACGCCGGACCTTGCAGAAAAAATTACGATGACGCAGGAATGGTATGAGCAGCCGTTTGTGTTCCCCAAATGGGCGAACTATCTGTTGCCTGCCATTGTGATGGGGGTTGTGGGGGGACTGTTCTACATTCCGACGGTGGTGGGCCTGGGCGCCTCGCCGAAAACAACCGCGGTGGGATATTCGCCCGTGCAGCCGGTGCCCTACAGCCATGCGCTGCACGCGGGGAAGCTGGGGATCGATTGCCGGTACTGCCATACGACGGTGGAGAAGGCGAACTTCGCGGCCATTCCGCCGACGGAAACGTGCATGAATTGCCACACCAATATCCGGACGCAAAGCGATAAGCTGGCGCCCATTCGCGAAAGTTGGGCGACGGGCAAGCCCATGGAATGGATCAAGATTCACGATTTGCCTCAATACGTCTATTTCAGTCACCAGGCGCACGTGAATCATGGAGTGGGATGCATCGAATGCCACGGGCGGATCGACCAGATGGAGCAGGTTTACCAGGCCAAACCGCTGAGCATGAGTTGGTGTTTGGACTGCCATCGCGATCCGGGTCCGCACCTTCGGCCGAAGGGCGCGTCGGTGACGGACATGAACTGGACGCCGCCGGCCGATCCGGCGGACGCCGCGGCGCTGGCGGCGAAGTGCTTGAACGATTATTCGATCCACGACAAGGCGTACATGCAGAGTTGTTCGACGTGCCATCGGTGAGACCATGAAGCATCATTCGGCGCAACGTGAATATTGGCGCAGCCTGGCCCACCTGGCGGATATGCCCGAAGTGCGCGCCGCGGCGGAGAAGGAGTTCGCCTCGTACGAACCGGAAGAGATGCTGGCGATGCCGGGGTTGACGCGGCGGCGGTTCATGAAGCTGATGAGCGCGTCGATGGCGTTGGCGGGGATGACGCTGACGGGATGCCGCCGCTGGCCGCAGGAGAAGCTGGCGCCCTACACGAGCAATCCGCCGAATCGAACTTCCGGGGTTCCCGAGCAATACGCCACGGCGATGGAAATCAACGGGGTGGGCAGTCCGTTGCTGGTGACGAGCTTCGACGGGCGGCCTATTAAAATCGAGGGGAATCCATCGCATCCGTATTCACAGACGGTGGCGAATCGCGCCGGGGCGTCCGATGCCATCGCGCAGGCGGCGATCCTGGAGATTTACGATCCGGACCGGAGCCAGGCGGTGGTCAACCGCGCCGGAGCCACGCAGGTGGCGAGCGATTGGGACCGGTTTACCAACTGGATGAGCGCGGTGATTGATTCGCTGACGACCAATCAGGGCCAGGGTCTGGCGATCCTGGGCGAATCGACCTCGAGCCTGACGACGGCCCGGCTGAAGGCGGCGGTGCTGAAACGCTTCCCCAAGGCGGAGTTTTTCGAATATGAGCCGCTGAGCCGGGACAACGAAATCGCCGGGGCGAAACTGGCGTTGGGCCGGCCGGCGCGGCAAGTGCTGAATCTGAACAAGGCGATGGTGCTGGCGTTGCTGGATGCCGATCCGTTGGGGACGCATCCGGCGCATGTGCATTACGCATTTGAGTGGGCATCGAATCGCCCGAACGCGAAGAAACAAATGAGCCGGGTCTACGCCATCGAGAGCGCGATGACGATCTCGGGAAGCGTGGCGGATTGCCGGCTGGGGGTGCGGCCGTCGCGGATCGGGGCGATCTTATCGGCGCTGGCGGCGCGACTCGGAGCGGGCGGCACGGATATGACGCTGGCCGCCGAGGAAGAGGCGTTCATCAAGCACCTTCTGGCGGATATTGCGGACAACTCCGGCAAGAGCCTGGTGCTAGTCGGTCCTCAGCATGGTTCGGAATTGCACGCGCTGGCGCTGGCGATCAACGAGAAGATTGGGGCAATCGGAGCGACGCTCACATTTGTGGAAGACCCGGACGGCGATCGGGCGACAAACCATTTCGATTCCATCGCGGATTTGACGAGCAAGCTGAAGGCCAGGCAGATCGACACGCTGGTGATTCTTGGCGGGAATCCGGCGTACGATTCGCCGGCCGATCTGGATTTCGCGTCGGCCATGAAATCGGCGGCGACGTCGATCCATCTGAGCCTGTACGACAACGAGACGTCGCACGCGGCATTGTGGCATTTGCCGCGCGCGCATTTTCTTGAAGCTTGGGGGGACTGCCGGGCATGGGATGGGACGGTGAGCATCTGTCAGCCGCTGATCGAGCCGCTGTATGGCGGGAAGACGCCGGACCAGGTCCTGGCGTTTCTGGCCGGGGAACCGGAAACCCAAAGCGATGAGATCGTGCGCAAGACGTTCGCGGAGATGGACGATGCCGCGTGGCGGCGGGCACTGAACGAGGGACTGATCGCCAAGAGCGGATTTAAGGAAGTATCCGGGCACGTCAATTTCCATACGGCGCAGCAGTATCCCGTCGCACAAGGATACGAGGTTCGATTCCTTCAGGATTCGAAGCTGTACGATGGGCGGTTCGCCACCAGCGGATGGTTGCAGGAGATTCCCGATCCGCTGTCGAAGATCGTGTGGGACAACGCGGCGTTGATATCCAAGAAGGATGCCGAATCACTCGGGGTGGGGATCGGGGACGTGCTGGAGATCGCCGTCGGAAGCAGTTCGGTGAAGATCGCGGCATTTGTGTTGCCGGGGCAGCCGGTGGGCGTGATTGGGCTGGCGCTGGGATATGGGCGAACGCTGGGCGAGCACATCGGCTCGGACGTGGGCGTCAATACCTATGCGCTGCGGAAGAGCGGCGCGATGTTCTTCGCGCCGGCGCAGGTGAGCAAGACGGGAGACTATTACGAACTGGCCACGACCCAGGACCATCATCTGATCGACCAGCTTGGCATCGAGATGCGGCAGAAGCAGGTGGGCGAGAAATACAAGAGCGCGGAAGTGATCCGCGAGGCGACCGTCGCGGATTTGAAGCGAGATCCGGAACTGCTGGCGAAAAACGAGGATGGGACGGTCTCATTGCAGCTTTACAAGCCGCCGGACGCAGAGTTTTCCGGGACGCACAAATGGGCGATGTCGATCGATCTTTCCAAGTGCATCGGGTGCCATGCGTGCGTGGCGGCGTGCCAGGCGGAAAATAACATTCCGATCGTCGGCAAAGACCAGGTGCTGAGGAATCGGCAGATGCACTGGATTCGCATCGACCGGTATTTCAAGGGCGAGGCGGACGATCCCAATCCGGAGGTGGTGTTCCAGCCGGTGGCCTGCCAGCACTGCGAAAATGCGCCGTGCGAGCAGGTTTGCCCGGTGGGGGCCACGGTTCACGATACCGAGGGGCTGAACGTGATGGTGTACAACCGCTGCGTCGGCACGCGATATTGCAGCAACAATTGCCCGTACAAAGTCCGGCGGTTCAATTATCTGGATTGGCACAGCCAGGACCCGCGGCACGATAAATATCCCAAGCCGTGGCTGAACCTTCCCGATCAACAGCAGATTGAAACGGTCCCGAAGGTCAAGCAGATGATGTTCAACCCGGAAGTGACGGTTCGGATGCGCGGCGTGATGGAAAAGTGCACGTTCTGCATCCAGCGGATTCACAACACGACGATTTCCAAACGGGCCCAGGGCAAAAAACTGAACGACGGGGACATCATGACGGCATGCCAACAGGCGTGCCCGACGCAGGCAATTGTGTTTGGCGATTTGAACGATCGGAGATCCAAGGTTTTGCGTTCGCACAACGATCCGCGGGCGTATGGCCTCTTGGATGAGGCGCTGGCGACCAAGCCCAGGAACAAGTATTTGGCCAAGGTGAGCAATCCGGTGGAGGCGTAATGGCAAGCGTTCCAACAACCGAATTCGCCCGCATCGCCGCAGGGATCGAAGCGGATAATACCACCGACGATCCGCGGTTCCGGGCGCCGCTGGTAACGGGGAACAAGGATTTCGCGGCGGTGACGGCGACGGTGGCCGGCGTCGCCGAGCGGCCGGCGCCGCCCAAGGCGTGGTACGTGGCGATGGGGATTTCGCTGTCGCTGCTCGGGTTGCTCGGGGCCATGATCGGATATTTGTTTCTCACGGGCGTCGGAGTGTGGGGCAACAATCAGCCGGTCGGGTGGGGATTCGGCATCGTGAATTTCGTGTTTTGGGTCGGGATCGGTCACGCCGGAACCCTCATCAGCGCGATTTTGTATTTGTTCCGTCAGAACTGGCGGACGGGCATCAACCGGATGGCCGAGGCGATGACGATCTTCGCGGTTTGCTGCGCGGGATTATTCCCCGGGATTCACGTGGGCCGGCCGTGGCTGGCGTATTGGCTGTTCCCGATCCCGAACCAGATGACTTTGTGGCCGCAGTTCCGTTCGCCGCTGCTGTGGGACGTGTTCGCGGTGGGGACTTATGCGACGGTGTCGCTATTGTTCTGGTATGTCGGGATGGTGCCGGACATCGCGACGTTCCGGGACCGGTCCAAGAATAGGATCAAGCAGGTGGTGTACGGGCTTCTCGCGTTGGGATGGAACGGATCGAGCCGGCATTGGCATCGGTACGAACGGGCGTACCTGCTGCTGGCGGCGCTGGCGACGCCGCTGGTGCTTTCGGTCCACTCGGTGGTGAGCTTCGATTTCGCGGTTTCACAGATTCCGGGCTGGCATACGACGGTGTTTCCGCCGTACTTCGTGGCCGGAGCGATCTTCGGCGGGTTTGCGATGGTGATCTGCCTGGCGGTTCCGGCTCGGGCGCTGTTCGGGCTGAAGGACATCATCACGTTGCGGCACATGGACAACATGGCCAAGATCACGCTGGCGACCAGCATGATGGTGGGATACGCCTACATGACGGAATTTTTCATCGCGGCGTACAGCGGCAATCCGCACGAAGCGTTTACGTTCCACAACCGCGTGTTGGGTCCGTATTGCTGGAGTTGGTGCATGATGACGTTCTGCAACGTCGTGGCGCCGCAGCTCCTGTGGAGCAAGAAGGTCCGGACGAACATGCTGCTGCTCTGGATCGTGGCGATGTTGGGCAATGCAGGGATGTGGTTCGAGCGGTTTGAGATCATCATCACCTCGCTGACGCGCGATTTTCTGCCGTCGAGCTGGCACGCGTTCTGGCCGACGTGGGTGGATTTGTGCACGCTGGCGGGAAGTTTCGGGTTGTTCTTCACGCTGTTTCTGCTGTTCTGCCGGTATCTGCCGACGGTGGCGATCGCGGAAATCAAGACGGTGATGCCGCAGGCGCATGCGCATGCCCATGAGTTGCTCGGCGAGGATGCCAAGCGGACGGATTACCGTCCGGACGAGCATCACGATCCGGACAGGGATGCCCCGCGGCTGAAGAACCGGTGAGGTTTTGGTCTTATGTCTACCGAACTCAAAGAGGGGCAAGAGACGTACGACGAAGCGGCGCTGCTTCGCACCGAGCCGATGCTGACCGGCCTGCTGGGGGAGTTCGCGGACGTGTCGGCCGTGGTTTTGGCCGCGCAGAAGACGCGGGCGGCCGGGTACAAGGTCTGGGACGTGCACAGCCCGTTTCCCATCCATGGAATCGATGCGGTGATCGGAATCCGGCCGACGGTTCTGCCCTGGCTGGTGCTCTGCGGCGGGCTGACGGGCCTGGCGTCGGGCCTGGCGCTGCAATGGTTCTGCAATGCTTTCGACTACCAGATTATCGTCAGCGGCAAGCCCCTGTTCAGCTTGCCGGCGAACATCCCCATCATCTTTGAATGCACGGTGTTGTTCTCGGCGTTGACGGCGGTGTTTGGAATGCTGGGGCTGAACCGGCTGCCGCTGCTCTATAATCCGCTGTTCAAGAGCGCCCGATTCCGCCGCGTGACGGACGACAAATTCTTCATCTGGATCGACGAAACGGATTCGCAGTTTGAAGAGAAGGCGACGGAGGAGTTTTTGAAATCGGTTGGAGCGACCGCGGTCGAGCGCATTGAGGATTGATGGATGTCTGAAGAATCGAAAAGTTCGCCACCGCCGGAGGAGCCGAAGGGTTCGGAGGAGCCGCAGTACGGCCCGACGTACTACGCGCCGGTGGAGTTGCCGATGCCGCGGCTGCCGCGTCCGCCGTTCTGGATGGTGGCGATTGCGCTGATCGGGGTGGTGGCGACGTGGCTGCCGCTGGCGATCATCTCGCGGGCGCGGGTTTCCAGCTCGGCGGACCCGCGGATTCAACTCATGCAGGACATGGGAATCCAGCCGAAGTTCAAGGAGCAGATGACGAATTGGCTGTTCGAGGACGACCGGGCGATGCGGCCGAAAATTCCGGGAACGGTCGCGTACGGACCGTTGGAAAACGACGACAATTATTACCACGGTTTCGTGCGGCAGAACGACGGGACGGGGAAGTGGACGATCGTATTCGCGGACAGTCTGCCGGGGCGGCTTCTGGAGGCGAAGAACGATAAGGACCGCTTGACAAAGATGACCCAGCTGCTGAAGCGCGGGCAGGAGCGGTTCAATATTTATTGCTATGTTTGCCACGGATACGACGGCTCCGGGCACGGCCCGGTCAATCAGCGTGCGCTGGAATTGAAGGCGACCGACACCGATCCGGCGCACCCGATCGGAGTGAACTGGACGCCGGCGGCGCAGCTTTCCAGCGACACGATCCGCGCCGAGCCGGATGGGAAGATTTACAACACGATTACCAACGGGATTCGGAGCATGCCCAGCTACGGGCCGCAGATTCCGGCGGACGACCGGTGGGCGATCGTGGCGTACGTGCGGGCGCTGCAACTCAGCCAGGGCGGAGCGCCGCAGTCGGTCCTGAGCCAGACGCAGCGGGACACGCTGGAGGGAAAATAGAACTTGGAAACCGATCCGCAACATTCCGGCGAAGTGGAAGACCTGAATCTGCGCGACCAGGTTGGCGGGCTTTACGTCGGCGCCCAGGTCGTGGGCGTGGTGGGCCTGGTGGGCGCCGTGATCCTGGGATATTTCACCAACGACGATTTCCGCAGGTTCTTCTACTCGTATCTGGTCGGGTATATGTTCTTCCTGGCGATCGCGTTGGGCGGGCTGTTCTTCGTGATGTTGCAGCATGCCACCAAGGCCGGTTGGAGCGTGACCGTGCGGAGAATCGCGGAATGGTTCGCCTCGAGTCTGCCGCTCATGGCCGTGCTGTCGGTGCCGATCCTGGCCGCCGTGATCGTGGGGCATGGCTCGCTCTATCCCTGGGCGGTGAAGGATTGGGGCGTGGACAAGGGATTCAAGGGTTGGTGGCTCCAGCGCGGGTTTTTCGTCGGCCGCGCGGTGGTTTATTTTGTGATCTGGTCCTGGCTGGGCACCTGGTATTGGAAGCAATCGGTCAAGCAGGACCGGACGGGCGACATCGAACTGACGCGGCGGATGCAGTGGTGGGCGCCGCTGGGGCTGGTGCTTTTCGGACTGACGCTCACGTTCGCCGCGTGGGATTGGATCATGTCCCTGGACCCGCTCTGGTACAGCACGATCTTCGGCGTTTACTATTTCGCCGGTTGCGCGGTGGCGGTGTTTTCAAGCCTGATCCTGACCGTGCGGCTTCTCCAGGACAAGGGACTTTTGTCCAAGAGCGTGACGACCGAGCATTTCCATGATCTGGGGAAATTCCTCTTCGGGTTCACGTTCTTCTGGGGATACATCGCCTTCAGCCAGTTCATGCTGCAATGGTACGGAAACATCCCGGACGAGACGGCCTGGTTCCGCCGGCACGGGGCGTCGACGGCTTCGCCGAACGAGTTTACGCCGGTGGTTATAGCGCTGCTGGTCGGGCATTTCCTGCTGCCGTTTCCGGGGCTGTTGTCGCGGCACGTGAAGCGCAGCCCGGCCGCGTTGACGTTCTGGGCGGTGTGGATGCTGGCGTTCTGCTGGGTCGACGTTTTCTGGCTGATCATGCCGCAGTTTGATGCCGGCCTGAATAATCTGGACGGAGTTTTCCACGCGGGCCTGATCGACCTGGCGGTGTTCGTGGGAATCGGCGGGATTTTCATGGCGTTCGTGGTGCGGCGGGCCGTTCACGATTCCGTGCGGCCGATACGCGATCCGCGGCTGCCCGATTCGCTCGCGTTCGAGAATTTCTAGAAGGTTGGTCATGGCGTTCAAACAGGAAGTCAACGTATCGCTGCTGCTGACGATCGGGATCGTTTCTGGCGTCCTGCTGCTGGTGATCGTCATCGGGACGCAGGCGTGGTATCAGAGCGAGGAGATGCAAGAAATCGCACTCAAGGCCCACGACGCGACCGAGCGGGCGCTCAGCCCGGACTCGCCGACCGTTACCTTCGCCCAGCTAAAACAGGGGCAGGAGCTGGCGCTGGACGCCAAGCCGCATTGGGTGGACGAGAAAAAGAAGGACCGCGTGACAGTCCCGATCGGCCAGGCCATGGCGTATCTGGCCAGGCATGAAGGGAAGCTGCCGTAGCATGACCGCGAGATTTATATCTTCGCTGTGGATTGCAACGGTTGCGGCGATGGCGGGAATCGCGTGCGCGGATAACGTGCCCAATCCCGCCGCCGGCACGCAATTGCCCGCGGCGTATCGCAACGTCGGGGTGGATGAGCATCTCAATCTCCAGCTTCCGCTGGACGTGCAGTTTTACGACGAAAACGCGCAGTTCGTGACCCTGGCACAATTGCTTCGCCCCAATCGGCCGATCCTGATGCAACTGGGGTATCTCGAATGCCCGATGCTGTGCGACACGATTTCGCGAAGCCTGGTGGATTCGGCCAAGAAGATCGATCTGGATATCGGGAAGGATTTCGATTTCGTGTTCGTGAGCATCGATCCGACGGATTCGCCCGATTTGGCGAAACTGAAGAAAAACAGCTACGTGATGGAATACGATAAGCCGGGATCGGCCGGTGGATTTCACGTGTTGGTCGGGAAGCCGAAAGAGATCGAGGAGATTGCGACGGCGGTGGGGTTCCGGTATCAGCCGGCCAACAACGGCCAGTTCGCCCACCCTGCGGTGGCGATGATCATCACGCCGGATGGAAGGATTTCGCGGTATCTGTACGGCGTGAGTTTTCCGCCGCAGACGCTTCGGCTGTCGCTGGTGGAAGCATCGCGAGGGAAGATCGGAACCACGGTGGATCAAATCCTGCTGATCTGCCTGCATTGGGACCCGACGGCCGGCAAATACTCTTGGGCCGCGATGAACCTGATGCGAATGGCCGGCGTGCTGACGATGTTGGTTTTGGGAAGCGCGATTTCCTGGATGGTATGGCGCGGTTGGCATCCGAAGCCTCCAACAGCAAATGACAAATGACGGAATGACTTGATGAACGCGATGCTGAACAACCTGGCGAGCGGCGCCTGGGGCGGATTCTGGATGCCCCCGGAAGGCTCGGCCATGGCCGGGGAGGTGGACTGGCTCTTCTTTTTCATCTACTGGATTTGCGTCTTTTTCTTCCTGTTGGTGCTGGTCCTGCTGGTGGCATTCGCGTGGAAATACCGTTATCGCGAAGGCCAGCCGATGCTCGATGCGCCCAAGCACAACACCGCGCTGGAATTGACCTGGACGTTCATTCCGACGCTGATCGTGATCGTCATTTTCTTTTACGGGTTCAAAGGATACATGCACCTGGCCGTTCCGCCGCCGGACGCTTATGAGGTGGACGTGACGGCCCGGATGTGGTCGTACTCCTTCAGGTATCCCAACGGGGAGCAATCCAACGAACTGCACATCCCGGTGAATACTCCGGTGGTGTTCGTGTTGAGCAGCGACGACGTGATCCATGGTTTTTACCTGCCGCTGTTCCGAGTCAAAAAGGACATTGTGCCGGGACGCTACAACAAGATCTGGGTGCAGGCGACAAGCCTGGGGACGTCGGACATCTTCTGCACGCAGTATTGCGGCCAGGACCATTCGTCCATGCGGAACCACGTGGTGGTGGAATCCCGGGCCGATTTCGTGGAATGGCTGGGTAAACTCGGCGGCGGAGGTTTGCCTCCGGTGGAACGGGGAAAATATCTGTGGGAAACGCGCGGTTGCCAGCAGTGCCACAGCACGGACGGGGCGGCGACCGGCAAGGCGCCGACTTGGAAGGATTTGTTCATGACCCAGGTGCAAACCACGGATGGGATGCACATGGCGGATGAAGATTACCTGCACGAGGTGATTACGCATCCGAACGTGCATCCGATCGCCGGGTTCCAGCCGATCATGCCGCCGACCGAAGGACTGCTGAACGAGAAGGACGTCGGGGACATCATCGCGTACATAAAGTCGATCAGTAAGAACTATCATCCGGCGTTGCCGGCGGCGACCGGGCCGTCGAAGTAGTTCTCGTTTGGGAGTGCCGTATGTCCATTGCAGAGCATCAGTCGCAAAAAGAACCGAAGGTTGACAACTACCTGACGCACAACCGGGGTTTTCTGTCGTGGGCGCTGACGCTGGATCACAAACGGATCGGGCTGTTGTACATGATGTTCGTGCTGAGCGCGTTTCTGCTGGGCGGGACGTTCGCGGTGCTGCTTCGCACGTCGCTGCTGACGCCCAATCACTGGATGTTCCCCAGCGATCCGGCGCACGACACGCAGGCAAAACTGTTTTACAACAACATGTTCAGCCTGCACGGGGCGGTGATGGTGTTCATGTTCATCATTCCGGCGATCCCGGCGATTTTGGGGAATTTCATCCTGCCGATGATGCTGGGCGCTAAGGACGTGGCGTTTCCCCGGCTGAACCTGCTGAGTTTTTATATCTATTGCCTGGGCGCCATTTTGTTCACCTGGATCCTGATGGGCGGGATTCTGCGGACGGCGTTCAACATTCACCTGCCCTTCGGATTCGGTCTGGATACCGGGTGGACGTTTTACACGCCGTTCAGCACGTCCAAGGCCGAGGACGGGATGGTTGCCGGCGTGCTGGGCGCGTTCATCCTGGGGTTCAGCTCGATTCTGACCGGGGTGAATTTCATCGCGTCGATCCATACGCTGCGGCCAAGGGGGATGACCTGGTTCCGCATGCCGCTGTTTTTGTGGGCGCTGTACGCCACGAGCATCATCCAGGTGCTGGCGACGCCGGTGCTGGCGATCACGTTGCTGCTGCTGATTGCCGAGCGGTTGCTGCACGTGGGGATATTCGATTCGTCGTTGGGGGGCGATCCGGTTCTGTTCCAGCATTTCTTCTGGTTCTATTCGCACCCGGCGGTGTACATCATGATCCTGCCGGCGATGGGCGTGATCAGCGAGGTCATTTCCGTCCATAGCCGCAAGCATATTTTCGGATACAGCTTCATCGCGCTCAGTTCGGTGGCCCTGGCGCTTTTGGGATTCCTTGTCTGGGGCCATCACCTGTTCGTGGCCGGGCAATCCAACCTGGTCGATTCGATATTCAGCCTGCTGACTTTCAGCGTGGCGATCCCGTCGGCGGTAAAAGTATTCAACTGGTTGGGGACGTTGTATCGAGGCTCGATCCGGTTCACGCCGGCGATGCTGTTCGCCATGGGGTTCATTCTGCTGTTCACGATCGGGGGGCTGACGGGCCTGTTCCTGGGCGCGTTGGCGACCGACGTGCCGCTGCACGACACCTATTTCGTCATCGCGCATTTCCATTACGTGATGGTGGGCAGCATGGTGTTCGCGTTCCTGGCCGGGATGTATCACTGGTTTCCCAAGATGTTCGGCAAGATGTGCAACCCGGCGTGGGGCCGGTTTGCGGCGATCCTGCTGTTCATTGGGTTCAACATTACGTTCTTCCCACAATTCGTGATGGGGGCGCACGGCTCGCCGCGGCGATGGGCGACTTATCCCGCCCAATTCCAGCCGTACCACGTGATGTCCACCATCGGCTCGTACATCATGGCGATCTCGCTGATCACGGTGGCGCTGAACTGGCTGGCGGGATTGCTGTGGGGCAAGAAGGCGCCGGCCAATCCGTGGGGCGGGAACTCGCTGGAATGGCATTGCCCCTCGCCGCCGCCCCACGACAATTTCGCCACCCCGCCCGTCGTGGACGATCCCTATAACCTGGCCGCCTGGGAATATGACCCGTCGATTGAAGGCTGGGTGCCGCGGAAGCCCCAGCCCGTCGCGGCGACGGGCCCGGCGGCGGATAGAACCAGGCCGGTAACGCACTAATGAGCCGTGCAAGCACAATTTCTTGGATTGGCCACCACCCTTGCGCTGCGGAGCCTGGCGACATGGATTACCGCGAAGGCGCGAAGGGCGCGAAGTTGCGCGAAGAGAAAATGACGTTTCTTGGCGTTTCCTTGGCGCCGTTCGTTGATATCCCGCAATTTCCTTTTTCCGCGCCAAGATTTTCCAAGAGCGCGGAATTTCACGCCGCTTCGCGCAACTTCGCGACCTTCGCGCCTTCGCGGTTAGCTCCTCGGAGAAGCGCAACGAAGTCGGGCGAAGCAGGGGAGGGGAGAATCATGAAGGGAAAGCACAACGCATGAGCACGGCATCAACGGAAATTTCCGCCCATTCACGTGCCCACGGGCCGGGAGGCCACGATCCGCATCTGGCGCACCATTTCGATACGCCCGAGCAGCAGTTCACCTCCGCCAAGCTGGGGATGTGGATCTTCCTGGGCACGGAAATCCTGATGTTCGGCGGATTGTTCTGCGCGTATTCGATCTACCGGCACAACCATCCGCTGGTGTTCAAGTTCGCCGCCGAGGCATACCTCAGCACCAAGTGGGGCGCCATCAATACCGTCATTCTCATCACCAGCAGCTTGACGATGGCCTGGGGCGTGCGCGCGGCGCAGTTGAACCAGAAGAAACTGCTGATCGGTTGCCTGGTGATGACGCTGATGGGGGCGGCGGGGTTTCTGGTGGTCAAGACGATCGAGTACAGCGCGAAATGGGACGAGCACGTGTGGGTCGGGTTGTGGAACAAATACAACGGCGACAACGACGCCTCGTACGCCACGCCGCCGCC
>JBEKKC010000030.1:0-32018 GCA_050010915.1 Tepidisphaeraceae bacterium | reverse complement strand
TTTTGTCGTTGGCGATGATGGTGTTGGTTTTCTGCTCGAAGGGGAGGCGGATGGCCAGTCCGAAGCTGGGATCGGCGCCGGCGCCGCCGTGCCCCGCGGCCATGATGCCGCCGCCGGCGCCGGTGATCACCATCCATCCGGCTGCGGCCATTTTGCGGGCGAATTCGGCGGCCTGTTTGTAATCCTGATGCGCCTCCTCCGTCCGCGCGCTGCCGAAAATGCTCACCTTTCTCACGTCACGATAGGGCGCGAAGATCTTCAGGGCATATCGGAGTTCCTTGAAGGACTTATTGATGAGCTTGATGTCGCCGCGATTGGTTTGGTCTCGGAGGAGCTTCATGGCGTTTTCGATGATCTCGCCGACCATGTCGCCGTCGTCGATAGCGCGTAATTCGTCGATGAGCCGCGTGGCGGACTTCTGCACGTCGGCGAGTTGATCGCGGCTGAGGACCAGGGGTGGCTCGCTGGTTTCCTGGGATTCTTCGGCGTCGCCGCCCTGGTCCGATTGCTTCATCGCATCCGCCTCTGGGGAAATCCGTTGTGAACCCAGTATTATGCGTTTCGGCAGGTCATTGCCGCAAGGGGACGGCGCGCGAATTTGAAATCGCGGGCGTGCGGGCGAAATCATGAATGTCCGCCTTCTGGTCGCCCCCCTTATAGTCGCGGACGCAATTGCGTCCGGCATTCTTGGCGGAGTAGACGGCGTGGTCGGCGGCGGCAATCAACTCGTCGGGAGAGCCAAAACCCCCGCCCGGAGCGTCCGTTGCGACGCCCACGCTTGCCGTCACGCGGAAGGAATTGCCGGCAAAATCGAAGCACTCGGCCTGAATCGCGGCTCGAATGCTTTCGGCCGCTTCGATCGCGCGTTGGCAGTCGCATTTCTTGAGCACGACGACCATCTCTTCGCCGCCGTACCGGGCGGCGAGATCGCCGCTCTTGGCGTGAGATTGGAGAAGTTTTCCCAGTCGATCGAGGACTACGTCCCCGGCCTGGTGGCCGTGGGTGTCGTTGACGGCTTTGAATTTGTCGATGTCCACGAAGAGGAGGGAAAGAGGCTCCCCGGTGCGCTGGGACTCGGCGAAGGCGTCGGCCAGAAATGGGACCAGACCCGATCTGTTGGCCAGGCCGGTTAGTCCGTCGGTTGCAGCCTGTTTTTCGAGGTTTTTGTTTTCGCTGGCGAGTTGCTGGGAGCGCATCTGGGTCTGGAGAGTCAATTCGACGAGCATCTGCCGGGCCTCCTGCTCGATGTCGCCGTAGCTGCGGCCGGGCGAAATTCTGACGTCAAACAGATCGGCCAATTCCTTGGTTTGGGCGTCGATCAGCGCGAAGAGGGAGTTGATTTTAGCGGAATCGAATTGGAAGCGCGACTTCAATTCCCGAGTCGCCAGTTGAATGAGCCCGGTGCGTTTGGCGGAAAACGTCTGGCCGCACAGCACCCCGAGGTACACGATTTCGGTCAGTGGCCGAAATTGATGGCCGCGACCCGTGAGCTGGTGGTGTTGGCGGATCGGCTCGACGAGAGCCTGGGGGAATTTCCAGTGTTCGGCGAGCATTCCACCCACGTCGGCGTGGTCGAGGTTGAATTTTTGCCGCGAGAGGCGGATTAATTCGACTTGATCTCCCTGGGAAATTGCCAGTAACTCGTCATAAGGCTCGCCGATGGCTTGGTGCATGGCCAACGTGCCGATGTCGGAAAGCAGGCCGGCGAGAAAGGCCTCTTCGTGGGTGCCGCGTTTCAACGCCTTGTCGAGGGCTCGAGCGGCGACCGCGGAATAGAGGCTCTGCCGCCAAAACCGCAGATAATCGAATTTGGGATGTTTCTTGGCGTTGAGGCCGCCGACGAGCGAAAATCCCAACGCCAGCGTTTTGACGGTTTCCATTCCGAGAAGGACCAGCGCGTGATTGATGGTGCCTACGCGGTGGGGTAACCCGTAGAACGAACTGTTCACGGTCCTGATGACCTTGGCGGAAAGTGCGGGGTCGCTGGAAATGACCTTGGCAACGGCTTGGAGGCTGGCGGTTTCTTGTTTTGCCAACTCGAGAACACGAATGGCGATGACCGGCAGCGAGGGAAGCCGGGGCTCATTCTTGATCTTGTCCAATAATACCTGATTCATTATTTATTCTTCCGGTGCGTTAGGAACTTAAGTTACCTTGGCCAAAGAAGATCGGGCAACACGGCGGCACACTGAAATCGAATTTCCGTGAGAAAGTAACGAATAATGGCCATGGACGGTCAAGTCATTTATCGGGCGTTATGGATTGGTTACGCTTGACATCCGCGGCAGGATGCCCACAATCCCCGCTCCTCGGCGGAGGCGAAGCCTACCGCTAAACAGCGGAGTATTTGCACGATGTACGCAATAATCGACGCCGGCGGCCGGCAACATAAAGTCACCACGGGCGATGTCATCCGAATCGACAGCGAGGACCTCGATCAGAAGACGATCACGTTTGATCGCGTGCTGTTCGTGGGCGGCGAGGGCGAGCCGAAGATCGGAGCGCCGACGGTGGCGGGGGCGAGCGTTGTTGGAGACGTGTTGGGGGCGATCAAGGGCAAGAAAATCGACACCATCAAGTACAGGCGCCGCAAGGGGTATCACAAGAAGATCGGACATCGACAGACGCAACTGCACGTCAAGATCAGCGCGATTAACGTTTGAAATCTATTCGGGGTGCTGGTTTTCGGGCGTGGCATGGATCGGGGGCAGGCAATCGCCGCCGACGAGGTGGATGGAGTTTCTTCCCGATCGTTTTGCGCCGAACATGAGTTGCTGGTCGGCGGCCTGGATGAGATGGTTGACGTCCTGGGCGTCGTAGGGATAGACGGCCAGTCCGCCGCTGATGGTGAGGCAGCCTTTGCCGCCGGGGCCGAGGCCGGGGAAATCCTGGGTTGAGAGCAGATTTCGGAAGCGGTCGAGAATGTCCTGGGGTTCCTGGGGTGTGCGGTTGGTGGAGCCGGGGCGCGGCTCGCGCGGAGTGCGGGGGCCTTCCTTGTCCCAGAATACCACGGCGAATTCATCTCCGCTGATGCGCGAAACCAGATCGTGATCGCGGACGCAGCGCCGCATCAGGTTGGCGGTCTGCTTGAGGATCTCATCGCCGACGCCGTGGCCGTATTGATCGTTGTAACTCTTGAAATTATCGATGTCGAACAGGAAAAGCGTGACCAGGAATCGCTTGATGCGCGCCTTCTCGACGATCTTGGTGAGGAACTGGCGGAAATAGCGTCCGTTGGCCAGACCGGTGAGGTCGTCGGTGATGGCGAGGCGCTGCAAGCTCGCGTGGCGCTCGTAGAGGACGCGCAGCTTGGCGAGGTTCTTCGCCAAATCGGAAAGAAAAGCGGCGGCGGCGGCCTGGTCGTGATCGAGAGGAAGCGATAAATGCAGTGAGTCGGGAAATGGCTCGGGCTCGCTTCCCAGTCCGTTGCCGTTGACCGGATCGCACGGCCGATGGGTGACAACGACCAGATCGTCGGCAACCTGAGGAGCGGCGGCTGCGGCAGGGGTCAGAAATACGTTGAAATTCGCAGGCAGGATCGAGTTGATCCGCCGGATCATGGTTCCGATGGGGTCCTGGGGGGATTGCACCATGGCGTCCAACGCCAAGCTTGACAAAGGAATGCGGCTAAGGGGCGAGGATTTCTCGTCGCGCGGCGGGGCTGTGTGCGGCGAAACGGCATCCGGCGGGGTGGTTTCGACGGGCTTTTTTTCCCATCGTGGGCTTGGGCCGCCGAGCGTTTCCAGAAGTTCGCCGGGGGTGATGGGGGTGATGAGGTAATCGTCACAACCGAATTCCATCATTTTTTGCGAGAGCGGTTCGAGCGTGGGATGTCCGAAGAGGAGGAGCCGGCCATGGCCGCTGAGCTCGCGGAGGGTCCGCACGGCGGATTCCGGTCGGCGTTCCATCGGCTCGACGGAGGCCATGACAGTCGTGTAATGCTCGTTGGAAAGCTCGGCGATGCCGTCAAACAGGCTGGCGACGGACTTGACCTGAGCGTTGGGAAGTGCTTGGGTGACGGTGGAATACATCTGGCGATCAATGTCGCCGATGAGCAGCACTCGTTCCTGGGATGCCCGGACCATATCTGGTGCATATAGTATCCCGAAAACGGGGTTGGGTTGCGTTAACTGTCTAATATTTCGCCGATTTTTTGGTTTGTGAACGCCCACGGCGCCGCCGTGGGGATTCTCGGTGAGCAAAAATGCGGCTTATCCGGGGTTCGGACTGGGGGTTTCATGCAGCAGGGCGCGCAATTCCTCGGCGGTCAGGAGCGGGTCGGAACACTTTTCGCGCTGGGAAGCTGGGTCGGGGGAGTCCGTCGGGCCGTTTGGCATGTCCATTGCGGGGGCCGGGAAGCTCATTTCTGATACCGAAACTGGCAACCCGGGGGCAATCCGATGCAAGCCGTCATTGGCGAAAAGGCCGTCGGCGCCCTGTCGCACGGCTTCGGCGAGGGCGGCCTGTCGGCCATCGGTATCCGAGAGCCAGATGTCGATATGGGAGAATCGGCGCTTGATGCACGCGATGATGGGGAGTTCTTCACGGTAGAGGCTGTTAAGGCTGAGAACAATTGTGGAATAAAACAGCGGGCGCTTGCAGAGTTGGGCCATGGCCTCGTACGGTTCATCGACTTCGGTCGATAGATATCCGTGGCGATGGAGGGAAGCGGCGGGTCCGCCGCGGTACGCGGGCTGTCCGACGATCAATGCGCGGCCCTGGGGACGCGAGGTTTGCGGGCTGGGTTCGGACACGATTATCCCTTATTCGGCAATCCTCATCGGAGTGATAGATGGATTCCCACTGGTTGAATCATAGCTAGTATAACAGCGCTTTCACATCCTTGACACGCGCGCGTTGGATTCCTAGTCTAAATCGCTGGACCGGCTGACTCATACGCCGGTTCGCTTTTTATAACCAAATTGTGAAAGGAGGCGGACCATGTCCGCTTTGAAAGTCGGAATCAATGGTTTTGGCCGGATCGGCCGGCTGGTGTTTCAGGCGCTGTGTGATCAGGGCCTGCTGGGCAAGAAGATCGACGTGGTGGCGGTCGTTGATATCTCCACGGACGCGGAATATTTTGCCTATCAACTGAAATACGATTCGGTGCAGGAAAAATTCAACCATAAGGTGGAAACCCGCAAGAGCGACGCGAGCAAGGAAGACGCCGATACGCTGGTTGTCAACGGTTTTCCAGTGAAGTGCATCCTGGCGGCCAAGGAGCCGGCGCAATTGCCGTGGAAGGCGCTGGGCGTCGATTACGTGATCGAGTCGACGGGCTTGTTCAATGATTCGGAGAAGGCCAAGGGCCATCTGTCGGCGGGCGCCAAGCGGGTCATCATCACCGCGCCGGCCAAGGGCGAAGTCAAAACGTTGCTGATCGGCGTGAACGACAACGAATACGATCCGGCCAAGCACCTGATCGTCTCCAACGCATCGTGCACGACCAACTGCCTTGCCCCGCTGGTGCACGTGCTGCTGAAGGAAGGGATCGGAATCGAAACGGGATTGATGACCACGATTCACTCCTATACGGCGACGCAGAAACTGGTGGACGGCCCAAGCAAAAAGGACTGGCGCGGTGGACGGGCGGCGGCGATTAACATCATTCCCAGCAGCACCGGCGCGGCCAAGGCTGTCGGCGAAGTATTGCCGGCCATGAAGGGCAAGCTCACGGGCATGTCGTTCCGCGTGCCGACGGCGGATGTGTCGGTGGTGGATCTGACGTTCCGGTCGGTCCGCGACACGTCGATTGAAGAAATCGACGGACTTTTGAAAAAGGCCTCCACTTCATATTTGAAGGGCATTTTGGGCGTGACGGATGAAGAACTCGTTTCCACCGATTTCATCCACGATGCGCGCTCGTCGATCTACGACAGCCTGGCCACGCTGCAAAACAATCTCAAGGGCGAGAAGCGGTTCTTCAAGCTCGTGAGTTGGTACGACAACGAATGGGGCTTCAGCAACCGCGTTGTCGAATTGGTGCTGGGGATGGCGAAGAAGGAAGGATTGCTGAAGTAGAGTTCGTCTGGATTTGAGTTGTTGGTATTCGAAGCCCCGGGATGTACATCCGGGGCTTCTTGTTTTGATCAACGCCGCTGACATGTCGCGCAAAAGTGCGTTGAGCGCCCGCCGAGCACCATCCGCACAATTGGCTGGCCGCAGTTCGCGCAGGGTTTCCCTTCGCGATCGTAGACGCGGTGGACTTTCTGGAAATCGCCGGGCCGCCCATCGGCGTCGCGGTAGTCTCGAAGGGTGCTGCCGCGATGGCGGATGGCGCGGTTCAGGACGGATTTGATGCTTCGGCTCAGGCGGGCGATCTGAGGCATGGAAAGTTTGTTGGCCGGGATTCGGGGATCGATGCCTGCGCTGAACAGCGATTCGTCGGCATAAATGTTTCCCAATCCCGCGAGCATTTTCTGATCGAGCAGCGCGGTTTTGATGGCTCGTCGGGTCTTTGACAGACGCCGGGCAAGTTGTTTGGCGGTGATCTCCAGGGGTTCGGGGCCGAGACCGGTGTCGGGGCGGCCGTCGGTTCCGAGCCAGAAGACGCCGCCGAATCGGCGGGGATCGACGAAGCGAAGCTCGGCCTGTCCGATTTGCAGGATGAGGTGCGTGTGGGGCTGGACCGGCGCGTCGGGGCGGTCGATGGTCAGCCGCCCAGTCATGCCGAGATGGATGTAAAAGCGGGCGGCGTCCTCTAATTCGAAGACGATCTTTTTGCCGCGACGATGCAGGTGAACGATGGTGCGGCGTAGAATCTTTGAATCCAGAGCGATGTCCGGCGGCTGGACGATGTCCGCGCGGAGGATGCGCACGGCGTCGATTCGCCGTTTGACGATCCGCGGGCGCAGACTTCGCACGATTGTCTCAACTTCGGGCAGTTCAGGCATTTGAAACTTTCCAGGCCATCGGCGCGTCTATGGATTGTTCCCAGTTCTTGGGATAGAAACAACCGGCGATAGCGGCCAAGCATCACAAAAAGAGAGGTCGGGACCATGGAATCACAACTGGGCATCGTGGAAGGCCAGCCGCGCGACTTGGCGGGGGACGAACTGGCGGCCGTCGAAAAGCTCCAGAAGGGTTACCACGACATGAAGTCGGAACTGGCCAAGGTGATCGTCGGGCAGGAAGGGGTCATCGAGGAGCTTCTAATCGCGTTGTTTTGCCGGGGGCATGCGTTGTTGGTCGGCGTGCCGGGGTTGGCCAAGACGCTGTTGATTTCGACGTTGTCGCGCACGTTGGGATTGAGTTTCAGCCGCATTCAGTTCACGCCGGACCTGATGCCGTCGGACATCACCGGGACCGAGGTGATTGAAGAGGACAAGACGACCGGAGGGAGGCAGCTTCGGTTCGTGCGCGGGCCGGTCTTCGCCAACGTGATTTTGGCCGATGAGATCAACCGGACGCCGCCCAAGACGCAGGCGGCGTTGCTGGAAGCCATGCAGGAACACCAGGTGACGGCGGGCGGGAAGCAGCATCGCCTTCCGCAGCCGTTTTTTGTGTTGGCGACGCAAAACCCCATCGAGCAGGAGGGAACTTATCCGTTGCCGGAGGCCCAACTGGATCGGTTCATGTTCAACATCAACGTCGGATATCCAACGGAGGACGAGGAATTCCAGATCGTGCGTCTGACGACGATGTCGCGGAGCGTGGAGTTGAAGCACGTGCTGAGCGGGGAGGAAGTCTTGCAACTTCAGGAGATCGTGCGGAAGGTGCCGGTGGCGGATCACGTGATCCGATATGCGTTGCAATTCAGCCGGCTCACGCGGCGGACGGAAGGGGGGTGTCCGGATTTCGTGAACGAATTCGTCGGATGGGGCGCGGGGCCGCGGGCCAGCCAATACCTGATCCTGGCCGGCAAGGCGCGGGCTCTGCTCAAGGGCCGGTATCACGTCAGCACGGAGGACATCCGTCAAGTGGCGTTGCCGGTGCTGCGGCATCGGATCGTGACCAATTTCAACGCCGAGGCCGAGGGGATCAAGAGCGACGACCTCGTGCGACGGCTGCTGGAGCACATCCCGCGCCAACAATATGACGAACTGGACCGGACCGCGGCGCGAATGATGAAGGATGCGCCGGCGGCGTAATTGCACATGGGCGATATTTTTCAAAGGCAGTGGCTGACCGCCTCCCAATTGCGGTTGGTCGCCGACCGGCGTTTTGACGACGCGAATTATCTTCGCAGCAGCGGCCTGAACGCGAGGGCGAATGGAGTTTTCTATCTTGCCGGCTTCGTGGTCGAGTGCCTGCTCAAAGCGAGGCTCGCCGAACAATATCCAACGGTGGCTTCGCAACGAAATGCGGCGCAGCTTTCGAAATCCGATCGTGTCATCTGGGAAATGATTTTTCGTTCGCACGAATTGAACGACATGTTGGAAAAGCTACCCGATATCCGGAAAAAGATGGAAGCGGCAAGAACGCAAGGCGGTGCGGAGTCGATGGCAAATCTGAATCGGATTTGTGGTGCGTGGACGATTTTCGCGAGGTACTCTACGCACAGCCAGACCATGAAAAACGCATCGCACTTTTTGGATAGTGTGAAGGAGCTGACACCGTGGCTGAAATGAAATCGCCCCAGTTCATTAAGAAACTGCAACGCGCGCTTGCCGACAGGTTTGCCGGTTGCAAGTTCGACGTTGAACGTGTTTCGGGAACAAACCGCTATCGATTGGCGGTCGTCTGGCGCGGTTTTGCCAAATCGAATGTACTCAAGCGGCAGGATCAGGTCTGGCAGATTGCCGGGAAGGCTTTGGATGCGCCCGAGTTGTTGCGTATTTCCATGATCCTGACGCTCAGACCGGATGAACTTGAGGTGTCCGGTCGGGTGAATGGCCGCGGCAGAAGTAAAGCTTCCCGAACTTGACACCAAATGGATTCGGCGAATTAGGGACCCATGTCCGAACCCGCCCTCGATTATCGCCGTTATCTTGAGCCGCGCACGCTGGCGCGGATCGGGTCGCTGGACCTGCGCGCCCGGCTGATTGTCGAGGGGCTGATGGCGGGGATGCATCGCTCGCCGTATCACGGAATTTCCGTGGAATTCGCGCAGCATCGCCAATACGTGCCGGGAGACGATATCCGCCACGTCGATTGGAAGGTGTTCGCCAAGACCGACAAGGTTTATCTCAAGCAATACCTGGAAGAGACCAACCTGCATCTGATCTGCGTGGTGGATGCCAGCGAATCGATGGGCTACGGCTCGGTGGGGGAGGGCCAGGCGTCGTGGACCAAATACGATCACGCGACCGCGATCGCGGCGGCGCTGTCGTACCTGACGATCCGTCAACAGGATTCGGTGGGATTGGCGATCTTCGACAACGAGCTGCGGCGGTATTTCAAGCCCAGCAATTCGCCGGGCCAATGGAAGACGATCACGCACGAACTCTTGCTGGTTCCCAGGCTGAAGAAAACGGGGACGGGGCGGGTGCTGGACCAGCTTGCCGAAAAGCTGACCCATCGCAGCCTGGTGGTCGTGCTGAGCGATTTCTTCGACGACATGGATTCGGTGCGGCAGGGTTTGCGGCATCTTCGCTATCGCAAGCACGAGGTTATCGCGTTTCAGGTGCTGGACCCGATGGAACTGGAATTTCCCTTTCAGGATGTGACGTTGTTCAAGGGATTGGAGGAGATGGGCGAACTGCTGACCGAGCCGCAGAGTTTGCGGCAGGGATATCTGGCGGAGCTGTCGGCGTTCACGACCCAGTTGAAGAGGATGTGCCGCGGAGTGCACATTGATTTCACTCAGTTGAACAGCGGTCAGCCGCTGGACGTGGCGCTGAGCGGCTTCCTGGCGGTTCGGGCGGCGAGCATTCGTTGAGCACCGCAATGGTCATCATGTACGAACCGGCCCTGGCTTTCGCGTTGGTTTCCCCGCTGCTTTTCTGGGCGGGGGCGGCGTTGGTCTCGGTGCCGATCCTGATTCACATCCTGAATCGCCGGCGATTCAGGGTGGTTCCGTGGGCGGCCATGGAATTCCTGCTCCGGGCGATGAAGAAGAATCGGCGCCGGCTGAGGTTCGAGCAGTTGTTGCTGCTGGCGACGCGCTGCCTGGTTTTACTTCTGGCGGGGTTGGCGCTGTCCCGCCCGCTGGGTTGCCAGGACAGCAGTTTGGCCGATCTGGCGGGCCGGCGCACCGGGCTGCACGTCTTCGTCATCGGCAATGGTTATTCGATGGCCTACCAAGCCGATCGCGCCGGGGCCAAGACCCACCTGGATCAGGCGAAGATCATTGCCAAGGCGCTGATCCGGCGGTTGAGTTCCGGCGGGGAATCGGTGGCGATCGTGACCGCCTCGTCGCCGCCGGCGCAGATCGTCGCTTCCCCGATTTACGATCTGAAGGCCGCCGAGGATGCGGTGAATCGGATCGAGCAATCCTACGGCGCGACGGACGAAGCGGGAGCGCTGGCGCTGGCCCGGGACATCGCCAGGCGGGAGCCGGTGAATTCCAACAAGAGCCTCTATCTGATCGACGATTCGACGCGCGTGGCATGGCAATCGCAGGGTGAGGTGATTCGCCAGCTGGGGCGCGAGCTTGGAGATCTCTACAAATCGGGCATCACCCATTTCAACCTCGGCAAGCCGGGGCAATGGAACCAGGCGGTGGTGGATTTGGCGCCGGCGGATTCGCTGGTGACCAGCAGGTTCCCGGCGAACGTGGTCGCCGACGTTCGGGGTTACGGGCCCTGTCCGACGGAGCCGAGGATGGTGCTGAAGCTGGACGGCGTGACACTTCCGCCGGGAGTGATGAACGTGAAGGCGACGGCGGCGGCGTCGCCGCAGACGATCACGGCCAATGGCCTGACCCCGGGGATTCACGTTTTCACGGCGTCGCTGCTGAGCGACGATCGGCTTCCCATCGACGACGTGCGGTATCGCGTGGTGAACGTGGTGGGGCAGATCAAGGTGTTGATCGTGGAAGGGGAGCGGGGCGTCGGCGGGCAGGGATCCAGCGGGGCGTTTCTTGATGCGGCGCTGAATCCCAGCGGATATGCCGCCGAAGGCTTCGCCTCCGCCGCGTCGAACGATTCCAAATCGGCTGGATACGTCGCGACCGAGCGGATCAGCGACCTGGAATGGGGGGACAAGGTCTTGAGCGATTACCGCTGCATTTGTCTTTGCGGGGTCGGTCAAATCCAGGAAATCCAGGCGACGCAACTGGAACAGTTCGTGCGCCAGGGGGGCACGGTGATGCTGTTCATGGGCGATCCGGTCACCGCGGAGAATTACAACGCCACGCTCTACAAGGATCATCTCCTGCCCGGGCCGCTCACCAAGCGGATCGTCGTTTCCGGCGACCAGACGCCGCGGCGATTCGATTTCGATCCGCATCGGCCGCTGAATCGCCTGCTGGCGGATTTCCAGAACCAGGAACAGACGGGGATGGATTCGGCGGAAGTGTACAGTTATTGGCAGATGGATTTGCCGAAGAATTCGTCGGCGGAGCGGGTATTGAATTTTCTACCGGCGGCAGGCAAGGACGCCCCGACGGCGAATCAGCCCGAGGACCCGGCGATCACGGTTCATTCGCTAGGGGCTGGGCAGGTGGTCTTCTACGCGACCAGCGCCGATCCAAACGCGGAATGGACGACCTTCATGCCGCATCCGGCCTATCCGGCGCTGATGCACATGTTGTTGCTGGGCACGACCCGCGGAAACGATTCGTGGATGAACGTTTTGGCGAATCATTCGCTGAGGATTCCGCCGTCGATCCGCTTGACCGAGGCGCCGGTGCTGAAGGATGGGAATCAGACCCAATATCCGATGGAACTTGAAACGGTGACGGATGCGGCGTCGGCGTATTTCGGGCAATCCCAGTACGCGAGCAAGCCGCTGGCCAAGCCGGGGGTTTATTCGCTGTGGACCGGAGCGGACAGTTACAAGATCGCGGTGAACGTGCCGGCGGCGCAGGAGGCCGACGTGCGGACCCTCGACGATGCCGAGGTGAAAAAATCCCTCGGGGACATCGAGATGGAGATGCAAGGCGATTCGGTTCCCGCGCCGGCGCTGGAGGCGCAGCAGGGAAAGGATTTGGGCTGGGGGGTCATGGTTGTGGTCTTCGCGTTGTTGGCGATGGAATGTTTCATGGCCATGCGGTTTGGGCATCATTGGCGGAAATGATCGGATGCGGCGCCTTCTGGAAATCATCCTCGGTCTGCCGGCCGGATTTTTGAGCCGCCAGGGTCATCTGACCCTCCAGTTCAATCCGACGTGGCCGTTGCAGCAATATCTCGGCGGGGCCGCGGTTTGGAATTTTATCCTGGCGGTTCTGGCGCTGGCGCTGGTGGTTTACATTTACCGTCGCGAGGCGCAAACGCCCAAGACGCGATGGCTGCTGGGTGGCTTGCGGGCCGCGATTTTGGGGCTGGTGCTGGTGCTGCTGAACCGGCCCGTGCTGACGCTGGGGCAGGCGCGGCGCGAGCCCTCGGTCATGGCCATCCTGATCGACGACAGCCTGAGCATGAAGGTGCCCGATGCGGCGTCGGGGGATGGACAATCCAAGGGCCGGTTGGATGCGGTGATCGATCGTTTTTGCGATTCGGACGGCGAATTGCTGCGGCGGCTGGCGGCGGTTCACGACGTTCACATTTATGATTTCAGCCGGGGCGCCAGGGAAATCGCCGGCATTCCCGGCCCCGCGGACGCGGAGGGCGCGGCGACGACGCGAAGCAGCGATGCGGCCGCGGATCAGGCGGTTTCCGCGTTGCGCCAACTGAAGGCCCAGGGCAACGGCACCCAGGTCGTCGCGTCGCTGACGAGCGTGTTGCAGGATTTGCAGGGGCAGCGCGTCGCGGGGGTCGTTGTGCTGACCGATGGCCGGGAAACCCCCAGCGAATCTCCGCCGGAGGCGGTCGCGGCGGTGAGATCCTATGGCGTGAATATCATCCCCGTGGTGGTGGGTTCGGCGAAGATGCCGCGGAACATCGCGGTTCAATCGGTGAATTTCGAGCCGGCGGCGTTTGTGGACGACTACACGAACCTCCATGTGACCGTTCAGGCCGGCGGATACGAGCCGAACCATCCGGTGACCCTGGCGCTGCTGCGGCAGATCACGCGCGGCGGCGAAAAGATGAATGTCCCCTTATTGGACGATGCCGGCAACGAGATCACCCGGACGGTCCTAGCCGCCGATGACAAGCCGTTCCAGGTGGATTTGCAGTTCAAGCCGACGGCGGCGGACGTGCCGGTGGCCAATCTGGTGGTCGAGGCCAAGCCCCAGCCCGGCGAATTGGACACGGCGGACAATTTTCATCCGGTGCGGCTCGACGTCCTGGACAATCATATTTCCGTGCTCTACGTGGACGGATATCCGCGTTGGGATTACCGCTATCTGAAGAACGCCTTGCTTCGGGACAAAACCGTGAAGGTAAGCTGTCTGCTGACCAGCGCCGATCCGGCGTTTCGGCAGGAAGGCAGCGACGATCCGAATCGGCCGCAATACGACAATTCCTGGCGGATCACGGCGTTTCCGGAAACGATGGATCGGCTGCTGGATTACGACGCGGTGATCGTGGGAGACGTCGATCCCCGGCAGTTCACGGATGCGCAGCTTCAGATGATCGCGGATTTCGTGAGCAAAAAGGGCGGGGGCGTTGCGATGGTGGCCGGACCGAGGTGGTCGCCGCAGGGGTATCGCAACACGCCGATCGAGTCTTTGTTGCCCGTCATCATCACGCACACGGAGGCCGACGACGGGCGAACGGCCATTACCGAGGGTTTTCGGCCAGTGCTCACGCGGGCGGCGGCCAATTATCCGATCTTCCACTTCTTTGGCGATTGGGCCGAGAACGAGGAATACGTCAGGAACCATCTTCAGCCGATCTTCTGGTATTGCCGTGGGATCATGATCAAGCCGGGGGTGGGCATCACGCTGGCGGAGCATCCGACGGATTTGGGCCCGGACGGGCGGAAAGCGCCGGTGATGGTGATCGGGACTTACGGCACGGGCCGGACGATATTTTCGGCGATCGACGATTCATGGCGCTGGCGGTTTTACACGGGGGAGTCGATATACAATGACTATTGGGTGCAGCAATTGCGGTATCTGGCGCGGGGGCGCAAGATCGGGCAAAGGAAGCTGACGTTTACGGCCGACCGGGATGAATATGAGCTTGGGGGGCAGGTCAATATGGAGCTTCAGCCGCTGTCGCCGGAACTGATGCAGCAACTTTCCTCGCCCCTGTCCGTCCAAATCGTGGACGATTCGACGGGGCAGGCGGTGCGTCGGGTGGATTTGCTGAAAGTCGATTCGGGGGGCGCGGTTTACCGCGGGTCGTTCACGGCCGATCGGACAGGCCAGTTCAGCGTCATTTTGCCCCATTTGACCGAGAGCGATTCATCGCTGTCGTTCAAGGTTGTGGAGCCGGAGATGGAACTTCGCGAGCCGCAAGTGGATACGTCATTTTTGGGCCGGTTGGGGACGGAAGCCCCGATTTCGTTGTCCGAGGCGGCGACGCGGTTGCCGGCGATTCGCTCGGCGGCGAAGATCATTCCCATCGACACCACCCAGCCGCTGTGGAATGCGCCCGTGGTTTTGATCGTTTTTGCCAGCCTGATCACGCTAGAATGGATCGTGCGTAAGATGCTGGGGTTGTTATAGCAAAAGAAGAACGAGTCCTTATGCCGCCGACCGCATTGATAAGTACCCTGGAATCGCTGAGGCGCCGGGTTCGGCTGCTGAGCGTGGTCTATGGCATCGGGATTCTCCTCGCCGTCGGCGCGGGGCTGCTTTTGGGGACGGTGCTGCTGGATTACCTGCTGAACCTGCCCGCGATTCCGCGGATCATCGTCATGGCCGTCGCGCTGGCGTGCCTGGCGCATTTCCTGGCTCGTTGGGTGGTCCGGCCGGCGATGAGGAACCCGCGGCTCTCGGACGTTGCCGGCAGGCTGGAGCACGCATTTCCCGATTTCAAGGACCGGCTGCGGAGCAGCGTCGATTTTTTGACCAAGGGAACGCCGGGTTCGCAGGCGATGAAGAACCGCGTGGTGGCGGAAGCTGCGGAGTTGGCCGGAAGATTCGATCTATCGGGCGCGATTCAGACCAAGCCCGTGTGGGAATCCTTCGCCGCCGGCGGGGGGGCGATATTGGTCCTGGTGCTTTTGGCGTCGCTGGTGGGATCGGATTATTTGTCGCCCGCGATGTCGCGGCTGTTGAATCCATTCGCGGACCATCCCTGGCCCAAGCGGGTGCAGATTGAAATGATCGGCGGCTTGCCGCATCGCGTGCCGGAGGGGCGGCCGGTGGACGTGCGGATTCGGCTGACCAAGGGCGACCGGGCGTCGCGCGAGGCCCGGGTGTATTACCAATACGGCGACGGGCGCACGGAAACCCAGATCATGTCCCGCGGCGCCAACGGCGTCTATTCCGCAAGTCTGGATGCGCCGGGCGGCGGCGGGCGCATGACCGTGTGGGTTGAATCGGGCGACGATGCGACCGCGCCCCAGGCAATCGCGATCGTGCGGCGGCTGTCGATTTCATCGGCTCAACTGATCGTGCAGCCCCCGCCGTACACCAATGAGCCGGCGGCGCCGGTGCCGTTCGATTCCACGCCGGCGACGGTGACATACGGCTCGAGCCTCGAGTTGACGCTGACGTTTAACAAGGATTTGGATGCTTCGCGGACGCCGATGCTTTCCTCCGGGGAGGAGGGTGAGCCGGCGCCGCCGATCAATTGGGAGGGGGCGATCGGCAATACCGTGACGGGGCGATGGATTGCGCGCGATTCGTCGTCGTTCCTAGTGCATGCGTTCGACCGGGATGGATTTACCAGCGAGGATGGGGCGGATTATCGGGTGATCGTTCATCCCGACCAGATGCCGTCGGTGCAGATCACGCGCCCGGCTCGCAACGAGGAATGCACGCCGCAGGCGGTGGTGCCGCTACGGGCGGTCGCCGAGGATGATTACGCGATCAAGTCGCTGAGGCTGGTGGTGTATCGGCTTGGAGAAAAGCCGGCGCTGCTCTCGACGGTGGATCTGATCGAGAACGGGACGGCGGCGGGCGGGGTGGGATGGACCCGGCTGGAATCCGCGGGGGACCGGCGGCGATGGCAATTGGATTTCCCGTGGGATTTGGCCAAGACCGCCGCTACACCGGCGCTGATGCCGGGGGACGTGCTGGAATATCATCTCGAAGCGCAGGACAACTTCGCGTTCGAGGGGAAATATCACGACTGGGTTTCCAGCGGAAAATACCGCATCACGCTCATGAGCCAGGAGCAATTCACCTCGCTGATGACGGACCTGGTGGGGCAGGTGCGCGAGCAACTGAAGGACCTGCGCAACGGCCAGCGCAGCCTGAAGGGCCAAACCGAGGATTTGCTTCACCAGACGCAAAACCAGGGACAATTCACGCGGGCGGACCGGCAACAGGCGCAGGAACTGGTGGCGCGGCAGGCGACGGCGGCATCGCAGGCCAAGCAGGCCGCCGCGAAACTCGATGACCTCCTGAACCGCATGCGCCAGAACCAGTCGACGGCGCAGGATTTGATGCAAATGACGGCCAACGTGCGCGACGATCTGAACCAGGTTGCCGAGCATCCGATGAAGGACGCGGTCGGGCAGATCGACGATGCGCGAAATTCGACGCGGGACGCGGCAGCGCGGAACAAGGAACTGGCCAATGCCGAGTCGAACCAGCAGGATGCGGCGGATCGGCTCGACCAGATGATCTCGCGGATGGGAGATGCGGGCGGGATTTCGCAGGCGATCGAGCAGATCAAGAGAATCCTGGACCAACAGCGGCAGGTGAGCCAGGCCAGCAACGACGTCGGGCTGCGGAACCTGGGGAAACGGCCGGAGCAGATGGACCCGGCTGACCAGAAGGCGCAGCAGGCGAACGCCGATGCGCAGGCGGCGCTGGCCGACAAGACGGGAAAGACGCTGGACCAGATGCAGCAGGCGGCGCAGCAACTCCAGAAGAGCGATCCGGCGTCGTCGCAGGCGATGCAGCAGGCGGCGCAGACGGGGCAGCAGCAGAACGTGGCGTCGCAGATGCGCGCCAGCGCCGACGCCCAGCGCCAAAACCAGCAGGCCGACGCCCAGCAATCCCAGGCCCAGGCGGAAATCGGTTTGCAGATGATGATTCACCAGTTGGAACAGGCGCAGAACCGCCAACTGGCGGCACTGGCGCGGCAACTGGCCGACATGCAGGAGCAGATCAACAACCTGCTGCGGCAGCAATCGGGGTTGAACTACGACAACATGGCGCTGCGCGGCGATGCGGTCCTGAACAAGGCGGATGCGGCGACGATCGATCACCTGCTGGATTTGGCCCAGCGGACCAAGGGCCACCTTCCGCCGACGCCCGACGCCGATACTCAGACCCGCTTGCAGCAGCAGACCGAGCGGAACACCCGGGGCGCGTCGAAAACCGCCGAAGCGTTGCCGGATGCCGCGGCGGTTGTTTCCGCTCTGAATCGCGCGGCCGATCGCATGGGGCGGGCGATCATCGCCCTGCGCCAGGACGACGGCACGGACCAGCAGCATCTGGCGGCGGCGTACGATCCGCCGCAGGTGGAAGCGCTCAACGCTTTGGAAAAGGCCAAGGGCCTGGTTGACGAGCAGGCCGCCAAGGCCAACAGGGCGCTGGACCAGCAACGGAAGGACGCGATCCGGACGGCATACCAGAAGATCCTGGGTGAGCAGAAGAAGATCGATGCCGATACCGCCGCGATCGACGTGGCCCCGAGGCTCGCCGGTGGGCAGCTTGCGCATCGGGACGTGATTCTTCTGGATCAGCTTCCGCCGCGGCAGGGAACGCTGGCGGATACGACGGCCAAGCTGGAGGAATCGCTGGCGAGCCTGGACAGCGTGGTTTTCGTTTGGGCGAATCACGACATCGTGGAATCGATGAACTCGGTGAAGGAATTGCTGGCCAAGCCGCGCACCGACGTTGTCACCCAGGCGGAGCAGACGCGGATCGAACAGCAGATTCAGGCGATGATCGACAGCCTGTCGGTCAAGCCCAAGGAGATTCCCTTCGCCAATAAGAACGGCGGCGGCGGTTCGGGGCAGGGCGGCGCGGGATTGCCGACGGAAGCGGAGCTGCGTCTCGAAAAGGCGCTTCAGCAGGCGGTGAACAAGTCCACCGCGGCGATCAGCCAGCGGCTGGGGAATCAGGACCCGGCGCTGGTGTCGCTGGGGAATCGGCAGGAGCAGCTTCGGAACCTGCTCGATCAGCTTCTGCGGAAAGCCAGCCATGGACAGATGAAGCTTGGTCCGGAGCCGGACCCGAAGGACAGAGTTTCGGAGCAGGTGTCCGGCGACGCGATCGACGATCAGGAAATGACCCAGAACCTTCTGCAAGGGGACGCCTCGCCGAACCCCGACGCCATGAAGGATGACGTGAGCCAGGTGGGCCGGCGGATGGCGCAATCGCATCAGAGATTGTCGTTGGATCGCGATCCGGGGCCGGTGACGCAGGAAATTCAAAGCCGCATTCTGAAGAACCTGGACGCCCTGATCGACATGGCGCGGGTGCAGGAAGCCGAAAGCAAGCAGGGCCAGGGCGCCCAGCCCAAGCCGAGCGCCCCCCAGCCGGGCGACGCGCAGAACGGGGCGCAGGCCCACAACAATAATCCCAACGGGCAGCAAGCTCGGAACAACGGTCATACTCCCGCGGGCCAGAGCGTCCCCGGCCACGACGTGGACACGAGCGGGACGCCGACGGCCGATATCACCCAGAGCCTGAAGGAATGGGGCAGTCTTTCGCCGCGCGAGCGCGCTGCCGTGATCGAAGCCGCCAGCGAAAAGCCCGTGCAGAAGTTCAAGGAGTTTATCGACGAGTATTATCAGGCGGTGGGGAATCGGCAGAATCAATGATGGTTGCTTATTCCAACGTTGTCTTGTTGTTCTGGCGCACTTGAAAAGAGATTACCGCGAAGACGCGAAGGACGCGAAGTTGCGCGAAGGAAATGCATGAGAACGTCAGTCGGAATCAGCGATCGCGAATTCGCCATAATCCATGATGGCTATCGCTATCCTCTTCGCGTCCTTCGCGCTCTTCGAGTCTTGGCGGTTTATCTTCTCGGAAACGCGCGGCAAGTCAAAGTGCGTCTGTGTGTAAGTGCGGTTGCAATTCAGTTTCTTTTCGCGCGTATTCCGGCGGCGATGGCCGATTCGCCGGCGAGTCGGCCGGATAAGCCGGCGATAACCGAGATCACGCCGGAGCAGACGATCGCCGTGGCCAAGGGACTGGAATACCTGGCGTCGCGGCAGAATACCGAGGGATCGTTCGGGAATTCCGGAGCCTACGGCGCGACGGCGGCGATCACGGCGCTTTCCGGCGTCGCGTTCATGGCCGATGGGAACCTCCCCGGCCGGGGGAAATACGGCGACAACGTGCGCAAGGCGGTGGATTTCATCGTGCGCAACCAGCAGGAATCCGGCCTGTTCACCACCAGCGCTTCGCAGGGCGAAATGTACTCCCACGGATTCGCCACCCTGTTCATCGGCGAAGTGTACGGAATGACCGGCGACGACCAGATCAAGGAAAACCTGCAAAAAGCGGTTCGGCTCATCGAGCGATGCCAGAATCCGGAAGGCGGCTGGCGGTATCAGCCGGCGCCCGTGGACGCGGACATTTCGGTGACGATTTGCCAGATCATGGCGTTGCGTTCGGCGCGGGATGCGGGGATCAAGACCGACGCGGGGGTGATGGAGAAGGCGCTGGCGTACGTGAAGCGTTGCCAGAACCCCGATGGCGGATTCAGCTATCAGGCCACGGGCGGTGAAAGCGGGTTTGCCCGGACGGCGGCGGGAACGGCGTCGCTCTATTATGCCGGCAAATTTCAGGACGAAGCGGTGACGCGCGGGTTGGATTTTCTGGCCCGGTTCATCCCCGGCCGCGACCAGCTCGACGAGCAGGGTCATTTCTTTTACGGGCAATACTACGCCGTGCAGGCGATGTTCCTCGGCGGCGGAAAATATTGGGCGGACTGGTATCCGGCCATCCGCGAGCTGCTGGTCTCGCGCCAGAACAAGGAGGTAGGCAATTGGGAAGGAGAAGTCGATCCGGATTATTGCACGGCCATGGCGCTGATTATCCTTCAGATGCCGAATCGATATCTGCCCGTGTTCAACGGGAAGGGGCAGGGAAGTTGAAAGGCGGACGCGAGACCAGAATGTCGAATCAAACCGCAGTGCGGAAACTCGAAATTCGAAATTCGAATGACGAATCAAATCCGAAATTCGAATTTCAGATTTCGAATTTCATTCGTCATTCGAGTTTCGAATTTCGAATTTTCGTCGCGGGGTTGTTCCTGTCCGTGGTCTCCCTCACCCACGCCGCGACGTGGAGCCTGACCGATTCCCAATTCCATTCCCGTCCGATCCCCGTGGATTCGATCGACGCGGGCGGGATTCATTCGGGATCTGCGGTCCTGCCGTGGGACGACGTGCTGGAGATTTGGCACGGCGCCAACGCGGCGCCGGCCGGCGCGGCGCGGTTTACATTGATCTTCCGATCGGGGGACAAGTTGAACGGCGAGCCGGTGTCGTTCGACGGCCAGACCCTGCGATGGAACGCGGGACCCCTGGGCCAAATCGGAGTTTCGGTGGACTTGGTTCTCGGGATCGTGCGCGGCGGATATGCGGTGGGCGATCTCGATCGGCCGCGCACGGATGACGTGGTTCGGCTGGCGAACGGGGATACTACGCATGGGATCGTGAATCAGATCACCCCGGCCGGAGTGACCATCCAGGCCGGCGATGCCACGCCGACGCCGCCCTGGGATTCGATTGACGCCGTTCTGTTTTCAACGGCGCCCACGAATCCCGCGGGACCAGATAAGCGAACTTTCCGCGTGCGATTGGCGGGCGATGATGCGATCACCGTCCCGGACGTCTCGCTGGCCGGGAACCGACTGACGATCACCCTGGACGACAAAGGCACGCGGCAGATTGACGCCTCGTCCGTGCTTGAGATCGAGCAACTCGACGGCCCCGTCAGTTGGCTGACATCGCGCAAGCCGTCGGTGGACGTTTACCGGCCGATGTTCTCGGAAAATTTTCCCACGCGTTTCGACCGGACGGTGGCGGAGGGAACGCCGATCGCGGAAAAATATCCGGGATTTCATCGCGGCATCGGATGTCATTCGTATTCCAAGCTGGTTTACGACCTGGATGGGAAGTGGGCCGGGTTTCGTACGCAATTCGCGGTGGATTCGGATTCGCCGCTGGCGGACGTGACCGTGCGGATTTATCTGGATGACAAAGTGGTCGTGGAGCGGAAGAACGTGAAAGCGGGGCGGATTTATCCGCTGACGGTGGTTGCGCTCGGGACGGCCAAGACGATTTCGCTCGAGGTGGATTACGGCGAAAATTACGCGACCCAGGGCCGGTTTGTGTGGCTCGATCCGGCCTTGCTGCGGAAGTTGCCGGAAGCGACGACGCAGCCGAGCGGGGCGGGGCAGTGATGGGAAAAGCGCAAAAAAATAGAGGCCGGTGCTCGCCGTTACACCGGCCTCCTCAATCAGGCTGCCCGACCTTTTAAGGTCGGAGACCCACAGCCTCAGCCTCAATATCGGAGAACCGCACAAAAAATCTTCACTCAAATTTAGCGCGGCTTGCGCATCGGCGGCGGTTTGCTCTATAATCCCGGGGCAACATGGATCGCACTGAGGCAAAACCATCGGCCAAGCTGGCGCTCGAGGACGGGACGGTTTTCACCGGCCGGGCGTTCGGCGCGGGCGGAACCTCCGAAGGCGAAGTGGTCTTCAATACCTCGATGACGGGGTATCAGGAGATTCTCACCGATCCATCGTACAAGGGCCAGATCGTCACCATGACCTATCCGCTGATCGGGAATTATGGCGTGAATCGGCGCGACGTCGAAAGCCGCCGGCCCCACGTCGCGGGGTTCGTTGTGAAGGAATTGTCGCCGCTGTATTCGAATTGCCGGGCCGATCTTTCGCTGGATGAGTATCTCAAGACCAACCACGTCGTCGGGATCGAAGGGATCGACACCCGGGCCCTGACGCGGCGAATTCGGATCGGCGGGGCGATGCGAGGCATCCTGAGCACCCAAATTCTGGACGATGCGGAACTGGTCGATCGCGCCCGCAAGTCCGCGGCCATGGAAGGCGCCGATTGGGTGCGGGCCGTCAAGCCATCTTGCGAATATTCCTGGGACCAGGACCAGGGCGACTGGCGGCTCGGCAAGGTCGAACGCGGCGACGGCCTGCACGTCGTGGCGCTCGATTGCGGGGCCAAGGAAAACATCCTTCGCAATCTCACCGAACGCGGAATCAAAGTCACCGTCCTGCCCCCGGACGTGACCACGGACCAGATTCTCAGCCATCGCCCGGATGGCCTGTTCCTGAGCAACGGACCCGGCGATCCGGCGGTTTTGGATTATGCCATCAAGCCGATCGAGGGAGCGCTGGGCAAAGTCCCGATCTTCGGCATCTGCCTGGGTCATCAGCTTCTGGGCCGGGCGATCGGGGCATCGACGTACAAACTGAAGTTCGGACATCGCGGCGCCAATCAGCCGGTGAAGAATCTGGACACCGGGCGGGTGGAGATCACCAGCCAGAATCACGGCTTCGCGGTGGATCGCAAATCCCTGGAGGCCTGCGGCGGCGTGGTGACGCACGTCAACTTGAACGACCAGACCGTGGAAGGATTCCGCCACAAAACGCTGCCGGTTTTCTGCGTGCAATACCACCCCGAAGCCAGCCCCGGCCCCCACGATGCGGCGTATTTGTTCGATGCGTTCGTCGAGATGATGAAGACAAACAAACCCCCGACAGGCCAGCGACTGAAGGAATTGCAGGCGTTGAGGGATTAGAGCTTTGTGGGGATTTTGTGATCACAGGGGCAGATAAACCACGCGGCCGTTCCATTCCACCTGCTTGCTGCATGCGATCAGCAGCAGAATTTCGTCGATGGCTTTTCCAACGGGGAAGCGGTTGTGAATTACGAATACGCCGGCCATTTTCTCGCCGGAGTCCATCCGCCGATAGGCATGAACCGGCATCGTGGCGCGGTCATGGGTTAGAAGAATCCGATTGTTCGCGACGCACCAAGATAAGATTGCTGAATCCTCGGCCCCGGCGAGGCCAACATCCTGCACACGGA
Source organism: Tepidisphaeraceae bacterium (assembly GCA_050010915.1). Taxonomy (GTDB): domain Bacteria; phylum Planctomycetota; class Phycisphaerae; order Tepidisphaerales; family Tepidisphaeraceae; genus PALSA-1353. The sequence continues at coordinate 8,939 of JBEKKC010000030.1, read as the reverse complement.
CAAGATCGATGTCCGGTTGACGCAACGACAATCCGCGTACAATGTCGCCGTTGAAATTTTCATCGGCGAGCAGGCGTAACATGGGTCACATTTAACCCTGTCGGTTTGCCAGAATCCGAGCCCGAATTTCACCTAGATCCGGTTGGCTCTTGGCTCTATGTTCAAGTTCCTTCGCCCGCTGTTCGCGTCGCGCCAAATATGCTTCGATCTCTTGTCGATGGCGAAGGTAGTAGCTGATCACCGAATAGACGTCGGGCAATGCCAGGGTGGAGTATCGTTGTACGATCGTTTCCGGCGTTGCTCCGTCCTGGAACGCCTGAACGACAAGCTCAAGCAATACGCGGGATTCCCCCACGCGCAAAGCGCCGTCCGAATCCTCCCGAAGAGGGGGGGCCTCGACTTGCACTGTGAAGCTCATGCCTGTCATTGTAGCATCTTTTCGGCGGTTTCGTCGAAGGTATTGTGTAAGATAAGCTGGCGATGGGCTTCTCTCGGCGCGGATTGAGATTGAAGGAATTGCAGAGACTTCGGGAATGAGCCCGGAAAACACCTTGCCAACCACGCAAATGAAGATCGCGGTTTCAATAGTCGCCCGAGTTATATGGGGCGGCCTGTTGCTTTTCGGCCTGGCGGCGTGTGCGGCTCAGCCGGACCTCTCGTTCAACCAGCGCACGATTGCGCCGTTCGACTCCGATTGGCGGTTCCTGCTCGGCGATGCGCCGGGCGCACAAGCAGCGGATTTCGACGATCTGGCTTGGCGAAAATTGGACGTTCCGCACGATTGGAGCATCGAGGGAACCATCGACAAGGACAACGCCACGGGTAAATCCGGTGGTTTTTTCCCCGCGGGGATTGGCTGGTATCGAAAACATTTCACCCTTCCCGCCGCTGACGCCGGCCGACGTGTCTTCATCGAATTCGACGGCGTCATGGCCAACAGCGATGTTTGGGTGAACGGGTTTAATCTCGGCCATCGCCCCAACGGCTACGTCAGCTTTCGATATGATTTGACGGGCCATGTTCAAATCGGCTCGGCGGATAACGTGTTGGCCGTTCGTTGCGACGATTCGGCGCAGCCCGCGTCGCGCTGGTACAGCGGGGCGGGGATTTACCGCCATGTGCGGCTGATCGCTTGCGATCCGGTTCATCTGGATCAATATGCCCCGTACGTCACGACGCCCCAGATCGCCGATCAGCAGGCGACCGTGCGCGTCGTGAGCAGGGTGGTCAATCAATCCGATGATTCACGCCAGGTTTCCGTCTCGACGACGATTTTCGGCCCCGACGGGAAAACAGTCGCAACCCTCGCCAATGCGCCGGCGGCGCTGGCAGCGGGCAAATCCATGGACGTGGCGCAGGACCTTTTGGTCCACAACCCCCTGCGGTGGGACCCCGACCAGCCCAATCTCTATCGCGCCGTGACGGAAGTGATCGAGGATGGCAAGACCGTGGACGATGCGGCGACGAATTTCGGCATCCGCGAGTTTCACTTCGATCCCGCGACGGGATTCTGGCTCAACGGAAAGAACGTCAAGATTCTCGGCTGCGCTCTGCACTGCGACGGCGGGGCGGTTGGCGCGGCTGTGCCGCTGGGCGTTTGGCAGAGGCGGCTGGCGGCGATGAAGTCCGTCGGATGCAATGCCATTCGCACCGCGCATAATCCACCCTCGCCCGAGTTTTTGGATTTGTGCGACCGCATGGGCTTTCTTGTCATGGACGAGATGTTCGATGTCTGGACCGTCGGCAAAACCCCGCTGCGCAGTCGCATCGTCCTGAACGACTACCATCTTTACTTCAAGGATTGGTGGCAAGCGGATGTGACGGACACCGTGGGCCGCGACCGCAATCACCCCTCCATCGTTCTCTGGAGCGCCGGAAACGAGATTCACGACATCAGCCCCAATAATGACCGCGGCACTCGACTCTTCATCCCCCTTCGCGATCTGTATCACAAGCTCGATCCAACCCGGCCCGTGACCCTGGCGGTGGTGCGGCCCAACGCCAGCCGCGTCTATGACAACGGCTTTGCCGATTTGATGGACGTTGTCGGCCAGAATTACCGCGAGAACGAACTGCTCGCGGCCCACGAGGCCAAACCAGACCGCAAGATCATCGGCACCGAGAATCATCAGGACCTTCAAACCTGGCTGGCCCTGCGCGACCATCCGGCATTTTCCGGCGAATTTATCTGGACCGGCGTCGATTACCTCGGGGAATCAATCGGCTGGCCGATGATCGCCCACGAATCGGGATTCTTCGACCGCACCCTCTGGGCGCGGCCGTCGGCGTTTCAGCGGATGAGTTGGTGGACGTCGAGCCCGATGGTGCGCCTCGCCCGGGTATTACCGCCGCTGCCGCGCGAGCCAATGCCCGCGCCCGAGCCGGGGATGGATGCCGGCCCGCCGCCGCGACCGCGTTATTTCTCCGATTGGACTTTGCCGCAACCCGGCCACGTGGAGGACCTGGAGGTCTATACCAATTGCCAAAAAGTTGAATTGTTCCTCAACGGCAAATCGCTCGGCGCTCAACTTCGCCACGCGGACGATTCGCCGCTGACCTGGAAGGTCGCCTACCAGCCGGGCGTGCTGCGGGCGGTGGCCAGCAATAACGGCGATGCGGCGGCGACAGATGAACTTCGCACCGCCGGGGTGCCGGCGAAAATCGTTCTTCTCGCCGATCAGCGGATGCTGACTCCCGCTTGGGACGACGTGAGTTTCGCGCGGGCCACGGTGACGGATGCCGCCGGCGTAACGGTTCCCGATGCGGGCGATCTGATTCGGTTTGAGATATCCGGCCCTGGAAGGATCGCCGCCGTTGACAATGCCGACCCGTCCAGCCACGAGGCGTTTGTCGCAACACGGCGTCACGCATACCACGGACGTTGTCTGGCAATCGTGAAGGCCACGTCAGCCGGTGGGCCGATTCGGCTTACCGCGTCCGCGCCGGATCTGAAGTCGGCATCGGTGGATATTCAGACCGCTGCCCCGCCGGCGGCCAAATAGAGGAGAAAGCTTGATCGCGTCACTTTTGATTCGTTTCGGAGAAGAAAAAGATGAAAGCCAATAAACCGTGGACGGAAATGACCACCGCCGAATTGCGGCAAGCGACCAAGGACCTGAACGGGTCGGTTCTTGGCAAGACTCGGCCGTTGAACGCGGCCGAACGGGCGCTGTGGGAAAAATCCCGCGGGCATCGGCGCAGCCGTGGGCACAGGGCTCCAAAATGCGAGCGAGTCAACATCTTGTTGGAGCGAGGCCTGCTTCGGGAGGCGGACAAGGTTGCCAAGAAGAATGGCCTGGGCCGCTCGGAGTTGATCGCGCAGGCTCTGGCAACGGTCATCGGTCGAAGGAAGGCCGGTTAGCTGTTGGCTCGATATAGACATACTTATCCGATTTTGGGTTCCAGTTCCGGCTCGGGGCGGCGCGCGGGGAGCGGGGTGAGAAGCGGGGGATCGGGATAGGAGGGTAATGAGAAGGGGTCGGGCTCGGGGGGTTTGAAGCGAGCGGCGGCCTGGAGAAGGAGCTGGGCGGCGCGCATGCGGTTCTTGTCGGCGGGGTCGTCGAGAAATCTGGCGAGGACGGAAGCGGCGCGGGCGGCGAAAGTCTGGCAGCGTTCGATGGCGAGAGCGTGACGCTCGGCACGAGCGTCGGCAAGGGCCTGGCGGAAGATGCGGTCCTGGGTTTTCCACCGCCAGAGGGTTTTGCGGCTGAGCTTGAGAATTTGGGCGATTTGGGACGTGCGCAGGCCGTCAAGGGCGAGCTCGATGGCGCGGCATTGGACGTTGTTGAGGCGGTAATTCGGATCGATGTCCCCAAATGTCCCCAAACGTCCCGTTTCTGACAAATAATTTTCCGGGTCCTCGGGCGTTGGAGTTGGCGACGAGGTTGCAAGATCGGTCGACACGGAGCCCTCCGGGCTAGAGTGGTAGTGAGTGGAAAGTAGAGAGTAGAGGAAAAAGTGTGCCCCTCTACATAATGGCTCCGCGGGTGAAGGTTTTGGTAGTGTTTTTCGGAATTCCGCGGATTTTTTTGAAATATTTTTTGGGGGGGCGGCGATGGATGGGGATGAAAGGGCGGTTTTGCGGTCCTCACCGCGCTCCGAACTGTTGGCGGAAGGCGTCCAGGGACGTGAAGCCGGCGGGGAGGCGGGCTTCCTCGGCGAGCAGGACGGGAATGCCATTGCGGACGGGATAGCGCAAGCCGCCGACTTCGCCGACTAGAAATCCTTCTTCCAAACGGAGCTTGCTGCGCGTCACGGGGCAGCGCAACAGGGCGAGCGTTTCATCGTCGATGGTTTGCGGGGGCGTGGGATCGGTCATGGGGGAAAGTATAGCAGTAAGGAGCCGGGCAAGAACAATTTCGTAGATCGACCCCCACCCCAACCCTCCCCCTGAGTACATGGGGAGGGGGAAAATCTTTCTGAGTACAGGGAGAGGGGGGAAATGCGGAGGGGTTGTCGCGCACCTCAGAGCAGGTTTTCGCGGCGCATCCAGTCGATGAATCGCGTGAGTCCTTCGCGGACGGTGATCTTGGGATCGTATCCGAGGAGTTTGCGGGCTTTGGAGATGTCGGCGAAGGTGATCGTCGGCTCGGAGGCGGGCGTGGGCGTGTCGATGATCTCGGCCTTGCGGCCGATGAGTTCCTCCAGGATTTGCACGAATTGAACGTTGTCCACGGGTTGTGAGCAGCCGAGGTTGAGGATTTCGTATTCCAAACCCTTGTCGAGCGCGGCCAGGAAGCCGGCGACGATGTCATCGATGTAGGTCCAATCGCGTTTGAGTTTGCCGGCGCCGTACAGGGTAATGGGTTGTCCGCGGTGGATGGCCGTGGCCCATTGCCAGGGCATCATGTCTGGTCGGCCGTGGGGACCATAGACGTTGAAGAAGCGAAGGATCGTGGTGGGCAGTTTCCAGAGATGATGGTAGCAATGGGCGAAGAGTTCCATGGCGCGTTTGCTGGCGGGGTATGGGGCGAGGGGTCGGTCGGCGCTGGCGGTCTCGGTGAACGGGGCGGGAGTGTCCTTGCCGTAGGTCGATCCGGTGGAGGCGAGGATGCAGCGGGGTTTTCCAATCTGACGGGCGGCGTCGAGGAGATTCACCGTGCCCTGGACGTTCACCAGCGCGTACATCAACGGATGCTGGACGCTGTAACGCACGGCGGCCATGGCGGCCAGATGGGCGACGGCGTCGGGACGATGCTGGTTCAAAAGTTCGCGGATTCGCGGGGCGTCGCAAAGGTCGGCCCGGATGAAGGAGAATCGGTTTTCGGGAATAAGGTCGTTGAGATGGCGCTGCTTGTGTTCCAGCGGGTAATAGTCGTTCATGTTATCCAGGCCGACGACCTCGTCGCCGCGTTGGAGAATCGCCTTGGCAAGCCGGCTGCCGATGAATCCCGCTGCGCCGGTGAGAAAGACTTTCATAATTGCTCCTCGATATTCATCAAGTAAGACGGTGCGGGAATTCAATCTATTACAAATTTATGTCTCCGCAGCCATTGGGCCGCGATTGCGGGCCAGGTGCTCAGGACCGGATCATTGCCGCCGAGGCCGAATCCGTGCGGGCCGTGCTCGAAGACGTGGAGTTCCACGGGCACTTTGTGTTGGTGGCAGGCCATGGCGAAAAGCAGGCTGTTTTCCACGGGCACGGTGTGATCGTCGGCCGCGTGGATGATGAAACAGGGCGGGGTTTGGGCGGTCACTTGCCGGTCGTTGGAAAGCAACAGTTCCAGGGCGGGATCGGGATTGTCGCCAAGGAGATTTTTTCGCGATACGGCATGGGCGTATGGACCGCCCATGGAAATCACCGGATACGCGAGCATAACCAGATCGGGGCGGGAGCTGACGCGGTCAATCGGATCGGGGTCGTCGGCGATGCCGTCGTCAAAATGCGTGGCCGCCGTGGAAGCCAGATGCCCGCCGGCGGAAAAGCCGACGATGCCGATGCGGTTTGCATCCAGATGCCATTGGCCGGCGCGGCAGCGCACGAGGCGAATGGCGCGTTGCACGTCCTGCATTTCGGCGGGGTGATGATATTCCGGACCGAGGCGATATTTCAGGACGAACGCGTGGATGCCGAGAGTGTTGAGCCATCGCGCGACGGGCGCGCCCTCGTGCGGGGCGAGATGGCCGTAAGCTCCGCCCGGGCAAACAATGAAAGCCGCCCCGCCGGCCTTTGCCGGAGCGACGAGGAACGGCGTCAGGGTGGGGATGTCGGCATCACCGGACCCGCGGGCGCCCGGGGCATCGCCGTCCCAAAGGCGTATGGAGGGTTGAGTCGTGGCCATGGTCGAGTGGTCCGCGGCTTTGATGGTATCCTGACTGGATGCCAGGAGGAACGTAAGGCCCAGCGACAAGGCGCCGGCCCATCGGGTGGGAAGGTCCATCGGCGGATGCTCCATTGCGACGATCCTATCGTCCACAGAAAAGGTCTCCGATACATGAACGACGCTGCTACGAACCTGGCGCATCACGCTGACGCTAATGTTGGCCAGGAGGGGTGGAGACGACATCGATGGCGATGGCCCATGAGTTGCGGATAGCAACCGCAAGCAACGACAGCATACCGGCAGCCACCAAGGTGAGTCCGCGTTGGGGGGCGTGGAGGAACAGGACACCGCCCAATACAAGGAGCCCGTATGCCGCAGATGGAAAAATCGCGTAAGCAAGCCGGTCATGCAGTCCGTCGAAACTCTTCTTATGGCCTCCAATCAAACTGGTCCCCGAGTAAACTAAGCCAACGACACCCACGAGGCAAATGCAAAGAGCGGCCGTGAGCCGAGTATGGTTTGGGAAGGTCAGAAGCGCGGCAAGGAATAGTACAGAAGCAAAATAGATAACCGTCGGTGTAAGGTAAATGGGAATCTTAGCGGCGTCTCCGTGCCTTCGCTCAGCGGCGAGCGTGATTACGACAAACATCAGACCGAGCAGGGTCGCGGCTGCCGCCGACACGGTGAGATAGAAATTCGCCCATCGCTCTAGTTCGTTCACAAGCTTGTTGAGCATACCACATTAAGCCGATCTTGGCATTGAAGTGGATCGTAGCTGACGAGCAATCACGACCTCATCTGGCGGGACCACGGAAGCGGAAGCCATTGAAAAAACGTGAGCGATACACAAACCGTGCTACCCTGACGGAGATGGATTTCGCCGCTTCCACTGGTCCGGCAGGCACTGGCTGATTTGGCTGATCGGGGAATTCGTCAGCAGTTGTGTCAGGAAACGCCGGGGATCGATGGCATGCCGTCGGCAGGTGCTGGTCAGGCTGCTGAGGATTGCGGCGGTCTGGCCACCACGCTGGTTGCGGACAAACAAACTATTCTTGCGATTGAGTACGACCCGCTTCATGTTCCGCTCACCAAAAAAGTTGCCAACTCCAGCGGGAGTGGAAATAATGTGGGCAGCCGAAAAAAAGAATAATCGCCACGGGAAATGGAGCGAGGCAGATGAAATCGAGACTTTGGCAGGAATTCAAGTCGTTCGCGTTCAAAGGGAACATGATCGACCTGGCGGTGGCAGTGGTGATAGGGGCGGCATTCAGCGGGGTGGTCAATTCGCTGGTGAAAGAAATCATCATGCCGTCGATAACGTACATATCGATGGCGGCGCAGACCGGAGCGCAGACTGCCGCCAAAGTGGCTGAAAAGACGGAGGCGGTGGTAGGGGTGGCGACCCAGCCGGCAAGCACGCAGCCGGCCGAGGCGTCGGCGAACGCGCCGCCGCCTGTTGCGACTCCGCCGGCGAGCGCGCCGCCGGCAGCCAGTGACAACAACCTGGTCAACACTTCGTGGATAATCTCACGAATCCATTTTCATCTCAGGAATTTCCTGGCCGAGTTGCTGAACTTTCTGCTGGTGTCGTTCGCGGTGTTCATCACGATCGTGAAATTACTTGGCTCGGTGATGAAGAAGGTGGGGGGCGAACCGGCCCCGTCGGAGCCGACAACCAAGGAATGCCCCAAGTGCCTGTCGCTGATTCCGATCAAGGCGACGAAGTGCGCTCATTGCACGGCCGATCTGCCGTAGCACTCATCTCCGGTGGGTTTGGCTAATCGCTTACGGATGCGCCGGCGGTAGCGCGCGCACCGGTCGGATGACTTAGGAATCGCCAAACTTCATCTTCCCTTTCTCCCAGATACGCCAATGTGAAGAAATGTTAACCGTGCATTGGGGTGCAATTAGCGGGCGCTCACGAACGGTTGTCCCCAAGATGTTGGGGTTTAGCGGCGAATTAGCGCAGTAATTACCCCGCGCTTACATTGGCGGTCGATTATTATCAACAGAGGTCAAGCGTCTGTTGTTAAGGCGATTGAGGCCGGGAATGGATTTCCGGCTGAGGCGGTGGCGGACCCAATGGAGTAAGGTCTATGCGGGCGGAATCTCAATCAACGACACAAATGGATTTCACGAAACGAGTTGATCTTCACTGCCACAGCCGCGCCAGCACGGAGGCGGACGAGGCGATGCTGCAAGCGATCCGGTGTCCGGAAAGCTACAGCGAGCCGGGGGAAATCTACGCCCAGGCCAAGGGGCGGGGGATGGATTTCGTGACCATCACGGATCACGATTCGATTTCCGGAGTGGCGGAGCTTGCGGGAGTGGCGGACGTGTTGGTCGGGGAGGAACTGACCTGCTATTTCCCGGAGGACCGCTGCAAGATTCATCTGCTGGTCTGGGGCATCACGTCGGTCGATCATGATGCGCTGCAACGAGCCGCAGACGATATCTACGCGGTGGCGCGGTACGTGGGGCAAAATCGGATCGCGCACGCGGTGGCGCATCCGCTGTATCGCCAGAACGGCGTGCTGGATCGGCGGCACGTCGAGCGGTTGATTTTGATCTTCAACGGATTCGAATGTCTGAACGGCGCTCACAGCATGACGCATCGGGAAGTGTTCGAGCCGTTGTTGGATGAACTGGATGCGGCGGGAATCCGGCGATTGGAAC
>JBEKKC010000029.1:0-32724 GCA_050010915.1 Tepidisphaeraceae bacterium | reverse complement strand
GATTCGAGCCAGGGTCGAAGCGATGATAGCCATCCGTGGCCTCCTGTTGTTGGGTGACTTTTAAGACATCACCATTATGACAGGAGGCCGCGTCTCGCGCGAGTGTTGTAAATGAAAACCAGGACGCCGCCGACGATGACCTGGAAGGCGGCGGAGAGAAACGGCGTGTCCATGTAGTGGTTGCGGATGTAGCTGATGGCCAGCAGTTCGATGGCGACGATGACGACGGCGGTGGCGGTGGCGGTTCGGAAATTGGGGATGAGGTAGGGCAAGGTGTGCCCGATGCCGCCGGCGGTGGTCATCAATCCGCAGACGATGCCGCGGAGCAGGGGTTTGCCGCGTCCGGTGAGGCTGCCGTCGTCGCTGAGGCCTTCGGCGAAAGCCATGGAGATGCCGGCGCCGACGCTGGCGGCGAGTCCGACGCGGAAGGCGTCGAGGGAATTCTGGGTTGCGAACGCGGCCGCGAAGACCGGGGCAAGCGTCGAGACCGAGCCGTCCATCAGTCCGGTGAGGCCGGGCTGGACGACTTGCAGCACGAACATCCGGCGGTGGGCTTCGGTCTCTGATGCCTTGGCCTCCGGGGTGACATGTTCCTTCTCCAGCGATTCGGCCAGGTCGGCGTGTTTTTGTTCCGCCTCGGCCAGGTCCATGAGCAATTGCCGCGTGGCGGCATCGGTCGTTTTTTTGGCTGATTGCTCGTAAAAGCGGCGAGTTTCCAGTTCCATCGACTCGGCCAGCTTGCGCACCGAGTCGATGCCCAAAACCGTCGAGAGCCAGACGGGCTTTCGCGATATAAATCCCTTGATGTCGCTTCGGCGGATGAGGGGGATGTGATCGCCGAAGCGTTTGACGTACATTTCCGTCAGTCTGCGGTGGTGTTCCAGTTCCTCCTGCCGCATTCCCTCGAATATTCTGGCGGTCGCGGGATATTCGGCGCCGAGGCGGGCGGCGACGTCGTCGTAAATGCGGGCGTCATCTTCCTCGGAAGAAATCGCCAGCGCCAGGATTTCCTGTTCTGAAAGATCGCGGAAGCGTTTGGCCATGGAGAGGTCCTTTCATCCAGCGGCGGGGCAATTCTACGAATGTTTGAGGCGGGTTGCACGGAGGGCGCGCTGCGCGGAAGCGCGAAATCCGAATGACGAATGAAGACCATTTCGTCATTCGTCATTCGGATTTGATTCGTCATTCGGATTTCGGATTTCGAGCTTCCGCGAAGCGGTTCATTGTTTGACGGGCGCGACCTGTAGGGCTTTTCGGACTTCGCCGAGCAATTGCTCGACCTTGAAGGGTTTGAACAAGACGGCCTGGAGGCCTTCCTGGCTGGCGCGGACGATGCTGTGGTTGGGGTCGTAGCCGAAGCCGGTCATAAGGATCACGGGGGTGCTGGTATTGAGTTTGTGGACGGCGGCAAAGACGTCGTAGCCGCTCTTGTCGGGCATTTTGATGTCGCTGATGACCAGGTCAAAATGGGATTGCTCGATGAGGGTGATGGCTTCGTTGCCGGAGGAGGCCAGGGTGACGGCGGCGTGATATTTGCGGAGCACGTCGCTGATGGTGTTGCGGATGTTGGGCTCATCGTCGGCGACCAGGACGTGGGTGTTACCGATGATGGGGTCGTCGGAACCTTTGACGTCGCCGGCGCCCAGGATGGTGTTGGGTCCTTCGGCGGCCTGGCGGAGGCTGTTGCGGATGGCGCCGACGTTGTCGAGGATCTGCTGCAACCGTTGGCGGAGATCGTCCTGGCCGATGTATTCCTCGATGAGGGCATTGGCGTCGGAGGCGATGTCGTTGAGGGGGCCGGCGACTTCGCTACAGACGTCGTCGGCGACCTTGTGGCTGGTGCTGACGCGCTCGACGACCATGAGATCGAGGATGTTGAGTGCGACGGCGACGTATCGGCCGAAGATCTCGGCGAACTGGCGGTCGTCCTCGTTGAAGGCGGCGCGCTGGCGGCTTTCGATGTTGAAGATGCCGATGACCTTGTCGTGCAAACGCAAGGGGACGGTGAGGCTGCTCTTGGCGCTGTCGAGGCCGACGACGTAGCGGGGATCGCGTTCGACGTCGGGGCAGATGTAGCTGCGGCCGGTGGCGGCGACGTAGCCGCTGATGCCGTTGCCCTCGCTTTCGGCGCAGAGGTCGATGGACAGGGCCTCGGGGGGCAGGCCGGCGCTGATGACCAGCTCGAGCTTGTTGGTTTTGCGGTCCAGGAGGCGGATGGCGAAGTGATCGAAGTGCATCAGATCGCGGGTGAAGCTGATGATTTTCTCTTCGAGAAGCTTGAGGCGCTGGCCGACGTTGAGCTTGGACATGGCGTCGCCTTCAAGGCGGACGAGTTCGCGGCCGGCCTTGTCGATGGCGTCGAGTTTCTGCTGCAAGCGCCGGGTGCCGGTGGCGTCCCAAACGACGGCGACGACCTGGACGACCTGACCGCGCGGGTTGATCACGGGGCTGGCGATCAGTTCCATGTATTGCTGGTCTTCAATGTTGAGGGCGTAACGTTTGGATCGGCTGAAGGCGGGGGCGTCGGAGGTTTGCGGGCTGACCTGCTTGCTGAAGATGTCGAAGGCTTCCTGACAGGTCCGGCGGATTTTTTCGTGTACCCTCGCCGGCCAGGCCTGCATCTTTTTGTTCATCCAGTTGGAGCGGCCCTCGCGATCGACGATGCACACGCCTTCGCCGATGGTGTTGAGGATGAGATTGGCCTGCTGGCTGATGAGGGCGCGTTCCAGGGGCAGGAAATCGGCGGCCTCGGAAAAGATCGCGGTGAAATGTTCGGTCTTGATGAGTTCAATGGCCTTGTCGATCGAGTCAACCTGCTCGACGTCACATTGCGATTTCAGGGATTCGATGGCGACGGAGTTGGCCGTCGTGGGCGTGGCTAAGACCAAAATTCTGTTGCGCGGATTTTCCAAATCCTGGTTTCCGGCTTGCGGCGGCTCGTTACATTGTAGATTGTGAAACATTTCGCAGTCAATCTAAAAGTGAGCGACCAGCGCCGTTATCGGACCGGCGGGAGCAGTTATCCCGGAGAATTACCGATGATAGCACATCCGTATTGCCTGATCGCGGGTTACGGATAGACTGGGGTGTCTGGCCGGTCCGGGAAGGGGTGCGTGATTTGTACCGGGAACCGACGTGTTTGACGGGGTTGTTTGATTTGCCGGAGGTCTGAATGTGTGGAATTGTTGCATACGTCGGCAGGAAAATCGCCCAGCCGTTGCTGATTGAAGGACTGAAACGGCTGGAATATCGGGGCTATGACTCGGCGGGGATCGCGGTCATCGATCACAACCATAAACTGCACATTCGCCGAGCCGTTGGGCGGATCAGCGTCCTGGAAAACAGTTTGATCCACGGCGAACCGCTGCCCAAAGCCCATTTGGGGATGGCGCATACGCGTTGGGCGACCCACGGGGCGCCGACGGAGTGCAATGCCCACCCGCATACCGATGACAACGGTCTGATCGCGCTGGTTCACAACGGCGTGATCGAAAATTACGTCGCCCTCAAACAGTTCCTCAGCGAAAAGGGGCACACGTTCTCCAGCCAGACCGATACCGAAGTGCTGGCGGTGCTGATCGGGGACATTTACGCGGACTTGAAAGCCAAGAACCACCAGTCGAACGGGGTGTCGCTGCTGCAACGGGCGGTGCAGGCGGCGCTGCTCCAGGTGGAAGGGACCTACGGCATCGCGGTCATCTGCAAGGACGAACCGGATACCCTGGTCGTCGCCAGAAAGGGAAGCCCGCTGATCATCGGCGTGGGCAAGGATGAATACATCGTCGCGTCGGATTCCAGCGCGATCGTCGAGCACACGGCCAGCGTGATCTATCTGAACGACAACGAGATGGCGGTGCTGCGCCCGGACAGCTTCCGGACGTCGACGATCGAGGACGTGGAAATCAGCCCGGTCATCAGCCAGTTGGAAAACAAGATCGAGGCGTACGAACTGGGGACCTACGACCATTACATGCTCAAGGAGATCTTCGAGCAGCCGACGGCGGTGAGGAATTGCCTGCGCGGTCGAGCGGACCAGAAGGAAGGGCGGATCGTTCTGGGCGGATTGACGGAACACGCGCGCGAGCTGCTGCGGGCGAGGCGGATCATCCTGACCGGGCAGGGCACGGCATGGCACGCGGGGCTGCTGGGGGATTATCTGCTGGAGGACCTGGCAAAAGTCGTCACGGAATGCACCTACGCGGCGGAATTCCGCTATCGCAATCCGATCGTCGAGGAGGGAACGGTGCTGGTGGCGATCAGCCAGTCGGGCGAAACGGCCGATACGCTGGCGGCGCTGCGAGAGGGCAGGGAAAAAGGCGCGCTGTGCCTGGGGATCGTAAACGTCGTGGGCAGCACGATCGCGCGGGAAACGGACGGCGGGATCTATTTGCACGCCGGCCCCGAAATCGGCGTCGCCAGCACCAAGGCCTTCACCTGCCAGTTCGTCACGCTGGCGCTGCTGGCGCTGTTCCTTGGACGGCGCAGGTTCATGGGCCAGGCCCAGTGCCAGGAAATCATTGAAGGGTTATGCGCGATGCCCGAGCGGATGGAAAAAGTTCTGTCCCTCAGCGAAGAAATCAAGAAGATCGCGGTGAACTTCAGCGACCGGGAGAACTGGCTGTTCCTGGGCCGCGGATATAACTATCCGGTGGCGCTGGAAGGGGCGCTGAAGCTGAAGGAAATCAGCTACATCCATGCCGAAGGGATGCCGGCGGCGGAAATGAAGCACGGCCCAATCGCGCTGATCACGCCGGAAATGCCCGTGGTTTTCGTGGCCACCCAGGGATTGCAATACGAAAAGATTATCAGCAACATCGAAGAGGTCCGCGCCCGCGGCGGCCGGGTGATCGCCGTCGCCACCGAAGGCGACACGCAAATGAAGCGGTATAGCGATCACGTCATTTACGTTCCGGACGTGATGGAGTGCTTGCAGCCGCTGGTGACGGTGGTGCCGCTGCAATTGCTGGCGTATCACGCGGCCGTGGCGAGGGGATTCGACGTGGATAAGCCGAGGAATCTGGCGAAGAGCGTGACGGTGGAGTGAAAAAGGCCCCCCCCTTTTCTTCTCTTCCTTTCAAATCGAAGCGGAGAAGTCACGACACTGATTCCGCTTTTGGGACCGGAATAATGGAAAACGAGGAAAAAATCCTCGCGATGCTTCAGGAAATTCGCGCGGATCAATTGCGGGCGATGGAAATGCAGAAGGAATCCTTTGAGAGACAGAGAAAGGCCATTGCAAGGTCGAAGATCGCTCTATGGATTGCGTTCCCTTTAGTCGCAATTTGCTTGCTGCTGTGGGTTTTGGAGCTGGCGTTTGGCCACTAGCGTTGCTGGGGGACATTAAGGGCTCATCCTGACTTATGTCCCAGCAGGGGTTAACTCACTCGGTTGGCGCCGGTCGTAACCGGATACCGCCTGGCTTTACAATAGCCAGACGACCGGGCAGCAGATCAAGAACGGGTTGGTTCTTCACGAACGAGATGAGCAATGTGACAACCAAGTTGGCGGTGGCTTGGTCCGGCAAGTCCATGACGACAATGCCGTGATACTGTTGCGGCGGATAATTGCGTTGGACGCCAAAGTCACGATCGCGCGTGAGCAGCGTCAAGGAATGATCCTTGGCGTACTTGGCGATTTCAGCGTCGCCGGCATGTCGCATCTGCAAGTCGCGGACGTCCAGACAATCATGACCAAGACCGCGAAGGGCTGGAGCCGCCCGGCGGGGCATGTTTGCGTCCAGAAGAAATCGCATGGGAAGTCAGGTGGGCAGCGGATGAAATTGCTCACGGTCGATCAACTCGCCGGCAAAACGCAACGCGGCGCGAATATCCTCGGTGGTGAGGTCGTATTCTTGTTGGACTTCATCGAAACTCATCCCGCCCGCCAGGCTGCCGATGATCAGCGCGACGGGCATTCGGGTGCCGCGAATAACGGGCTTGCCGTGACAAATGGCCGGATCAATTATAATGCGGTCTTCCATGTTGACGCTCCCTGCTATTCAAGTATATCCGGTAATGGTGATGAAGAAAAACTTGACGAACGATGGGCGAGTACGCCCGTCCCACGCGACTCGAATTGCGGTTGAGTGGACCGATTGAATTTGCAAGACTTGCTGGCTGGCGGATATTCTCGCCACGGAGATGGAGCAAGGCTGGCAACCAATTCGCCGCCTGTCGCAGTTTTTTCAGCGCCGACCGGCTGTCTTATTCACATTTCTGATCGCATTGGGAATCGGATTCGCAAATACGTTGCCGATCAAGCCGGGGCTGTGGCTCGGCGGGGCGGCGGGGTTGCTCCTGGCGGCGATTTTTGTTCGGTGGGCAATTCCGCGCGCGGGGTTGCTGGTTTGCGTCACATTTCTCGTTGGAGTCTCGGCGGCGCAAATCGCGAGGTTTCAGTTTCCGGGGGATTCGATCTGGGGGTACACCAACGATGACGAACGGTTTGCGGAGTTGGAGTTGGCGATCGATCAGCCGCCACGGCTGGTGATGCCGTCGCCGGCAGAATTGCGGCTGTTGCCGCCGAAGCAGACGACGGTGGCCGAAGTCCGCGCGGTGAAGACGACCCAAGGGTGGAAGCGCGCGAGCGGGAGGATCGCGCTGACGGTCGCGCAGCCGAACGTGGAGATGCGCGCCGGGCAAATCGTGCGGGTGACGGGGGTGCTGGCGCGTCCGGCCGGGCCGATGAATCCGGGGGAATTTGATTATGCGGGCTGGTGCCGGGAGCAGCGGATTTTGGCGACCTTCCGCGTCGGGCATGCCAACGGCGTGGAGATCGAGCGGGACGGCACGGCCGGGCCGGTTGTCTGGCTGCGGGAAAAAACGCGGCACCTTCTGGCGATGGGGTTTAACGACGACGAGTCGTTCGATCACGTTTTGCTGCGGGCGTTTGTGCTGGGCGATCCCGATCCGCAGCTTCGCGATCTGGACGAGCGATTCGTGCGCACGGGGACGATTCATTATCTGTCCATCAGCGGATTGCACGTGGCGATCATCGGAGCGATGGCGCTGCTGGTTTGCCGGCTTCTGCGGCGTTCGCCGCGGACGTCGCTGCTGGTGACGCTGGGGGTTGTATTGTTGTATGGAACGTTGGCCGAGCCGTCGTGGCCGGGCTGGCGGTCGATCATTCTTTGCACGGCGGCGACGCTGGGAATTCTGGGCCGGCGAGTGATGGATTCGCTCCAGATGTTCGCCGTCGCGGTCGGGGCGGTGCTGCTGATTCATCCGGCGGACCTGGGCAATGGGGGTTTTCAGATCAGCTTCGCGGCCGTGCTGGGGCTGATTCTATTCAGTCAAATCACGAAGCGGACTTTTTGGCTGTGGTGGCGCGGCGAGGACCCACCGCAATGGAATCGTTCACAAAGCGCGGCGGCGGCGATGCTGCGCGCATTTTGGGGATTGGTTGTCGCGATCCTTCTCGCATCGTGCGTGGCGTGGGGAATGACGATGCCGCTGATCGCGTATCACTTCGGGGAATTGCAATTTTGGTCGGTTCCGGCAGGGGTGGTGTTTTTGCCGCTGACGGTGGTGGCGCTGGTGGCGGGGGTGGGGAAAATCGTGTTGACTTTGTGCTGGCCGGGCGGGGCGCATTGGTGGGCGGTGATGGCGATGGGGCCGATCGCTTGCATGCGGCATGCGATCGAGACGTTGGATCGGTTTCCCGGCGCGACGGTGATGGTTTCGCCGCCGACGATTTGGCTGCTCGTTGGGTATTACGGATTGGTCCTGCTGTGTTTCGTTCCATTTCGTCGGCTGGCGTTGCGATGGCTGGCGCGGGCGTCGATGGGGGCGTGCGCGGCGCTGCTGCTGTTGCCGAACGTGGGAAGCGCGGCGCCGGCGGCGGCGGCACCGCCGCGGCAGCCGCTTCGGATTACGTTGGTCTCCGTGGGCGCGGGGCAGACGGCGATCGTGCGGCCGACGGCCAATCATGCGGTGTTCGTGGACGTGGGATCAGCGACGATTTCGGATATCGCGCGGGGGTTGGTGTTGCCGTGCTTGCGGGCCGAGGGTTGCACGAACGTGAACGGGATTTTTCTGAGCCACGGCGATTTCGACCACATCAGCGGCGCGGCGGAGATTTTCCAGAGGTTCGACGAGCCGGTGGTCTACACCAGCCCGCATTTTGGGCGGCACGCGGTGGGAGACGCGGCGGCCGAGGCGCTGCTGCGCACGCTCGATCGCGCGGGCCGGCCGCCGACGATCATCCATCGGGGCGATCATCTCGATCTGGGCAACGGCGCGAGCATCGACGTGCTTTGGCCGCCGGTGGATTGCGACATGAATTCCAACAATTGCGGGTTGGTGTTGAAGCTGAGATTCGCGGGTGAGGCGGTGCTGTTCCCGGCGGACATCCAGGAGCCGCCGGAGCGCGAGCTGCTCAAGCATCCCGAGCAATTGCGGGCGGACATGCTGGTGGCGCCGCATCACGGCAGCGCAGAGATCACCACCGGCGATTTTATCCGGGCGGTGCATCCGAAATACATTCTGGCTTCGAATGGGTACAAGCTGACGCACAAGCAGCGGGTTTTCGACGTCGTGGCGGAGGATTATCCGGTGTACCGCACGAGCCGGTGTGGGGCGATCGACGTGACGATCGAGCCGTCGGGGGAGATCGAGATTCAAACGTTTCTCGGGGTGGGAGCGCGGGAACCGGCGATGGCAAAATAGAGCACAGAATTTTTTCTAGAGGCCCTTGTTTAAGCTGAAAGTTTGCGGACAACTGCGGCGATCGCAGCGGCGGAATCGGCAAGGGGGGAATCTGAACTGGCGGATCGGACCGGCGGGTCGCCGTCGCGCTGGCCGAGGAGGGCGCGGAGATGGAGCGTTTGATCTTCGATCCGGGCGTGGACGGCAATCGGGGAATGGCAATCGCAATTCAGGGCGGCGACGACGGATCGCTCGGCATCAACGGCGGCGCGGGATGTGGGATCGTCCAACCCGGCGAGAACCTGGCGGGTGTTGGCATCGTCTTTTCGGCATTGCAAAGCGAGGGCGCCTTGGCCGGGAGCGGGCAACATTTCCTCCAAAGACAGAGGGTGCATCAGCGATGGGTCGAATAGGCCGGCGCGGATCAGGCCGGCATAGGCGAGGATCGTGGCGGCGAAATCGCCGGCGCGAAGTTTTTTGACGCGGGTGTCGATGTTGCCGCGGATGGATTGGATGCGCAAATCAGGTCGATGGGCCAGGAGTTGGCAGCGGCGGCGGAGGCTGCCGGCGCCGATGACGCAATGAAGAGGCAGCGCGTCGATCGTAGAGTGCGGGGAAATCAGGACGTCGCGCGGATCGGCCCGGGCGGGGATGGCGGCGATAATCAACTCGGATGAATCGACCAACGGCATGGTGACGGGGATGTCCTTGCAACTATGGACGGCGAAGTCGATTTCGCCGGCAAGCAGGGCCTGTTCGAGTTCCTTGACGAACAGCCCCTTGCCGCCGGCCTCATAGAGCGGACGGTCGGTGATTTTGTCGCCGGTGGTTTTGATGACGATGGTTTGGATTTGCAATTCAGGGCGGCGGCGGCGAATTTCGGCGGCGACCAGCGCGGACTGGCTGCGGGCAAGCAGGCTTCCGCGCGTGCCAAGACGAATCGGGGACATGGAGGTATCTTACCGAGTTATGTTGGAAAGAGCGTGCGTCACCGGGGCAAGCGGATTTGTGGGTTCGGCGATTGTGCAGGAACTGGCTGGGCGCTCGGTGGCGGTGAACGCGCTGGTGCATCGGCGGAACGCTTCGCCGTTGGGCGGAACCGTGCGGGTGATCCGGGCGGATTTGTTCGAACCGGCGAGCCTGGACGAATCCGTCAGAGGATGCGAGGCGGTCATTCACCTGGTCGGAATCATCAGGGAAGAACCCAAGGCGGGGATCACATTCGAGCGGCTTCACGTCGAGGCGACGCGCAACGTGGTCGAGTCGGCAAAGCGCGTGGGCGTGAAGCGGTTTATTCAGATGTCCGCACTGGGAGCGCGGGCGGATGCGGTCAGCCAGTATCACAAGACCAAGTGGAAGGCGGAGGAAATCGTGCGCGGCAGCGGAATGAATTGGACGATTTTTCAGCCGTCGCTGATCCACGGGCCGGGCGGGGAATTCATGCGGATGGAAGCGCGCTGGGTGAGGAAGCAGGCGGCGCCGTACTTGTTCATGCCGTATTTTGGAGCGGGAATCCTGGGCCTGGGCGGGGCGGGGACGCTACAGCCGGTGTACGTGCTGGACGTGGCCAGGGCGTTCGTCGATGCGATCACTAATCTGAAGACCGTCGGGCGCACTTATGGATTGGGCGGGGCCGAGCGAATGAGCTGGCCGGAAATGCACAGGGCTGCGGCCCGGGCGATCCTGGGGAAAAACCGGGCCGTTCTGCCGATCCCGGCCTGGTATGGCAGGATGCTGGCCGCGATCGTGCCGGGCTGGCTGTTGCCGTTCAACCGGGACCAGATCGTCATGAGCCAGGAGGACAACACCTGCGACGTTTCGGATTTCCAGCGTGATTTTGGTTGGACGCCGCTGGGATTTGCCGAGGCGCTAAGGGAATATTCAGCAAGGCTCTGACGCCGGGGATGGCGGCGGTTCAGGCCGGTGGTTGTCGCGGCAGAAAAAATTTTTTCCAAATCGCGATTTTGGGCGGGGCGCGACCCGCGCGGCCAGTGTATGTTCGCCAATTGGCGATGCCGGGATACGTTTTTGACATTGGAGCGGCGTAACCGGTATTGGGTAATTGGAACGGAGTAAAGGGATGTCCGCGGTAGTCAGCGTCGCACCGATAGCCGCCGAATCAGCGGGAGAACGGATTTATTCCGCGGTGGCGCGGGATAATTCGACGGCTCCGCCGCATCTGGTATGGATCGATGCGCTGCGTGGCTGGGCATTTTTGGGGGTGCTGGTCTGCCACGTGAGCCAAAAGCTCGGCAACGGCTTGCCGGGATGGATGGGATATTGGGTTTCCGACGGGCGGTTTGGGGTTCAGCTTTTTTACATTGTTTCGTGCTTGACGCTGCTGATGTCGCTGGAATCGCGGAGCCGGCGTGAAGCGAGGCCGGTGGCGGCGTTTTTTATCCGGCGGCTGTTTCGCATAGCGCCGATGTTCTGGCTGGCGATCATTTTGTATAGCTGTTGCTTCGGACGGGAATCGACGGCGTGGGCGCCGCATGGGATATGGGGGTCCATGATCGCCGCCACGGCGCTGTTCGCGCACGGATGGAATCCGGCATGGATCAACGCGGCAGTCCCGGGAGGCTGGTCGATCGCGGTGGAGATGAACTTTTATTTGCTGCTTCCGCTGTTCTTCATGTGGGTGATAAGTTTGCGGCGGGCGGTGTGGTTGGCGGTGCTGGGGCTGTTTTTCAGCGTTGGGGCGGACCGATTGCTGCTGCATTTTGTCCAGCCGCACGTGGCGGCGGGGAACATGAGTGAATTCCTGAGCTTCCGCCAGTACTGGCTTCCCAGCCAGATTCCCGTCTTTGCCCTGGGCGGAGTGCTGTTTCACGTCCTTCGGCAACGCGGCGGAACCGGCGGCAAGAGCCGGTCGCTGGCGCTGCTGCTGGCGCTGATGGCGTTGTTGATCGCGGGAACCGGGCCGTCGCGGTTCGTGCGGCATGACATGGTGTTCGCGATCGCGCTGTTCCTGGGCGCGTGGGCGGTGGCACTCCAGCCCGCGGCGATCTTCGTCAACCCGATCACGCGCTATCTGGGAAAGATCAGCTACAGCGGGTATCTCACACACACGGCGGTGGTGCTGCTGGCGCTGAGATTGTTCTACAGCCCGTCGTCGCCGCCGGTCGGCGCGAGATCGTTTGCGATGCTGTTTTTCATCGCGTTGATTTTGACGGTGGCGGTCTCCTCGATCACGTATCAACTCGTGGAAGAGCCGGGGCAAATGCTGGGGAAATGGGTGATCGCGAAAACGGTCAATCGCGCGGTTCGGGCGACGGCGTAGGGGAAAGCGGGGGATTTGCCGCGGAAACCCTGCCGACTGAAGTCGTCGGGCCGCTCGCGGGGTTTTAGGAACCGGCGATTTTTTGAAGGGTCTGGATGGCGGCGCGCACGTCGTCGAGGCGGCGCTTGCCGGACTCCTGCTCGATGGCCAGAGGCCCGGTGTATCCGACGTCGTGCAGGGCGAGCAGGAACTCCTCGAAATCGACCTGTCCGGAACCGATCGGGGCCGTGCGGCCCCAATCCAGTCCGGGCTTAGCCGAGGCGATGGCATCCTTGAGGTGAACGTGACGGATGTGCCGGTCGAGCGTGTGGATCGCGTCGATCGGATCGCCGGCGCCGTAGAGGATCAAGTTGGCCGGATCGAAATTCACGGCGACGTTGCGCATCGGCAGATCGTTGAGGAATTGCAGGAGTTCGGAGGCGGTTTCCTGACCCGTTTCCATCGCCAGGGTGACGCCCAACTCGGCCAACGCGGCGGCGACTTCGGCGACGCGGCCGAGCAGCTTGGGATAATCCGCGTGGTTGGATTGGGGGATGAACCCGACGTGAGTGGTGAGGATCGCCAACCCAAGCTCCTGGGCGAGCTTGCCTGCCTGTAGCGTCAACTGGCGGCGAAGAGGCCAGGAATCATCCGGGAAAAATCCGCCGGTGATGCGGATGCGGGCGATGGTGGAATAATCCTCGCGGGGAAAGGCGATCATGCCGGCGGTCACGGAAAGGCCGCTGGCCCGAAGATCGCCGAGTTGCAGACGTCTTTGCTCCTCGTCCAGAGACAGCAGGGGAGCCAGGGCAAGCTGAAGATGGGAAAGCCCTAGCTCGCGCACCATTGGAACGAGGTCCGACATGCCGGCCGGCTGGAGCGACCAACTGCAAACGGCAAGGGCGTGGGCTTGGAGATTCATTTCGGTTGGGAGCTTGATTGGTCAACGGAATTTCGAGTTTCGCATTTCACTTCCGAAGCAGTGTATCGCAGATAGCGCTCCTTCATCCATCGGACGCCGAGGAGATCGATGAACGCTCGCCAGGCGCGGTTGCGGAAGCCATATTTGGCGGCGCCGGCGTAGCGGGGGGAATGCTTCACGGGCGTTTCCAGCACGGTGTAGCCGCGCATTTTAACCAGCGTCGGCATGAACCGGTGGGCGCCGGAAAAGAGATGGATGCCGTCAAGGCAATGGCGTTTGTATAATTTGAGGCTGCTGGCGGAATCCTGGATGGTTTCCCGGCTGATCCAGTTTCGGATTCGGTTGGCCATGCGGGTTTGCCAGAGCCGGAAGGCGCTGTCGGCGCGTTTGCTGCGCCAGCCGGTGATCATGTCGTAACCGTCGAGCATGGGGAGGAGTCGGCCGATTTCCTCGGGATCGTTTTGCAGGTCGGCGTCGATAGTGGCGATGACCTGTCCTTGGGCGGCTTTGAAGCCGGCGTCGAAGGCGGCGCTCTGGCCGCCGTTGCGGGCCATGCGCAGGACGCGCAGCCAGGGCCGATCGGCCATGGCGGCCTGGAGAAGCCGGGGCGTGTCGTCGGTGCTGCCGTCATCGACGATGAGGACTTCGAACCGCTTGCCGGTGAGGCGCAGGGCGGACTCGACGCGCCGGAGCAGTTCGGGGATCACTTCCTGCTCGTTGTACGCGGGGACGACCAGCGATAGTTCAACGGTTTCGGTCATTTCTTATCCGCCATTGGCCCCGAATCTATATGTCCGCCCAAGGGTGGCTTAGGACTGGATCATAATCTCTCCGGCTGGATTTGCATCATTTTTGGTGAAAAGGCCGACGATCTTTTTCGCGGCAACGGCCACGGCCGTGCCGAGGGCGGCGCCGGCAACGACGTCGCTGGGGTAATGCGCGTTGGCGGCGATCCGCTCGAGGCCGACGATGACCGCCAGCGTCCACCAAAGCGGGCGGAGCCGGGGAAGCACCATGCCCAGGCTTACCGCCATGGCGAAGGCCAGGGTGGCATCGCCGGAGGGAAACGAAAAGCTCGCCTCCGCATTCACCAGCCCGTATCGAAACGGATGCAGCTCAAACGGCGGCACTCCATGATAAGGACGGATTCGACCCACGAACATTTTCAGCAAGCCGTTCAAGCTGGAGAGGATTCCGGCCAGGAATACGATCGCGGGACTTTCCCAAAGCCGCGGCCCCCGTCGGATTCCAGCCCTCCAGGCGGCGATCAACAGCGCGGCGGACATTACGACGGTGAACAGAAAATTGCCGGGAAGACGAATGACGTACGCGACATAGGAGTGGTCCTTGAGCCGACCGGCCAGGCCGGTTTCGTGGGCATAGGTGGAGAGGGGAATATCCAGAAACAAGGCGACGACGAAGGCGAGCGAAAACGCCGCGGCCAGGATTACGCCGGGGCGGCGGCGACTCGATGCTGTACCCATAAGGCGTGAATCAGTGGGCACGATTCAACCGTTCGCTAGGAGATGCCGGCATAGGAAATCCACGGTCACACCGGCGGCAGAAAGGGCTTCACGATGGATCCACCAGTCCGAATCGACCGCGTTCAAGATGGAAGGAGCAATGCCGCTTGCAACGGCGACTGCCACGAACTTCTGATCGTCCGGATCGAATTTGGAAAGCGCCGGCGAATCAGGGAATTCGTCGTACCTTCGCCAGCCGTCGTTGAGCCGCACAGTGATTGCAACGAGGTTGCAGCGATCTTCGTCGAATCTGTAATCGAAAGCCCATTTTGCAAAAGCCCGCCCAACCCCAGGCCGACCCGAGTGACCGAGCGTCTTTGTATACTCCTCAACAATGGCGTCATCCTCATCAAGCAATAGGCCGCCGGAGTCCATGACCGCGAGCAAGCGATCGATGCAGGCGTCCACGCATGTTTGATCCGCATGATCCGCGAGTTCCTCGGCGACAATCGCCACGTTTGTATCGACAACCACCGACACTCACGTCCCCCCATTCCTGCGACGGTCCCGGGCCGCTTGGGCGGTGGCGGCGATGTCCAACATCTCATTGCCAAAGAAGTCCACCGGCCAGTTCTTAATATTGCCATATTGGTCGAGATCGAGGGGTTTGAGATTGGAGCCACCGTTGTTGATGTCACAGAAGTATAATGCAACGTCTTCCGGTTTAAGTTTCTGCGCCTCGGCAACCCTTCGTTGCAACCGCCGTATGAAATGCTCGCTATGGCTCTCAATGACGATCTGGACCTTACGGGTCTGCATTGCGTCGACAAATACATCGGCCAAGCCTGACTGCGCGCTTGGGTGAAGGTGGATCTCCGGTTGTTCAAAAAGAATTGTGGATCCTTCCGGAGCGTAATAGCACAGCACCAGCACGGGTAGCACTTGGGAAACCCCGAAGCCTACGTCCGTGATGAGGACTTCGGGCCCTCCCGGCGACTTTCGTACATAAACCCTGTAGAGGTTCGTACCCTGACTTATCTCTCCTACTCGAAACTCGTCAATTAGCTTCAGTTCCTTAAGCCAATATGCGACGTACTCCTCCAGCGTAAATCTAGGTCTTCCTTTGCCTCTGCCAATTGAATCGCCTCGCTCGCGGGAGGCCAGAATCGCCGCAACGGCGTATTCACCGCGCCGTCCCATGTCCGCCGGATCGCCTCCGCCCCAAATATATTCTCGTCTTGGATAGTCTCGCAGCGGGCCAAGGTAGTAAATGCTTCGCAGCATCTTCTCGAATTCCAGTTCCAATTCCGAGAGAAACCCGGCGTTCTGGTGATAGGTCCGCACCTCGTCTGCGAAGCTATAGAACTTAACCGGCGCGGGGAGCGGCCATTTGCGACCCTCAGCTCGTTTGAACTTAAACGAAGGAGAGGAGGTAGCAAGCATGTATTCGTTCCTGTCGTCCTTCCGCGCGAGCGTGAAATCAACGTCTCCGAGGGAGTAGCTCATTGAAGCGGTAGAGAGTTTTCCGCCTCCGTTCGCGGTGATTACCGCCGAGAATTTCATTTGGTCTGAACGGAATAGGGCTTTGTTTTCGGTTTCGGGGTCAGTGATTTCCAGCGGCTGGGACATTGTCCAGCCCAGCGACATCGAGATTGACGACTTTTCTACATGCCCATACGCGACATCAGAAAACGTGCCCAGGTTGACTAGACTTTTGTCGTCGCCCAGTTGCAGCACCAGACCCCGGTCCGACGAATCTGCCGTCTGTTTAAGCATGAGAAGAAATTGAAGAATAGTCGATTTGCCCGAAGAATTGGTGCCGAAAATACCCGTAATCGGCGCAAATCGCATCTTCTCAATTCTTGCCCACGCTTTGAAATTGGTCAGGCTCAAAGATGTCAACATTGTGGAGGGCTCCGCGATTGAGGGCCGCCTGAAGCTTTGTGAATCATACCGCCCGTATATGAATTGTAGCCAATGCCCGCGCCCCAAAGAACTGCAAGGGTCGATAGGCACCTCATTAGGCCCCCAGTTTCGGACTCATCGAGCCGGAAATCGCTTGACTACTCCTTCACCACGACCAGGCTCTTTCCTTCGACCATCATGTCGAAAACGACGGCGATGTCGTCGGGGCGGAGGCGGATGCAGCCCATGCTGGATTGTTTGCCGATGCTCTCGGGGTCGATGGTGCCGTGAATGCCGTAGGAGATTTTTCCAACGGCCTGGCCATCGGTGCCGGTCAGGCCGATCCAGTATCCGCCCAGGGGGTTTTTGGGATCGTCGGCGGCGATGACGCCGTCGCCGCGCGGACTGTAATAGGTGGGATGCTTGAGCTTGCGGTGCGGCTCAACGATCCAGGTGCCGACGGGGGTGGAATCATCCCGGCCGAGACCGACGGGATAACTGGTGATGAACATCGCGCTTTTCTCGCCGGGCAAACCGCCGAGGTAGATGTCCATGGCGAACTTGTGTTTCTCGACGACGGCGAAGAAGGGTCCGTCGATGATCTTGATGCTGGCGCCGGCGCGGAGGCGCCGGGGCTCGATGCCGTTGATCCGGCTGAGAAGTTCCCAGGTGCAATCGTGGGCCATGGCGATTCTGGCCAGGCTGTCGCCGGGCTGGACGACGTAAACTCCGCCGTAGGCGTCATCGGCAAATCGGCGGTGCCCAAAGACGACGGTCTGGCTGATGCCGCTGAGCATGGCCTTGATCGAATCGATTTGTGACGCGTCCAGGTCGGCGGATTGGAGGGCGTCATTGAGTTCGGCGCGGGCTTCGAGGAAACGTCCGGCGTCGGCCTTGGCCTGGGCGCGGGCGAGCAGGGAAGAGTCCAAGGCGCTCGGCTCGGTGGTGGGGAGGGAAAGGCGCGCGGCGGCTTCGACGGCGTGACCGGACGCGTCGATCGACGGGGGCGGCCAGACGGGCGGGGCCGCGTCGCGCTCCGGTTGCGTGGCGGGGCCGACGGGCGAAGCCGGTTCGTCGGACACCATCGGCACCAGCGGCGCGGGAGATTGCGCGGCGGGCGTCGGCGTCGGCGGATGATTCATTTTGTAAATGAACGACAGCGCGGCGGCGGAAAAACTGAGGAGCAGAATGGCCAGCAAGAGGCGAATGAGACGGCGGGATTGACGATTCAAGAGAACCTCCATGTTCTCAAAATCAAAATCGGTCGGCCTGGTGGAGGGCGAGCCCTCCGCCGCAGAATTCACGGGCTGATGCAATTGGTGGCAAAGCGCCGAATTCCGCGATCGGTACACAGCATACTCAGCGGCATGTCATGGTCAAGCACCGGAAGGTGGGGAACGATTTGATCTTCAAATCCCATTCCGCAGGAGACGCCGATGAAATCCGGCTGGGCGAGGAAGCGGTCGTAGAAGCCCATCCCGCGTCCGATGCGATGGCCGTCGGGAGTGAAGCCCAGGCCGGGAACGATGACCAGGTCGATGAGATTGACGGGCATGGGCTGTCCGCTGACGGGCTCGCGAACGCCGGGGCCGGTGGTGGTCATGCGGGTTTGCAGGCTGGTGATCTCGACGGGGAGCATTCGCCGCTGGTCCCAACTGACCTTGGGAACGACGACGGTTTTGCCGGATTGCCAGCATCGCAGGGCCAGGGGGGTGGTATCCAATTCCTGGGCGGCGGTGAGATAGAGCATGACGATGCGAGCGGCGGCGAATTCGGGGCTGGCGACGAGAAATCCTGTGGCGGCCAGGCTTTTGGCCTGTCGATCGGCATCGGTCATCGCCTTGAGTTTCTCGTGAAGCTGGCGACGAATCGCTGATTTATCGGCCGCTTCGGCCATAAACCCTCAAAACAACCTGTCGGCTACGTTTCATCCGCCGGTGGGCCGGGCTGGGGTAAGCTCGTATCGCCCTGTTCAGCCCGCCGCTCCATTCGTTCCCTGATCTCGGCTTCATAGCCTCGATCCGTGGGATCATAGTATACCTTATCGACACCGAGATAGTCTTGTTCGACAATTCCACCGGGAAAATTGTGGGCATAAAGATACCCCTTGCCATGCCCAAGCCGCTTGGCGCCCTGATAATGGGCGTCCTTGAGATGTTTTGGGACGGGGAGGGTACGGCCGTCCTTGACGTCCCTGGCGGCCTGCCAAATTGCCATGGCCGAGGCGTTGGATTTGGGTGCGGTGGCCATGTAAATGACCGCATGGGATAGGGTGAGCTGCGCTTCGGGCATGCCGATTTTTTCGACGATGTCGAAGGCGGCGGCGGCAACGGAAATGGCGCGCGGGTCGGCGTTGCCGATGTCCTCGGAAGCCAGGATGGCCACGCGGCGCGCGATGAAGCGAGGGTCTTCGCCGGCTTCGAGCATCCGCGCCAGCCAATACACCGCCGCGTCCGGATCGGAACCGCGCATGCTCTTGATCAGCGCGCTGGCCGCGTCGTAATGCTCGTCGCCCGTCCCATCGTAAACGATGGCCTTTCGCTGAATCGATTGCTCGGCCACGTCCAAGTCGATCTTGATGGGGCCGTCGGAATTGCCTTCCTTCCGCTGCGAAAGCACGGCGACTTCCAGAGCCATCAATGCGCGGCGGGCATCGCCGTCGGATTTGGTGGCCCAGAGGTCGATCGCCTGATCCGAAATGTCGAACTGCAAATTTCCAAATCCGCGATCTTTGTCCGATATGGCGCGGCGAATGAGGAGCCGGATGTCGTCCTCGCCGAGGGGTGAGAATTGGAAGATCTGGCTGCGGCTGACCAGAGGCGAGTTGACGGCGAAAAAGGGATTTTCGGTAGTGGCGCCGACGAGCAGGATCAGGCCGTCTTCCACGTCGGAAAGCAAAATGTCCTGCTGGGCGCGGTTGAAGCGGTGGATTTCATCGAGAAACAACACGGTGCGTTGGCCGCCGGCGCCCAGACGCTCCTTGGCCGCGTCGAGGATGGCGCGCACCTCCTTGACACCGACGGAAGAGGCGTTCATTTCCACAAATTCGCTCTTGGTGTAAATGGCGATAAGCTGGGCCAGCGTGGTTTTTCCCGTTCCGGGCGGGCCGTAGAAAATGACGCTGGTGAGGCGGTCGGCTTCGAGCATTCGGCGAAGGAGTTTGCCCTGGCCGAGGAAATGTTGCTGGCCAACGAATTCTTCGAGAGTTTTCGGCCGCATCCGCACGGCCAGCGGGGCGACGCGGGCAAGGTTCTTTTGCCGGGATTCATTGAAGAGGTCCACAAGGGAATGATAAGCTTCGGACTGTGAAGGACGAAGCAAAAAACTACTTGAAATTGGTGCTGAAATTTCCGCTACGAGTTATCGGTTCTGAAGCGCAATACGACGCCGCGATTGAAATAATCCAGCGGCTGGCCGTGCGCGGCGAGGAAGGACTGGATGCTGGTGAGGCGGATTATCTTTATGCGCTAACCAGCTTGGTTGAAGCATACGAGAACGAGCATTATCCAGTCGGTCCCGATTAACTGGATTTAGTGGGGAACGGCAAGGATGGGTCGCGAGGGCAGCCGAATGCCTTGACGGCCGCCGGCGGTTTGCCGTTTGCGTGCATCCTGGCAGATCGCATGTAGGTCGTTCTTAAACTTTTTCGCGGTGGCGCGCCGCGTTCGGTGTACTTGCTCAACGATTGCGTCTGTTTTCATACCACGCTCCCAACAGCCTTTTACCACCGCTTCGCCTGCTGCGCGACTTTCATCGGCAAGCCGAAAAGATCGATGAATCCGCGGGCGGCGGTGACGTCGTAGCCGTCCATGCTGAAGCTTGCCAGTTTCGGATCGTACAGACTGTGCGGGCTGGTGACGCCGGCGGCGGTGGCGCGGCCTTTGAATAATTTCACCTTCACTTGTCCCGTCACCGATCCCTGCGTGTGATCGATGAACGCCTGCAACGCCTCGCGCAGGGGATGGAACCATTGGCCGTAATAGACCAACTCCGCGTAACGCAGGGCGACTTGCTGCTTGTAATGGAAGGTGTCGCGTTCGATGCAGATTTGCTCGAGGGCTTTGTGGGCTTCGTAGAGGATGGTGCCGCCGGGGGTTTCGTAGGCGCCGCGGGATTTCATGCCGACCAGACGGTTCTCGGCCAATTGGGTTTGGCCGACGGCGTGCTTGCCGCCGAGATCGTTGAGCGCGGCGATCAATTCATGGCCGGGCATTTTCTTGCCGTTGACGGCGTCGGGGTTGCCGCGATCGAAATCGACCGTCACGTATTGCGGCTGGTTGGGGGCCTTGGAAACGGGGACGGATATGACCCACAGATCGTCCTTGGGCTCGTTGGCGGGGGATTCGAGATCGGCGCCCTCGTGGCTGATGTGCCAGAGGTTGCGGTCGCGGCTGTAGATTTTTTTCTTGCTCTGCTCGACGGGGACGCCTTTATTGTTGGCATAGTCGATGGCGCTTTCGCGGTCGCGCAGGCCGAAGGCCGGGTCCTTCCAGGGAGCGATGATTTTCAACTCGGGGGCCAGGGACATGTACGTCAACTCGAAACGGACCTGGTCGTTGCCCTTGGAGGTTGCGCCATGGGCGACGGCGTCGGCGTTGGTTTGGCGCGCGACTTCGACCTGATGCTTGGCGATGATCGGGCGGGCGATGCTGGTGCCCAGGAGATAATCGTTTTCGTAAATCGCGTGGGCGCGGAGCATGGGAAAACAGAAATCCTCCGCGAATTCGCGGCGGAGGTCCTTGATGATCACCTCGTCGGCGCCGCTTTTTTTCGCTTTGTCCTCGATGCCCTTGAGTTCATCGCCCTGGCCGAGTTCGGCGGCGAAGGCGACGAGCTTGACGCCGGGATAACGGTCCTTGAGCCAGGGGAGGATGACGCTGGTGTCCAGCCCGCCGCTGTAGGCCAGGACGATCTTGCGGGGATTTTCACTAACTGTTGCCATGGATGCTCCGGATAAGACGTTGGATCAGTATATGAACGGTGCGGCGGTTCGCCACGGCGCTGAGGTGGAAGAGGCTCCGATGAAGATAGAAGCGAAGGTGCGCGAAAGAATCAGTGTTGAAGCTGACACGATCGATTCAGGCGGGGCCGCTGGAATGAGGATGTCCGGCCCAGACCTGTTCGGCGTACGCGGCTTGTTCGCCGAAACGCCGGCGGAATTTGTCCATCATGAATAGATACATGACGAAGAAAACAAGTGCGGCGAGGCCCACGAGGCCGGCGAAGCATCCAGCGGCGATCATAAACCCGGCGTTGGGCCCGGTGAGTCCTCGGAGGTAAACCGTCAGTTCGACCACGATTCCAAACACTACCAGGAAACCATAGACGCTGGAGAGGGCGATCTTCAGGAAGTTGGCCCGGTTGGTTAGAGCCTGGTCCGGAATGCGTGCGGCGAGTTTTGCACAATACTGGAGCTGGGCGATCAGACCGACGATGTTGGCGATGCTGAACAGCCCGCTGATGACCATTATCAATTGATGTGCCGTCGGGGCGAAGACGGAAAAGCTGGAAACAAAGCCGAGGAAAGTATTCATGATGCCGAGCAGCAGGGTGATGCGGATGACCTTGCGCGCGGTGCCGTATTCATCTTCGCCGATGCCGCTGGGGTCCGGCTCGGTGAGGAACCACGTGCCGAGGACAACGAGCACGTTGCCGCCGAGGGCGAGGAATTGAATGAGCACTTGCCTGGAGGGCAACTGGAGGGTGGCAAGAGCACCGAAGATCATTCCAACGATCACGGCGCCGATGCCGACGAGGACTCCGGCAACGATGTATAGAGCGCCCTTGCGGAGCTTTTGAAGCCAGGCGGGATCGGAAAACCGAAGGAGATTTCCGTAGATTGAAACGGCGACGGGGGTTCCACATTCCGGGCAAAATCCGGCCGGGGAAAGCGTCCGCAGATTGTAGGAGCACTTGCGGCAGGGGACGTCGCCGGCAACCTGGGTTGCGGGCGGGGCGGGCGGGAGATTCGACGATGGAGCGGCGGTTGGCGGCAAAGGCGTCGTCATAGAGTTTCAGGGAGTTGGTCCCTCCTCGTGCTGGATTGGTTTCAGGCGGTCTGGCCGAGAGTGGAATCGTCGGAATTATTGGAGTCGGTTGCGGTCGGTTTGCTGGTGATGATGTGTTTGATGAGTTCCAGGCGCATGGTGATCTGGTCCATGTCGGCGGGGCGTTTGGCGGGGCGAGTGGAAATGCATTCCATAACCAGATTGGACAAGCCCGGGGGAACGGCGGGATTGAGGTCGACGGGGGTTTGAATGGTTTGGTCGAGCAGGAAGCTGTTGTCGCCTTTCTTGTTGACCGTGTAGAGCGTGGGAATGTTGGTGCCGGTCACGACCCAGTAAATGGTGGCGCCCAGATTGAAGACATCGGTCTGGACGCTGATGGGCCTGCGGGCCACCTGCTCGGGAGCAATGTAGTCTGGGGTCCCCTGGATGCGTTCCTTGACGGTGCCGATCTTACATGCCTGACCGAAGTCAATGATTTTCACTTTGCCCTGATCGGCGCGGAGGATGTTGTTTGGCTTGATATCGCAATGGGCATACCCCAGAGAGTGCATGGCCTTGAGGCCTTGCGCGGCCTGGATGAAGGTATCGACGATCTCGACCATGTCTCGTGGTGGACGGACGTCGAGGGGCCGGCCATCGACCAGTTCCATGACCAGGAAAGCTTCGCGGGGCTGCATCAGGATGTTGCGGATGATTTTTAGTTCGTATGACCGGCGAAGATTGGGGTGAATAAAGTGCCTTGAAACCTCGAACTCCGTTTCCATCTGCTCGATGAAACGGTCGTCCTTCTTATCGACGCGCACAACGTGTTTGAGCGCGTAGACTTGTCGCGTCCGGGGATCGCTGACAGCGTAGATTACGCTACGCGCACCTTCTCCCAAGCGCTCCAACACCTCATACTGGAGGAGCTTTTGAGCCATGTACAAATATCCATCCTGAGCGGCGTCGTTTCCCAAGTCTGCTGGACGGTAGGCAAGAATGGGACACAGCCCAAGGTCGGTGATAACAAGGGATTATGAACGCATCAGCCTTGGCGCCAGACGTCACCCGCGCGAACTATTCAGTTAAAGGTAGGCTAAGCAAAGGTGCGGCAAATAGCAAGAAGAATAATGGGTTGCGGCGGTTTCCCGGATGGGGTCGGTTTCAGGGCAAAATCTGGTCCCTGAAGGCGGTTACGGGGAAGTATCGTCCGATGCTGGAGGCGGAGGCGGTGTCGTTGAGCATGATGACCTTGTCGGCCCCGATGCGGAACTGGGTTTGAAGGGTGGTCACAAGTTGGGAAAGCCGGCGGACCTGGGTAGGAGTGGGCATGGAATGGTCGAAATCTCCGACAAGACAAATGCTGATGCAGGTGGGCTGGATGGAATCGACGCCGGGCGGGGCGGCGGGGGGCTGCTGGGCGTTCCAGCGCGGGCCGATCTGAATTTCGCCGTCCTGGCATCCATCGCCGTTGCCGATCACGAAATGATCGCACAATCCAACGCCGGGGCGTGCCAGAGTGTGGGCGGAGCCGCCGGAGGTTGCGGAATGGTGGATGTAGATGAACTTCCATCGCTCGATTTTGGGAAGGACGGAGGTTTTGAAGATTTCGTCAAGGAACGGGCCGTGGTCGGAGGCCCAAAGGCTGTTGAACCCCTCTGCGGCCAGGGGGGGCGGCGCCAGGAAAAGCAGCAGGGCGCTGGCGAGGGAAAGCATGGCGACAAGGCTGGTGAGAACGACGATTTTCCGATTGGAACGCATGATAAAGCCCAGGCAACTTGCGGGTTTTGATCCGACCGAGCAGTCCGATGAAAAACCGACTATAAACCTTTGCAAATTCATCGGCAGATGCCCGTCAATCCGTTGCACAAATTTCGGGGATTTGGCGGAAGAATTGATGGACGGCAACGGACTTTCCGTTCAGATCAGAACGAAAAGGCTTTGAGCTGCGCTTCGGGGAGCGGGAGGAACGTGCCGCCGGTTTTGGCGGCGATCCTGGCCAGGACCTTATCGGCGGGGACGCCGTTGATCGCGACGCAGTCGATTCGAGCCTTGGAATTGCCGCGGATTTGAATCACCTGATCGACCAGGGAATCGTCCAGATCGCCGGCCTTGGCGGTGACGAAAATAACTTGCCCCGGATCGTCGGCGAAGGCGGTTTTCAGGATGGCAAGGGGATCGGTGGCGCCGGCGGCGGTGACGTCCTGCAATTTTTTGCGGGCGACGTCGATGTTTGCCTTCACGGCGAAGGTGGTGTGATCGGCTGGGAAAGTGTCGCTGTCGGGGTTCCAGAAGAGCACCTGGAACTGCCGGTCGGGTCCGAGCGATTCGATCGACTTGAACAGGACGGATTTGACGGCGTCGAAGACATCGGCGGAGCTGGCGCCGTTGTCGATGACGTAGACGACGACGGGTTGATCGATGGGAATGCCGCAGAAACTGGCGGCGGTGGCGGATTTGTCGGGGCTGGGGGCGGGCACAGCGGTAATCGTGGCGGGATTGGGCAGGGTGGAAATGGGAGCCGGCGTGGCCGGGTTACGGAAGACCAATACGAGCACGATCACCAGAAGGATAACGATGACCGCCGCCGCCAAGCCAAGCACCGGCGCGAGGTTTTGCCGCTGTACGGCCGGAGGAGTTGAAGGGGGCTTTCGCAGGCGTGAGTCGGACAATCCGCTGCTGCTCTGCACGATGTCGGCCAGGTCTTCCAGGCCGCTGCCGCTGCCGGCGCCCGTGCCGCGGGCCTTGTTTTCAAAGAGAGTTTTGGATCCCTTGCCCGCGCCGGCGGCGGCTTTTGGGGCTGATCCCTTGGCCGCGACGGTCTGAATCGTTCCGCAATACTGGCACCTGCAAACGCCGCCGGCGAACGCATCGTCAACGTTCAAAACTCTCTTGCAGCTTGTGCAGGTAATTTCAATCATGCCAAGGTCACGATCATGGCAACGTCACGGCTGCCATAAGTAATAAAACCCGCTGGGCAACCAATCGGCCATGGGCAACTTGAGGTTCATGTCGTTGCTCCTGGGGGTCGGCGCGGGCATTTCGGCATAGATGGACCCGGAATACGCGTAGGGGCGCTTGTACATGATGACCTCGCCGGCGGGCACGTTGGCGAGCTTGCGGGCCAGATCGATCGCATCGTCCAGCCGGCCGGTCTGATCCGCCAGGCCCAGCGCCACCGCCCGATCGCCGCCGAAGACGCGGCCGTCCGTCACCAAGTCGAGGGTCGCGGCATCCTTGATGCCCCGGTTGGTGGCCACGACGTTCTTGAAGCGGGCATAATATTCGTCAACCATGTCCTGCATGACCTTTTGCGCTTCGGGAGTCAGATGCTTGTAGGGCGAACCCATGTCCTTCAAGGGCGCGCTTTTGATGGCATTGACCTCGACCCCGATTTTGTCCAGGGTGGTTTGGAAATTGAACGATTCGAAAATGACCCCGATGCTGCCGACGATGGAGGTGGGGCTGACGACGATGCGGTCGGCGCCGCAGGAGACGTAGTAAGCGCCGCTGGCGTCGACTTCCATGGCGGCGGCGACGACGGGTTTGTGCGTTTTGGCTCGAAAGCGCAAAAGGGCGTCGTACATGGTGTCGGAGGTGGTGACGGAGCCGCCCGGCGAATTGACGCGCAGGACCACGGCCTTGACGGAATCATCGTCGGCCACCTGGTTCAGTTCCTGCACGAACAGGCTGAGGGGATTTTCGCCGGCCTGGAGCAGTCCGCCGGCGCGCTCGTCGAGAAGGTCGCCCTCGACTTCAACGATGGCCACCTTGTCGGATTTGGAGCCCGGCGCAACCGTGATTTTCTGCAATTCGTAGGTGTTGGAGACGGGAGTGATAAGAAAGCTTGGGTTGCCGCATCCGGCAGCCAAAAACAAAAGACAAGAACAAATAGCTAGCCGCATGTTAGAAATACCTCCCAAGCACAGGGATATCGTCCTGGCGTCAATTCGGTACGATAGCGAAAGGAGATTCTAGCGGTGGCGTATCGGGTGAGCAAAGCGCAATTCGGGGAGTTGGTGGAGGCGGCGGTCCAGGAGTTGCCGGAGGAATTCGCCAAGTTTCTGGAGGAAGTTCCCATCGAGGTGAAGGACAATCCGAGCGAAAATGAGCTTCGGCGTGCCCGGGTGGGTCGGGGAGGATTGTTGCTGGGCCTGTACGTCGGCCGTCCGCGGACGCGCCGCAGCGTGGAGGATTCGGGTACGATTCCCGACGTGATTTACATTTTCCAGGAGCCGATCCAGGCGGTCTGCCACAACCCGGAAGAGCTGATCCGCCAGGTGCGCGTGACCGTTTTGCACGAGATCGGGCACCATTTCGGATTGAGCGAAGAGGATTTGGAGCGGCTTGGATATCGTTAGTATATATTTGGCAATACGTTAAAGTGAGGCCCGCGGGATGAACGTCCCGCGGCTTTGGTGGGGAAGGCGCCTTTTTAATGTTGGGGGGAAGGGGCTTTTCTATGGACATCGGCGGTCGCGGCGCGTATTTTCAAAGGTTCGGCAGTGTTCGGGCAAGAGGGGCTCCGGGCCGATGAATTGGTCGCGAGAAGAAAGTTAGACTCCATGATTTTTCCAAAATGGTTTGGGCGGAGCGTCATGGCGACGGCCATGCTGGGAATCCTGCCGTTGGCGGGCGCGGATGACTCCAATGCCGGCGCCGATTCCGGGCTGCTGGCGCGGACGATTCCGTCGCACATCGCCAAGCCGTCTTTCATGGAGGTTGGGATCGTCAGGCAATGGCTGGTGAAGCCGGACGACGTGGTGAAGAAGGGCCAGCTTCTGGGCCGCGAGGATACCGACCTGGAAACATTGCAGTTGCGTTCCCTGCGGATTCAGGCGGATTCGACGGCGGCGATCGAGGCGGCGACGGCGGACCGGGACGCGCGCAAGGTCGAGTTCGAAAGCAAACAAAGGAGCCTTGCGGGGGGCGGGGCCAGCGAATCGGAGGTCCTGGAGGCAAAGCTCGATTTCCAGCAAAAAGAAGCCGTGCTGCGCAACAGCCTGACGCAACGGGAGAAGTTGCTGGCGGACGTGGACATCCAGGCGCGAAAGATCGACAAGATGCAGCTTTTGAGTCCCGTCGACGGAACGGTCAAGGAGATCAGCATTCAAGAGGGGGAGGTCGTCGATCCGAACAAGCCGGATGGCGCGCTCACGTTGGTCACGAACGATCCGCTTTGGGTGGAAGTAAAAGTTCCGTCGGCGCAGGGCCTGAAATTGAAGCTTGGCGACGCGGCACTGGTGGAATATCAGACTCAGCCGGGCGTCTGGCTGAAGGGAACGGTGATCTATCTGGATCCGGAAGTGGATGCGGCCAGCGATAAGCAGACGGTGCGGCTGGAAATGAGCAACGATGCGGGCACGCCGTCGGGCCTGTGGGTGAGGGTGCGGTTCCCGTCGGGCGCCGACGGGCATTAACCGTTCTCAGCCGCGAAGCACGTTTTTGTTGGGTTGCTGGAATATCGGACGTTCTCCTTTTTCGGTGAATCGGAAGCCTTGGGGTCGAAAATCCATTGGAAGTTCGCGTGACGGGCACGTGATCGTGACAGGCAGGTGATCGGTGGCATCTGGAATCGTTGAGCCTCAGGGTACGGAAAAGTCGTTGCAGGTGCAGGGATCATCCCTTTCGGGGCTGGTGCAGCATCTGCTGATGGCCGCGGACAGCTTGCCGGAATTCATCAAGGGGCTGCTGAAGACGCAGGCGATCACGGTGGCGGGGACGGAGGCGGCGGCATTTCTGGTGGAAGCCCAGAAGGACCCGGCGGAGCCGTCGCTGCGGCTGATCGAGCACATCAGGGCCGACAACAGCAGCGCCGAGACCCGCGCCGCGGCGGTGGCGGCGTTCCAAGAGATCATCAAGCCGGTGTTGGTCCAAGGGAAAGACGGGGGCGCGATCGAATTGCACTCCGGCGAGGGGGGAAGCGGGATCGAGCCGCAGTTCTGTCTCGTCACGCCGCTGCGCCGCGAAGCGGTGATCGTGGGCGTGACGGCGGTCATCACGCGCTGCAAGGACCTTGGCCGGGCGCGGCAAAGGTTGTTGTCGATGCAATTGGTGGCGGGGTATTTCGACCTGTACACGCTGCGCCGGCAGAGCGAGCAATCGCAGATCGTGGCGCAATCGCACCAACACGTGTTGCAGCTTGCGACGGCGGTGGCGACGGCGGAGGGATTTGAATCGGCGGCGATGAACCTGTGCAACGAATTGGCGACGCGCACGGGGGCGACGCGCGTGGCCTTGGGATGGGTCAAGGGCCAGGAGGTCCAGGTCAAGGCGCTATCGCACACGGAGCAGTTCGACAAACGGCAGGAGTTGGTGAAGGTTCTGGAAAAGGCGATGGAGGAGTGCGTCGACCAGGAGGAGCCGGTGCATTTCGAGCCGCAGGGCGGTGGCACGCAGAACGTGAGCCGGGCGGCGCAGGAACTGGCCCGGATGGAGGGGGGCAACGTGGTGCTCACGCTACCGCTGCGCCGCCGCGCCGAAGTGGTCGGCGCCGTGACGCTGGAATTCCCCTCGACGCACAAGTTGTCGCCGCAGGCGTCCACGGGATTGTCGGTGGCGGTCGATCTTCTGGCGCCGCAGCTATTCGACCGGTATCAGAACGACCGCTGGCTGATCACCAAGGTGGGGCTGAGCGCCGAGGAATTGGGCAAGAAGATCGTCGGCCCGCAGCACACCCTGGCGAAAACGCTGGTGTTGGCCGGCGCCGCGGTATTCATTTTCATCTGTCTTTACAAGCCGATGTATCACGTCGCGGCGCAGTTCCAGTTCGATCCGATCGACCAGCGGAAATTGCAGGTTCCGTTCGAGGGGCAGATCGAGGACGTTTTCGTGCTGCCGGGCGATCCGATCAAGAAGGGCCAGAAGCTGCTGACGATGAAGACGTACGATCTGCAATTGCAGTTGAATTCCGCGCAGGACGAGATGCGCAAAGCCGAGGCCGAATATCGCAAGGACAGCACGACCGAGGGCAAGGAGGCGGATGCCGAGGCCGCGCAGGAGGAGATCGAGGTTGCCAGGGCCAAGGCGCAGTATTACCAGGAGCAGATCGATCGGGGGGTGATCCGGGCGCCGTTCGATGGGGTGGTGCTTTCGGGGGACCTGATGGATCAGCGTAACGCGGCCAAGAAACAGGGGGACGAGCTATTGGTCGTGGGCGCGGGCGAGGGGCTGCGGGCGAAATTGTCGGTCAGCGAGCGCGACATCCAG
The DNA here is from genome assembly GCA_050010915.1 of Tepidisphaeraceae bacterium. Taxonomy (GTDB): domain Bacteria; phylum Planctomycetota; class Phycisphaerae; order Tepidisphaerales; family Tepidisphaeraceae; genus PALSA-1353. Next base: position 3,334 of record JBEKKC010000029.1, on the reverse strand, counting down.
TACGTGAAACCCGGCCAGCACGGCGAATTGGCGGCGCAGGCGTTGCCGACGGAGAAATATCCGTTCACCGTCGACCGGATCGTGCCGATGGGCCAGACCCAGGAGGGGGACAACACCTTCACGGTCTACGGGCATCTGGATCGGACGTCGGCGGACTGGCGTCCGGGCGTTCAGGGCGAGGCAAGGGTGGACATAGAGCGTCGTCCGCTGGTCTGGATTTGGACCCACCGGTTCTTCGATTATCTGAAATTCAAATTATGGATGTGAGGTCTCCTGCCCACTGAAGTGGGCAGGCCGCTTCTCAACCCCCGCATGCTGCAACTGAGACCTACATTTTCCGAATCCTGGTATCGCGTTGCGGAGTTGAAGCCGAAGCTGCGCGCGGGGGCGCAGATTTCGCGGCAATTTTATCGCGGCGACCGGTGGTACGTGGTGCGCGATCCGGCGGGAAACCAGTTCCATCGGCTCAGCGACGCGGCGTACCGCTTCGTCGGCCTGCTGGATGGCCGGCGAACGGTGGAGCAAGCGTGGGAACTGGTGGGTGGCCAGCTTGCCGACGACGCGCCGACCCAACCCGAGGTGATCCAGGTTCTCAGCCAGCTTTACGCGGCCAACCTGCTGGAGACGAACATCACGCCCGACGCGATGGTTCTGCTGCGGCGGCACAAGAAGCAGATGCAGCAGAAAATGCAGAACCGGCTGATGAACGTGCTGTTTCCGCGGATTCGATTGTGGGACCCGGACCGGTTTCTGTGCCGGTGGATGCCGGTGGCGCGGCTGCTGTTCAGCAAGATCGGCGCGATGATCTGGCTGGTGGTGATGATCCTGGCGCTGGCGGTGCTCCTGCCGCGATGGCAGCAGTTGAAGGCGGCGGCGGGGACGACGCTCGATTTTCAACACAATCTTGTAAACGTTTTTCTTTTGTACGGCACGTTCGTGGTCATCAAGTCGATTCACGAATTGGGCCACGCGTTTGCGTGCCGGCGGTTTGGGGGCGAATGCCATGAATTGGGCCTGATGCTGTTGGTGCTGGTGCCGACGCCGTACGTGGACGCCTCGACGGCCTGGTCGTTTCCGAGCAAATGGGAGCGGGCGTTCGTGGGGCTGGCGGGGATGATCGTCGAGCTTTTCGTCGCCGCGCTGTGCGCGTTCGTCTGGCGGTTCACCAATGCCGAGGCTTATCCCCTGGTCAGCCAACTCGCCTACAACGCGATGTTCGTGGCCAGCGTTTCGACGGTAATCTTCAATGCCAATCCGCTGTTGCGGTATGACGGATATTACATCCTTTCGGACCTGCTGGAGATTCCCAATCTGCGGCAGAAGAGCACGGAGTATTCGCTGGGGCTGATCAAGCGGCACGTTTTCCGGCTCAAGCTCCAACAACCGCTTCCGCCGGTGGGTCAGCGAATCTGGCTGCTGTCCTACTCCATCGCCAGCAGCATTTACCGGGTCTTCATCGGCATCATGATCGTGGTGATCGTCTTCACCAAGGTGCCGATCATCGGGGTCCTGATGGCGATCGGCGGGGTGATCACGTGGGGATGCGTGCCGATGTACCAGCTCGTGAAATATCTGGCGCTGGATCCGGAGCTTCACCGCAAGCGCAAGCGGGCGATTTCGTTCAGCCTGCTGGTCACGGCGGCGGTGGCGTTGCTGGTGTTCCAGGTGAGATTTCCGGTGCACGTTGATTTCGCCGGCATCGTGCAGCCGGACGATCCGGTCAATGCGGATGGAATCGTGCAAAGCGGCATGCTGAAATCCGCGGCGAGCGGGCGCGTGGCCGCGGTGGCAGCGCATGACGGCCAACTCGTCAACGCCGGCGATACGATCGTGCAGCTCGAGGATCCGCAGGTTCGGCAAGACCTGAGAATCTACAGCGCCAAGGTCCGCGAGATCGACGCCAAGATGCGCCAGGCGCGAGTCGAGGACCAGATCGAATTCATCAAGTTCAGCGCCGACCTGAAAGTGGTCCAGGATGAATTGAAGGACGCCGAACGCCAGGAGTCGGAGTTGACGATCAAGGCGCCGTTCACGGGCCGGCTGATCGCGCCGAACTTGCACGAGTTGGCCGGCAGCTACGTGCAGCGCGGCCAAGAGATCGGGCGCGTGGCGGTCCTGGACAAGCTGGTGATCAAGGGGGACATCGAGCAGACGGATTTCGAGTTGATCCACAAAATCGAGGGGGTGAAGGTTGAAGTCCGCCTGGCCGGGATGCTGGGCCGGGCCATTCCCGGCGGGCAGCTCAGGCTGCCTCCGGCGGGGGTGATGGATTTGGTGAATTCGGCGCTGGGATCGCGCGGGAGTGGAGACATCCCGGTGGATCCGCGCGATCCGAACGGTGTTCGCACACAGATTCCAACCTTCGAGGCGTGGGTGAAGCTCGACAACGAGAGCGGGGAAATTTATCCGGGCCAGCGCGCGTACGTGCGTATGACGGTCGATCGCCGATCGCTGGCCTGGCAGTGGAGGAACAAATTCCTCCAGTTGTTCCAGTCGCATGACACGAAAAGGTGGCTGTAGGCATGTCGGTGGTTTCGGACGATCTGTGGTCGATCTTCGACGCGCGGCGGGTGAAGGCGCCGGAGCTTCGGGGGCTGGATCAGTTCTTCAGCGGGATCGTCGGTTGGGCGAAGAACAAACGCCGGGTATTGCCCGGACTGATGGAGCAGGCCGAGCGGGTCGAGAAGCTGGAAGGGGAGATTCACAATTTGGGGGCGCAGCGATTCAGCGAGGAGGTTTCGGCGTCGCGCGACCTGGCGCGGCTGGGCCGGCTGGAGGGGGAGGCGCTGGACCGGGCTTTGGCCCTTGCGCGGGAGGCGGCGCTGCGGGCCATCGGGCTGCGGCCGTTTCCGGTCCAGATCGCCTGCGCGCTGGCGATGCTGCGGGGGCTCATGACGGAAATGGCCACGGGCGAGGGCAAGACGCTGGCCGCTTCGCTGACCGCGGCGGTATGGAGTTGGCATGGCAAGCCGGTGCACATCATCACGGTGAATGATTATCTCGTGGGCCGCGATGCCGAGGAAATGGGTCCGGTTTACCGGATGCTCGGGTTGAACGTGGGCCACGTGATTCACGAAACGACGCGCCAGGAGCGTTTCGATCATTACCGCCGAAACGTGGTGTACGTCACGAGCAAGGAACTGGTCGCGGACTTCCTGCGCGACCAGATCGCGTTGGGCAGTTTGCGGTCGTCCACGCAGACGGTGGTGGGAACGCTGATGTCCGGGGCGCAGCGGAGCCCGCTGCTGGTGCCGGGGCTGTGGAAAGTGATCGTCGATGAAGCGGACAGCCTGCTGATCGACGAGGGCGTCACGCCGCTGATCATTTCCAATTC
>JBEKKC010000028.1:0-32963 GCA_050010915.1 Tepidisphaeraceae bacterium | reverse complement strand
CCATTCCATCCGCCGCCGTTGTAGCCGGCTTTGATATAGCCGGCGATGGTGGTGATGGGGTCGCTGGCGCCGTAGGTGATGATGAGGTGGTCGTTGTTGATGTCCAGCACGCCGCTGCCTGTGATCGACAGGGACGTGAGGTCGATGGGGCTGGTGACGGCGGGCCCGGAGCCGCCGGAGACCCCGGTGGCCAGTTGCAGGGTTCCGGCGGTGATGCTCATGCTGCCGACGCTCAGCGCGGTGCCGATGGTCAGCGTGCCGGCGCCGGATTTTGTGAACGCCCCCGCATCGGCGATTTTGCCGCCGCCGGTGGTGGTGATGCTGTAACTGCCCAGGCTGTTGTTGACGGTCACGGAGCCTGGGCTGACGGTGCTGTTCAACGTCACGGCATAGTGGCCGTTGTTGGTGTCGTTGAAGGTAACCAGAGCGCCATCGGCGTAGGTTGTCGCGCCGCTGCCGTTGTTCCAGTTGTTGTTGGTGGTATCCCAGGTTTGGCCATCATCGGGCGAAACGGCGCCGGCGTTGTCCCAGGTGAGGGTGGGTGGACCGGAGGGGGTGACGACCAAATCAATATAGCCCGTATCCACGTGGTTGCTGAGAGCGAAGACCAATCCGGCCGGGGCCGCCGGCAGCGTGAAGTTGGACAGCGTGATGGAGTTGACGACCGTGCCGCCGCTGGTGTCGCCGATGAGGCGATAATCATCGCCGGAGACCGGTGTGCCGCCGAAGGTCATGAGAGTTCCCGAGCCGACAGTCGTGCCCCCCGATCCGAGAATCAGGAGGTCGCCATTGATGATCTCTCCAGACCCGGTGCCGAGATCGATGTTGAGGGTGGTGAGGTTGGAGCTTGTCAATCCGCCGATCGTGAGGCTTCCGACGGCGCCGATTCCGCCCGGGGCGATGGTATGCGAGCCGGTGCCGGCCAGAACGTTGCCGCTGATGTTGGCCGTGGCGCCGCTGCTGGCCAAAATTCCACCATTGAGGGTGACGTTGCCGGTGCCGGTGGCCGAACCGGTGGCGTTGGCGACAACCAGGGTTCCGGCATTGAGGATTGTTCCACCGGAATAGGTGTTGGCGGTTGAAAGCGTCAGCATACGGCTGCCGCTCTTGGTCAGCGATGCGGCGCCGGCAATGCTGCCGGTCCCGCTGATGGTGTAGTCGCCCAGGCTGTTGTTGACGGTCACCGAACCGGGACTGACGGTTGTGTTGAGGATGACGGTGTAATGGCTGTTGTTGGCGTCGTTGAAGGTGACGGGTGCGCCAGTGATATAGACTGTTGCACCCGTACCGTTGTTCCAATTGTTGTTGGTGGTATCCCAGGTCTGGCCGTCGGTTGGCGCGCCGGCGCCAGTGTTGTTCCATGTCAGCGCCAGCGGCGCGACGCCTATGCTGTAATCCGCAACGATGGGCATGTGATCGCTGCCGTAAGGCTGCATGAGGTCGTTGAGCACGGTAGTGCGATTGGACAGATCGCCCAGCGCCGTATTGCTGGACGCGTTGGTCAGGCCGTTCGCCGGCGTGGTTCCGTTGTTTCCGAAGACCTGGAATGAACCGGCGACATAGTCGATGGGACCCGTATCGGTGAGAACGTTCGATGTCATCATTTCGTAGTCGTCGCGGTATTCAAGCTTGTCGGTTGACTCGGACCAATATTGAGTGCTTGTCGTGAAGTTTTCAGGGTCAAACGCCTGTCCCTGGCCCGAACCCGTTAAAATGGTGAACTCCGCCTCGGGTGGAGACGAGTTAAAATCGCCGGTGTAGATCACCGAAGAGTTGGCGGGCAATGTTGCCTCATCGTTGCGAATGACGGTCGCCTCGTCGGCGCGCTCGTTCTTGTCAGTCTGCGATTCATCCGCTTTCATATGCGAAACGTACATATAGAAATCGGCATTTGATCCGTACCCGATCGGTTGAAATTCGACGCGCATCGGAGCTCGGGGATTCGTATAGCTGCTGTTGCCGCTGTACAACAGCGACACGGCCCCGAGATTTTGTACGGTCTTGGTGTTGTAGACGAATCCGCTGGGGCCGTTGAACTGCGTACCTCCCGATGTGGCATCGGGAGTGTTGACATAGGCATAGACGCCGGCGCCATAAATGTTGTTGAGGGCGGTAACGACCGCAGGCAGGGTTGTGGAGGTGATGTTGTTGTTATTGGTGTCCAGCATCTCGGTGAGCGCCAAGATGTCGATTGGCTGCGCATTGGTGCCCAACTTGTGAACACCCATCGCGGCAAGAATGGTCGGGACTCCGTTATTGGGACCGGTGATATTGTTGTTGTTGCCCTGGTCGGAACAGTCAATGTTGTACTCGGCGATGCGCAGCGTCGTGGCGATTGCCGGCGATGCCGCGGCTGCCGCGGTTGCCAGAGCAAGCAATGTCCGCCCAACTCGTGGCCCGGGAATTTTCCTGTGCATTTTCTCTCTCATCTACAAACTCCTCTGAGGCAAAAACCGTTCTCCCTGACGACTTTTGGGGGCAGGATATCGTGTCGCGTGCTGAAAAACAAACGATTTCCGCGCCATCCGGCGATGTCGATACGAACAACCGACGCGAGGTCATTTCCTATCGGTGAATTGCTTCCGTTCGCTGGCAACCATTACCGGCTGACCACCCCGTTTCGGTTGTGGCAAGTCGGCAAATCCCCTAATTGTATGCCCGCTGACGACCTCGCAACCAGGTTCACGGATCATTTTCATTGCATTGCGTTCACGGGCCGCGCATACGGCCAATCCGGGAAACCGAAAACGACCGGCGTTCTCGACAGCCTGGCAATCTCGCTTCTATAATTTGTTTCCTATGTCCACGATCGCATTGCCTGATTTAACGCGCTCCCCGACCATCGATCAGATCGGCGTGGAGGAACGAGTGGAACGGCTTCAAAAGCGCAGCATCAAAAAGAGCGCCAAGGTGCACGCGCTCAAGCTTGCGCTTTCCATGATCGACCTGACGACGCTGGAAGGAGCTGATTCGCCGGGAAAGGTGCGGCAGCTTTGCAGCAAGGCGAAACACCTTCATGACGCGCTGCCCGATCTGCCGCACGTCGCGGCCGTTTGCGTGTATCCGACATTGGTCCGGATCGCCAAGGAGGCGTTGATTGGAACCCATGTGAAAGTCGCGGCCGTGGCGACGGGATTCCCCAGCGGGCAATATCCGCGCGAGACGAAAATCGCCGATACGCGCTTTGCGGTGGCCGAAGGAGCGGATGAAATTGACATGGTCATCAGCCGCGGACATTTCCTGGCGGGCGATTATGCGTTTGTGTTCGATGAGATCGCGGCGATCAAGGAAGCGAGCGGGGCGGCACATTTGAAAGTGATTCTGGAGACCGGCGAGCTTGGGACGCTGGATTCGGTGCGGCGGGCCAGCGATCTGGCCATGCATGCCGGCGCGGATTTCATTAAGACCAGCACCGGAAAGGTGACGCCGGCCGCGACGCAGCCGGTAACGCTGGTGATGCTCGAAGCCATCCGCGATTTTTATTATGCGACGGGAAAGAAGATCGGCATGAAGCCGGCCGGCGGAATCTCCACGGCCAAGACGGCTTTGCAATACCTGGTGATGCTGCGCGAAACGCTGGGCCAGGATTGGCTCACGCCCGATCTCTACCGCATCGGGGCAAGCCGATTGGCCAACGATATTCTCATGCAATTGGCAAAGGAAAAGAGCGGGGTATATCAGTCGCTGGATTATTTTTCGAAGGATTGACGGTGATTGGCGGTGCCCTTTGAATATTGGCGGTTGAGCGATATGTTCCATAAGTTATAATCATGGAAATGACCACTACCGGCAGGATCAATTTCGGCACGGACTGGACCTACGCACCGGCGCCGGAAACGGCCAAGGTGGCCATCGCGTCCCGCTACGATCTTTTCATCAACGGCAAGTTCGTTCCGCCGGTGAAGGGAAAATATTTCGATACGTTTAATCCCGCCAACGAAAAGAGGCTGTCCCAAGTCGGCGACGCCGGCGCCGAAGACGTGGACAAGGCGGTCAAGGCGGCCCGAAACGCGTACGAGAAGACTTGGTTCAAAATGGCGCCGGCGGAGCGAGGCAAATACATCTATCGCATCGCCCGCATTCTTCAGGAGCGCGCCCGCGAATTCGCCGTCGTCGAATCAATGGACGGCGGCAAACCGATCCGCGAATCGCGCGACGTGGACATTCCGCTGGCCGCGGCCCACTTTTTCTATTACGCGGGTTGGGCCGACAAACTGGATTACGCCTTCCCCGGCCGCACCGCCCGATCGCTCGGCGTGGCCGGCCAGATCATCCCGTGGAATTTCCCGTTGCTGATGGCCGCGTGGAAGATCGCGCCGGCCCTGGCTTGCGGCAACACGGTCGTTCTCAAGCCCGCCGAGACAACGCCATTGACGGCGATGAAGCTGGCCGAAGTGATTCGCGATGCCGATCTTCCGCCGGGGGTGGTCAATATCGTCACGGGAGCCGGCGAGACTGGCGCGGCAATCGTGAATCATCCTGGCATCGACAAGATCGCCTTCACCGGCAGCACCGAAGTCGGGAAAATTATTCAAAGGGCTTTAAGCGCATCGAAAAAGAAATTCACGCTGGAACTCGGCGGCAAGGCGGCCAACATTATTTTCGACGATGCGACCATCGATCAGGCTGTCGAAGGGATCATCAACGGGATTTTCTTCAATCAAGGCCATGTCTGCTGCGCCGGCTCTCGCCTGCTGGTTCAGGAAGGCGTATATGAGACGGTCATTCGCAAGCTCCAGGATCGGATGCAGACGCTGATCGTCGGAGATCCGCTGGACAAAAACACCGATATCGGCGCGATCAATTCGAAAGTGCAATTGGATAAGATTCATCAATATTTGAAGATCGGCCAGGAGGAAGGCGCCCAGTTGTGGCAAACCGGCTGCGAAATCCCATCCACGGGCTATTTCTGCCGCCCGTCGCTGTTTTTGAATGCCAGCCAGTCGCATCGGATCACGCAGGAGGAGATTTTCGGACCGGTGGTGGCGATTCAAACCTTCCGCACGCCCGCCGAAGCGATCGAGAAGGCCAACAACACGCCCTACGGCCTGTCCGGCGGCGTCTGGACGGATAAGGGATCGAAGATTTTCAAGATCACGACCAAGCTGCGGGCCGGCGTGATCTGGGCCAACACCTACAACAAGTTCGATCCCTCGTCGCCCTTCGGCGGCTACAAGGAATCCGGCGTCGGTCGCGAGGGCGGATTGCATGGGCTGGCGCCCTACGTGCAGTTGAATTGATTATCGATCCAGCTTGCATCTTCGCTGTGTCAATCGCGGAAAGTCAAAACATGCGCAACGGAAAACCGGGCAATGGAGCGGCATTGAAGCATCGCGTTGCGGGCCGCATCCCTCCCGAAGCCGAGACGGCGCGCCTGCGGGTTCTGAAAACCTACAAGATTTTCATCGGCGGCAAATTCCCGCGCACCGAATCCGGCCGCTATTACGTGCTGAACGACGTCCACACCCGCCAGGCGCTGGCGAACGTCTGCCTCTGCTCCCGCAAGGATTTTCGCGAAGCGGTCATCGCCGCGCGCGATGCACAAGCTGCATGGGCCTCCCGCGCCGCATACAACCGGGCGCAGATTCTCTACCGCATCGCCGAGATGCTCGAAGGCCGGCAGACGCAATTCGTGCAAGAGATGACTCAGCAGGGCTACGCTCCCGCCGCCGCCCGGACGGAAGCCGCCGTGTCCGTTGATCGGCTGCTCTATTACGCCGGCTGGGCCGACAAATATCAGCAGATCTTCAGCAGCGTGAATCCGGTCGCCAGTTCCCATTTCAACTTCAGCGTTTGCGAGCCGACCGGCGTGGTCTCGATTCTTTGCCCGCCCCGGAGTGCATTGGTCGGCTTGATCTCAACGATCGCCCCGGCGATTTGCGGCGGAAACACGGTGATTGCCTTGGCCCCGCGCGATTTGCCGTTGTGCGCCGTAACGCTCGCCGAGGTGCTGGCCACAAGCGATCTTCCCGGCGGAGTCGTGAACCTATTGACCGGCGAGCGTTCGGAATTGCTGCAATATTTCGCCGATCACATGGACGTGAACGCCGTGATTTACTGCGGCGACGACGCGAAAGACATGGCGACCGTGCGCTCCAAAGCGTCGTTGAACGTGAAGCGCGCGGTGGTTTACGATCGCGAAGATTGGCTGAGCGCCGATGCCCAGGGGCCGTATTTCATTCTCGATACGCAGGAAGTGAAGACGACGTGGCATCCGATTGGGGTCTGAGGTCAAGGGCGCAGCTTTACCATCGCATCTACGTGGGACTGGATAGTTTCCCGTACAACCGTCAGGCCGATCATGATTTCACTAAAACCTGCAGGTGAAGCTCACGCGAAATTGCGTGCCGGGATAATCCAGGTACGGCTGGACTTGATAGGTCCCGCCGGGAAGCAGCGAGGCTTTTGAAAAAAGGTTGTAAACTCCCGCCTGGAAAGTCCACCCTTTGATCAGATCGTCACTGGTCAAGACCAGGTTGGTGATATAGCTGGTATGCGTGAATTGGCCGTTGGCATTCTTCATCGGCCCGACGATCTGCGGCTCAAGAGACAGAAACGTGCCCTGCTTCCAGATCGGAAGTGCCAAAGCCGTTCCAAGGATCCATTTGGGAGACTGCGGGGGCAGGCCTTCGTAGCTATCGGCCCACGTGTACGTGCCGTAGAGGCGGAAGGTCGCGCGCTTATCCCATCTGCGGTCGATTTCCGCTTCGATGCCGTCGGCGGTTGTGCTGCCGACGTTCTGCGTCTGCGACGAACCGTCGGGCAATGTGACACTGTCCATCGCGTTGTGCAATACCCAGTAATACCCGTCGAGTGAACTGCTCCATCCATCGACGTATTGCCGCTCCCAGACCAACTCGCAGGTATCGACGATTTCGGGCTTGAGTTCGGGATTGGGCGTGTTGGAGCCGGGTGAGAAATATTCCAATTCGTTCAAATTGGGATCGCGGAACGCGCGGCCGTAGAGGGCTTTGAAGGCATCCGGTTTGTCGGGGGTGTAAATGGCGGCCAGACGCGGGCTGACGCTGGTGGGCAGGCGCTGCACGTCGTCCCCGCGCACGCCGGCCGTCAGGTTCAGTTGTTCGTTGAGCTGGTATTCCGCCTCGGCAAACAAGGCGACTTCGTTATAGCTGGAGGGGATATTGGGCACGGCGCCGGGGATCGACTCAAAATCCTGCTGGCGGATGTAGAGCGCTTCAGTTCCCTGCACGCCGGCCAGGACGCGCAGTTTCTTGGTGATTTGGTCGTCGTAATAGATCGTCTGTCCCAGCCAATCGTCGTTGGCCGTTTGCGTATAGGTGTAGGTGGGGAACCCGGTATCATCGGTCGCATAGGGCAGCGTCTGGAAGAAGCTGTAGCGGCCGAAATAGGCCATGGCGTGGAGACTTTTGTCGGCGTCGAATTCGTGGTCGACGCGGAGCATGACGTTTTGACGTTGCTCATCCATCGAGCCCGGATCGAAGAAGGAAGTGTTATAGGTGGCGAATTCGTCGTCCTTATGGCGGTTTTCAGAATCGATTTCGGCCGTGAATTCGCCTTTCTTGATTTTGACGAATCCTTCGTAGGCGGCTTCGTGGGCCGAATCGTCGATGTTGCCGAAATTATCCGTCGCGGAATCGACGCCGGTGAAATTCTGGTGCTTGTCGCCAGCGGTATTGTAGACGTTGAAATCGGCCAGGACGTCCCAGCCATCGATGTCCTTGCCGATCAGCACGTTGGCCTGCCCGGTCTGTTGGGTGCCTCCGGTGAGAGTGGTTTGGACGCCGTTGACGTCCGATCCGTTCTTGGTGACGACGTTGATCACGCCAAAGACCGCATTGGTTCCGTAGATCGCCGACCCCGGCCCGCGGACGATCTCCACCTGCTTGATCGCCTCCATCGGGACGACGAAATCGGTGTCCAGATGGGATTGGCCGTAGATCAATTCGTTGGTTGGGCGGTCGTCAACCAGGACGGAGATGCGGGAATTCCATTCACCGGCGCGGGAAAAGCCGCGCACGCCGACGAACCAATTCAGCCCGTCGGTTTGCAGGTAAAAGCTGCGTTGATCGCGGAGAACGTCGGCGAGATTTTCATAGCCGAAGAGGTCGATGTCGCCGGCGCTGACGACGGTGACCGACGCCGGCGCCTGCTCGATGGCCTGCTCGTGCTTGGCCGCCGCGACGACCACCACGGGCAGGTCGGTGTAGAACTCCAATTCCGGCGTTTCTTTGCTCGGCTGGGCCGTGGAAGGAAGAGCCTGGGATTCCGGCTCGGCAAAGTCCGTGTCGGCCGGGGAGGCTAAGCCTGCCGCCGGCAGCGTCGCGGGCGATTTGGATGGCATGGTCGCGGCGCCGCCCCAGGCCGCTGCGTTGGCCACGCACGACAGCATTACCGCCACGATCTGTTGAATCCAGCGTTTACACATCGATCAGGTCTTTCATGCCCGTGTCAATGAATTGACGGACGCGTTCAACCTCCCGCAGAAGTTCCGCGAGCGAGCCTTGCGCCTGCGCGACCGCATCGTTTTTGCCGAGTTGCTCCAGTTCCCCCGCCAGCCGGCAGAGTTGCTCCGCCGACACGTTGCCCGCCGCGCCTTTGATCTTGTGCGCCGAGGCGCGGACCGAATTGGCGTCCCCGTCCTTCACGCACCGCGCCAATTGCTCGGAGTAGGAACCGATGGCGGCGCCGAAGGTTTTCAACGCCCGGGCCGCCAGATTTCCGTTGCCCATGCAGCGGCGGCGCAGGTCCTGCCAATTCACGGGCATCCCCGCCGCCGGGACGGGCGACGCTTGCACGTCTTGGGATTGCACCGGCGCCAGCTTGCCCGGCGCTATCGCCCCGGCAGGCGTTTGCGGCTCGGCGCGATTCAGCGGGTCCTTTGGAATGACGGCCTGGATCGCGGCCAGCATCTCCTCGGCCTCGACCGGCTTGGTGACGTAACCGTCCATTCCCGCCGCCAGGCACAGCTCTCGGTCTCCTTTGATCGCGCTGGCGGTCAGCGCGATGATCGGCAGGTGCCGGGGCGCTTTCAATTCGCTTTCCAGCTTGCGGATGAGCCGGGTGGATTCGAATCCGTCCATTTCCGGCATCTGGCAATCCATCAGGACCACGTCGAACTCTTCTCGCATGGCCAGATCAGCCGCCACCCGGCCGTTCACCGCCACAGTGACCTTGCAGCCAACCATTTGCAGAATCTCCTCCGCCACCATTTGGTTGATCTGGTTGTCTTCAGCCACGAGGATTCTCACCCCCGGCAGGCGCACGGCAGGGTGCTGAACGACGTGCGGCGTCTGCTCCCGCGGCGAGCCATCCGCCAGCAGACCCACGATCGTGTTGAAAAGACTCGATGGAAACACCGGCTTCATCAGGCACGCCGCCAGGTCTGTCTGGTGCAGTTCCAGAAGATTGGCCGGATCAAGCGGCGGACCGACTCCTATCACCATCGCTTGGCGCGTGCGCGGATCGAGCTTGATCTGGCGCACCAGGCGCACGCCGGCGTTTTCCGGCACGTGGAGGTCGGCGATCACGATCCGGTAAGCGTCGCCATCCACCGAAGCGCGCAGCATCTGCATCGCTTCGCTGACGCTGGACGTGCTGTCCGCCCGCACCGACCAGCTCGAGAGCTGGGCATGAAGGCTCTGGCGACTGGTCGCATTGTGATCCACGACCAGCGCCCGCAGCCCCCGCAATACGGAGGATTCGCGTTTGACGGCCGAGGTCGCCGCGGATGTTTGCAAAAGCGCCGTGAACCAGAACGTCGATCCCTTTCCCTCCTCGCTCTGGACGTCGGTCTGGCCGCCCATGAGTTCGACGATGCGATGCGAAATCGCCAGCCCCAGCCCCGTTCCGCCGAACCGGCGAGTGGTCGAGGCGTCCACCTGGGAGAAGGATTTGAAAAGTCTGTCGAGCCGGTCCTTGGGAATCCCCGGTCCGGTATCGCGGACTTCGACTTTGACGAGGCAATCCTTTTCCTGTTGCTGCGCCGCGGTGACGTTCACGGCAACCTCGCCGCGCTCCGTGAACTTGATCGCGTTGCTGATGAGATTGACCAGGACCTGCCGGAGCCGCACGGGGTCGCCGATCACCCGCCGAGGAACTTGGGCATCGATCGCGCAGATCAACTCCAGATTTTTCTTCTGCGCCCGGTCGCCGAGCATCTGCGTCACCCCTTCAACCGCCTCCCACAGGTCGAAATCGGTCGAGTCCAACTCCAGCTTCCCCGCCTCGATTTTCGAGAAATCCAGGATGTCGTTGATCAGATCGAGCAGGGAGTGGGCCGAAACGCTGGCGACATCGCCGTATCGCCGCTGCTGCGCGCTCATCGGGGTCGTGAGCAGCAGGTCCACCATGCCGATCACGCCGTTCAGCGGCGTCCGCAACTCGTGCGACATGTTCGCCAGGAACAGGCTCTTAGCGCGGTTGGCCTCCTCGGCGGCAAGGACCGCCCGCTCCAGGTCGCTGGTCCGCTGCTTCACCTGGTCCTGAAGCGTGTCGGTGAATCCGCGAAGCTTTCGGTCCCGCTCCAGCAGCGCCAGACGCATGCCCTCATAGGCGTGCGCAAGACGCCCGATCTCGTCGTTGTGACGATCGTCGACCGGGTTGCTGAAATCGCCGCGGGCCATCGACTGGCTGGCATGGACCAGGTGTTGCAGCCGCCGCAGCCCGCTGCCCAGCGTGATGAACAGCACGCAAGCCCCGAACGCAACCGATCCCAGGGCGACCGCGAGCGTCAACCGGCTTTGCTGCCATTGCGCCTGCCGGGTCAGGTCCGTCGAAAGACCGACCACGATTTTCCCGATCGGCGCCGCTGCTTTGCCGTTCGGTCGCGCATCGGGGGATTCCGGTTCCAGCCCGCCGCTGAACTCCTTGCCCGCCACCGCGTCGACCACATGTTCGCCAAGGACGCACCGGTCGGCGTTGAGGGTGCCCGCGCGGTATCCGTCCCACGCCGGCTGGTCCCGCACCGCGACCACCAGCGGTTCGGGCGCCTTGCCGTAGGCGGCGATGAACAGGATGTCGGGATCGCGCAGAAAGCTGTTGGCCAAACGGGAAATCTCCGCGGTGTCCGCCACGTTCATGGCCAGTTCGCTGGCTCGGGCGATGCCCAGGGCGACGGAATCGGCCGATCGTCCCTGTCCGGCTTTGAGTTGATAGCGCATCTGGAGGATGCTTGCCGTCGCCGCTAGCGTCAGCGCCAGCGTCGTGATCGCCAGCGAGGCGCCGATCACTTTCGTCCGAAGGTTTAGCCGAGAATACAATCGTCGCAACATTTATTTCTCCGCGCCAAAGACGAAAGTTGCCCGCTTCACCATGGCATCGGGGAAGTGGAGGTTCAGTTGGTCCGCCACCACCAGGTTGATCGCGATCTGGTAATCCCTGGGTCGCTCGGATTTCTCCGCGTTGGGGTTGTTTTGCTTGAGTTGGACGATGAGGTCGGCGGCCTGGGCCGCCTGGGAAGCGGGATCGACGCCCAGCCCCAGCAGCGCCCCGGCCCGCACGAACGCCGGCGAAAACCCCCACACCGGGATCTTTTCCCGCAGCGCCGCCAGCAGCAGAGTCCGCACCGCCGCGGTGTCGTACACCCTCTGCTCCGCGCTCGTCCAGATCACGTCAACGCTCTTGTGCGTCAGGGCGTCAATGGCATCGGCGACGGAGGAATAATCGTTGGTCGCAACGGCCTCCAGGCGCCAGCCGGGGGGAAGATTGTCCTTCATCGCTTGCAGACCCGCGCGCCCCGCCGCGGTGTCCGACCGGTACAGCGTGCCCACGATCCGAGCCGAAGGCAACGCCTCGGCTATCAGCTTGAACTGCTCCGTGACAGCCACTTCCATCGTCACGCCCCAGCACGGCGAGCCTTTCAGCAGGCCCGCTTCCTCGGCGTTGGCGACCATGCAATAAACCAATTCGATTCCCTCGGGCAGTTGGGCGTGCAGCCACGTCGCGGCCGGAGTTCCGATCGCCACCACCGTGTCGGTCGTCGAGATGGCGCTGCCGATGCCGGAGTCGGCCAGTTGCTTCACCAGTACGCTACGCACCTTGTCGCTTGACAATCGCTCGCGGAACGTCGCCTCGGCCTGCTGGTACGGCGCGGCATCCGACGATCTCACGATCACCACGTCCGCCCCTGCCCTAGGCAAGGCCGCAAGGAGCAAGACGATGCTCGGCAGCAAAACCCACGAGGATGAAATGTCTTTGATGCGTCCTACACGCATAGGGACTCGCTGTCACCCAATGGCTGGTAACCGTTGAAGCTATCGGTAAAGCGGAGGGCACCGTTTATGACGGATATGCGGCGCCGATCGGGCGCCGAAGCCCGATAACTGAATGCGGGAGAGCGGGGGAGATGCCAAATCTGCTGCCGGGGGCGGTCAGGCGGCGCTGGTTTTCGACGGGGGCATCGGCTCGTGCGCGTGTCGCCCGCGCTGCACGATGTTTCGGCCGCTGCGCTTGGCCTTGTACAACGCCGTGTCGGCCTCCGACATCAGATCGTCGCAAGACGGCATTTCGCCCCGGCGGCCCGCGACGCCGGCGCTCAGCGTGGTCTTCAGCACCTGCCCGCGATAGTCGAATTCTTTAGCCGCCACCGCCTCGCGGCAGCGATCGGCGCACAACTCCGCCTCCGCCGTGGTCTGGAACGGAAGGATAATCAGGAACTCTTCCCCCCCGATGCGACAGACGGCATCCGTGCTCCGAACGCATTTGCTCAGCGTCTGGGCAACTTCGCGCAGCACCAAGTCCCCCGCCAAATGTCCGTATTCGTCGTTGATGCGCTTGAAGTGATCGATATCCAAAATCACCACCGCCAGCGGTCGCTGATGACCCTCGTCCGTCGTCCACTGCTCTTCCAGCCGCCGTATCGCTTCCCGACGGTTATACAGCCCCGTCAGATCATCCGTGATTGCCAGGCTTTCCAGCCGACTGTTCAGGCTTATCAACTGTTCGTTCAGTTGCCTCGAGCCCTGAGTCTGCCGCAAAACCTCCTCGTGGAACGCCGCGGAACGCAATCCGGAACGAATCCGCGCCAACAACTGCGCTTCCTCGAACGGCTTGGCGAGGAAATCGTCCACGCCGGCGTCGAAGGCCCGGCCCAGTTCTTCCTTGCCGGCGTGGGCCGTCAGCAAGAGGAAATGCACGTAAGCGCCGTGGGTTTGGTCGCGCACCCGGCGGCAGAGTTCCAGCCCGTCCATCCGCGGCATCTCCCAGTCGGAAATGATCAACCGCGGGCGCTGTTCCTTGATCGATTCCAACGCCTTGGCCGGGTCCTCAAAGCTCGCCGGCGCGAATCCGTGCGCACTCAGGAAATCCGCGATCAGGGACCGTGTCACCGCATCGTCGTCAACCACCACCACGCGATCCCTCGCCAGCGGAAGCGAGGCCTGTTTCGCCGCGAACAATACGGCCGCTTGTTGCGCCTCGTTTGAACGTTTCCGCTCGTCGTCCTTGAACCTCGCGTGGACCTCGATGAATTGCCCTTCGATCTGGAGGAACGCTTCCACCACGTCCGGATCGAAATGCTTTCCGCGCTCCCGAACAATGTATTGCCTGGCCATGACGTGACTCATCGCGTCGCGGTAAATGCGCCGGCTGGTCAAGGCGTCGTAAACGTCCGCGATCGTCACGATCCGCGCCGCCAGCGGAATCTGCTCCCCCTTCAAACCATCCGGATATCCCTTCCCGTCCCATCGCTCGTGATGCGACAGGGCGATGTCCCGCGCCATCTGGAGAAAACGGACGTTGGGAAATCGTTTGTGCGACGCGTCCAACGTCTGCGAACCGATCGCCGCATGCGTCCGCATGATCGCCATTTCCTCGGGCGAAAGCTTGCCCGGCTTCAGCAGGATGCTATCGGGGATCGCGACCTTTCCGATGTCGTGCAACGGGCTGGTCTGATGGATCAGCCGGATGAATTCCCCGTCCACTATCCCCCGGTATTTGTCCGTCGTCGACAGATGTTGCGCCACCAGCCGGGCATAGCTCTGCACGCGATCGACGTGCGCGCCGGTCTCCGGGTCGCGGCTTTCCGACAGCTTCGCCAGCGCGAACATCGTCAGGTCTCGCGTCTCCAGGCTTAAAATCCGCTCGGCGGTTTTCAGGCTGACAACCAGCTCATCCGAGTTCAACGGCTTGACCAGGAACGCATCGGCTCCGGCGTTTAGGCCGTCGATCTTCTGCTGACCCCCGTCCCGGCTCGTCAGCATGATGATATAGACGTATCCGATGAGATCGCTGGCACGGATCGCCCGGCAAAGGTCCATGCCGTTCATCGTCGGCATCTCCCAGTCCGTGATGACAATGTGGATTTCGCCTCCTTGCAGTTTCTCCATCGCCGCCTGGCCGTCGCGGGCGCGGTCCACCTCATAGCCCATCTCGTCCAGAACCCCATCCAGAATCTGCAACGACAGGTCATCGTCATCGACGATTAGTATTCGCATGGCAATCTTCGAATAGCATCGGAACGGTCCCTTCCCGTGTTTAGAAGCGGTCGGAAACCTGCACCGGCCCCTCGAATCGCCGGTCGTTTTGGGAACTTTCCCGGGTTTTCGGACATCTTCCTAGCCCAAACCCCCAACTCTCCCAAACTCCACCATCAACGTCCGATACTGAATCGGTCCCCCGCGTCGGATAAAGCAACATTTTCGATCTATGCCGCAAGTCCTTTACTTCCAGAGTGTAATTGAACCACAGAGACCGCGGAGACCGCAGAGAAAATTCCACACAGATTGGGTAACCATAAACGAGTGCCCGCAACATGTTAGCGCACGCTTCCGACAGAAGAATTCTCTGCGGTCTCCGCGGTCTCTGCGGTTCAATCAGCTTTTTAATGGAAGGAAAATCCTGGACTTACGGAGAAGATCGAAAAAGTTGGGATAAAGGCGGCGGTGGAAGCTTTCTGTGGATTTCCATTGACCGCGTTCCATCCCCATCATCACGGCACTCGCCGGCTCCGGCACGCTGGACGTCGGCAACGGCAAGCCGTTGGCCGCGGCAAAGGCGTCCAAGGCCGCAACGTCGCCGGCCGTGGTCGTCCCGCTGTAGCCCTGGTTGGCGGTGCAACGAAGGACAGACTTCATCTTTGGCTATTTCGCATCGGCCTATCGAAATAATCGTCGCCGTCGGCGGAGAATTCCCAAGCCAGCCATCGCCATCATCCCCGCACTCGCCGGCTCGGGCACGCTGGACGTCGGCAAGGACAATCCGTTGGCCGCGGCGAAGGCGTCCAAGGCCGCAACGTCGCCGGCCGTCGTCGTGCCGCTAACGCCCTGGTTGAAGTTCGCCGCCAGGTCGTTGAAATCTACGGCGTTGACCAGGCCGTCGTAGTTGAAGTCGCCCTGGTCCCAGCCGGTGATGCTCTGGTTGAAGTTCGCTGCAATGATGTTGAAGTCCGAGCCGTTCACCAGACCGTCCAGGTTGGCGTCACCCAGCAGGGTGTACATGATTTCGATCTGGCCTGAGGTCAGGCCGGCGACGACGTTGTCTTTTCCATCGGCATAGCCCACGCCGTAATTGAGGCCATTGGTAGGCGTGAGTGCCGCCGAGGAAATGATGCCTGGGCCGTTCCACGCTCCGCCGTTGTAGCCGGACTTGATGTAGCCGGCGATGGTCGTGATCGGATCGGTTCCGGTTCCGTAGTTGATGAGTAACTTCGTGCTGGTCAGGTTAAACACGCCGCCACTGTTGATGACCAAGGAGTTGACCGCATTGGTGGCGCCGCCGGCGGTCAGCGTGAGTTGGCCGGTTGAAGTGAGGGTGACGGAGGACTGCTGCAAGCCCGAAGCGGTGACGCTGGCGGAGGCGTCGCCGACATTGAGCGTGCCCGTGCCGGTCACCGCGCCGAGGTTGGCGGAGCCGCCGGTGACATTGATGGTGGCCAGATTGACGGTATTTGCGGCGGAGACCGTGCCGCCGCTGATCGTGACCTGCGTTCCGGATGTGTTCCAAACTTCCAGCGTTCCGCTAACGGTCAGTTTGCCGCCGCTGACGGAGAGCGACGCGGAATCGCCGGCGCCCGAGGAACTTCCACCAACATAGGCTCCGCCGGTGGCGCTGAGGCTGCCGGTGGCGCTAAGGGAATATGTGCCCGTGCTTATGACACCGATATCGAGGGACTGCCCTCCGGTGATGGTGTTGGTGCCGCCGGACTGCATGAACGTGCCGGAGCCGTAACGGCCGATCGTTTCCTCGCCGCTGGTCATGACTCCCGCGCTGAGACTGTAGAGGCCGGAGGAGCCTATGGCGTCACCGAGATACAAAGGGCCACTATTGACGTTGCTGCCGCCGCTTTGCGTGAACGAGCCCTGGCCGCCCCAGCCGATGACCTCATAGCCGGTAACGCTGAGCGTGCCCAGGCTCAAAACATACTTGCCACCGCCGCTGCTGGTCGATGGTCCGCCGACATAGAGGGCTTGGCCAGCGCTGTTGTCGCCGCCGCTTTGGGTGAATGATCCGGTGCCGTTGTTGCCGACCTGTTCGTCGGAGCTGACATTGAGGTTTCCGGCACTAAGCACATAAGCGCCGTTGCTGCCGGTTTGATCGCCGATGCTCAGACCGTTGCCATTGCTATCCGCTCCGGTGAACGAGGCTGTTCCCCCATTTTGCGTAAAGGTTCCCGGACTGGAGTAGCCGACGTAAGCAGGGCCACTGGACGAAAGGGTGCCGCCGGATTGGTTGAAGGTTCCGCTTCCGTCGCCGCCATTTCCGATGTAAAGGCCGACCACAACCGAAAGGCTGCCCGTGCCGCTCAAGGAGTACAAACCATTTGCGTTATTTGCGATGGTCAGCGAGCCGGTGACGGTGTTCGAGCCGCCGGTCTGGGTGAAGGTTCCCGAGCCGCCGATGGCGACGGATTCGTTGCCGGCGACCGAAAGTGAGCCGCCGTTAAGCGTGTATTGACCGACGCTGCCTGAACCGTAGCCGAGGTAGAGATTGTCATTCGCTACGTTCGTGCCGGCGGTTTGGTGGAAACTTCCGGTGGCGGGGGTAAGATTTGAACTTGAGGTGTTGCCGAGGATTTCATTGCCGGTGACCGAAAGTGATCCGCCGCCGAGCGTATAGGCGCCAGAAGTGCTGGTCGTGTAGCCGAGGACGAGGCCGCCGCTGCCGGCCGTGTTCGTTCCGCCGGTCTGAGCGAAACTGCCTGTGCCATTGTAGCCGACGTATGCAGTGGCGGTCGTGAGAGCACCGGTGCTACTGAGGGTGTAAAACCCCACATCCTGGGCGCCGTAGCCGAGATATAGGATATCCGACACGGCGTTGGAGCCGGCAGATTGAATCAGTACACCGTACCCTGGAAGATTGGAAGTATTAGAATCGCCGAGAAATTCATTCCCTGCGGCGAGGGCCGTGCCGCTGCTGGTCATCGAGAGGGTGTTCGTGCCGGGGCCGTCGTTATCAAGCGTCAGGGAACTCAGGGTTACCGAGCCGGTGTAATTATAGGTGACGGTCCGACTGATGCTGTCGTCGTCGGTGATGTAAACGTAGTCTCCCGCTCCGGGCACGGGGCCGGCGCCGCTGTTCCAATTGGCGGCGGTGGCCCAGTTCCCGTTGCCGGCGGTCCAGGAATCCGTTGCCCCCAGCGCGCGATGGCTCATTTGCAGACAAACCGCTGATGCCGCCGACACTGCCAGCAAGCCGATGCGTCGTCGTGTTTTTGCATTTTCTGTCACGATGTCCTCACTTTAGAGATGCGATTTCCGCGCGCGGCCCATAATGCTGTCAAATACTCCGGCTGGAAAGGAACGCCGAAACCCAGACCACAAGGAAGGATGGAGTGCAGGCGATATGGTAACGACCCCGGCCGGGAAATTCAACAGAATTATTAAGAATGACGACGGGAAGCTCGACGATTGCGGAGAGTGACCACGCCGAAAAGAAACGCTGCACCCACTGTAAAGGATGCCGGCTCCGGTACGCTGGACGTTGGCAAGGTCAACCCGTTGGCCACGGCGAAGGCGTCCAGCGCCGCAATGTCGCCGGACGACGTTCCGCCGCTGACGCCCTGGTTGAAGTTCGCGGCCAACGCGTTGAAATCGGCCGCATTGACCAAGCCGTCATAGTTGAAATCGCCCTGGTCCCAGCCGGTGATGCTCTGGTTGAAGTTTGCCGCCAGGATGTTGAAGTCCGAGCCGTTCACCAGGCCGTCCAGGTTGGCGTCACCCAGCAGCGTATACATGATTTCGATCTGGCCGGAGGTCAGGCCGGCGACGACCTTGTCTTCGCCGTCGGCATAGCCGATGCCGTAATAAAGCCCGTTGGTTGGCGTTTGCGCCGTTGTGGACATGATGCCGGGGCCGTTCCAGTGCCCTCCGTTGTAGCCGGATTTGATGTAGCCGGCGATGGTCGTGATCGGATCGGACCCGCCTCCGTAGTTGATGATTAACTTCGTGGTGGTCAGGTTAAGCACGCCGCCACTGTTGATGACCAAGGAGTTGACCGCGTTGGTGGCGCCGCCGGCGGTCAGCGTCAATTTGCCCGTTGAGTTGATCGTGACGGAGGAGGTATTCAATCCTGCCATGGTTACTGTGGACAGACTGCCAGAGGAAGTTCCAACGGAGAGCGACCCGGTTCCTGTGACACTACCGGCCACAGCCACGTTGCCGTCGCCGCTAAACGTGCCATTGTTGACGAGATTCCCGGAGACAGTGATGGTGTCGCCCGCGGTGGTCTGGAAAGATCCGCCCGATTCGATGGTAAGGTTTTGGAATGACACGTTGGACGGGTCTGTGTTCACGATTCCGTGTACAACGAAGGTTCCTTGGAAGAGGCCATAGGCGCCGTTAGTGAAATCCATCGTTCCATAATTAAAGACGCCACCATTGACGGTGAGGGCCGTATCGTTGATCGTGAAAGTGTTGCTAGAGTCATTGGTCAGTGGGCCTGTAACGTTTAGGACTTCGCCGTTATACAGAGTGAGATTCGAGCCAAGCGGTTGGCCAGAGCCGATGGTTAGGCCAGCGGTGCCAGTGATCGACAAGGTTCCGCTCGTCCAGCCCGTCGAGAGCTGGTTACCGAGGAACAGCGAGGGATTACCGCTGGTGTTGAGCGAGCCAACGGAAAGCGTAGCGCTATCGGCGAGATTCACTTGGGTGCTGGTAGTGTTGTAAATCGTCAGCGTCCCCGTCGTTGCCACGGTCGCCGTCGCGCCGCCATAGAGGTCGAAGACGCCGGCGCCGCCGGCGCCTGAAGAGTTCCCGCCGACATAGGCATCATTGCTAACGGTAAGTGCGCCAGTTCCTTCCAAAACATATTGCCCGGTGCTGCCGGAGCCGCCCGCAACGTACAGATTGTTCGTAACGGCAGCGGAACCGCCGGTTTGAACGAAGCTTCCTACGCTATCGGTGCCGACGCCCACCGCCAAAAAGGGCGTGGACAGCGATCCATTATTGGACAGAGTGTAGTATCCCTTGCTGAAGGACTGATCGGCCACATTGATGAAACTGGAGGCGGTCAGCGATCCCCCGGACTGGTTGAAAGTTCCCGTGCAGTCAAATCCATATCCAACCGACATGGCCGAAGTGAGAACCTTACCGCCGCTCAAGGAATAGTTGCCACTACACCCTGAGGTGTATCCCAGGTAGAGCCATGCGCTGCCGGCGGTGTTGGTATTGGTCCCACCGGATTGGACGAACGTGCCATTAGCGGAATAGCCCACGTATTCATTGTTGCCTGATGTGAGAGTGCCGGCACTGGTGAGGGAATAAAATCCGGTACCGCTAAAACTCGCGATATAAAGGGAATCGCCGGCGGCGAGGGTATTGACGCTGCTGCCGCTCTGGTTGAACGTCGCGGTGCCGCCGTTGCCGATGTTTTCGGCGCCGGAGGAACCGGTGATTGCGAGCGTTCCACCCAAGAGGTTATAGGTGCCATGGTCGTAGGTATACGATCCCAAGTAAAGATTTCCCGTCACATCGTTGGTTGTTCCGCTCGACTGGGTGAACGTGCCGGTGGAGCCATCCGGTTGGGTGGAATCGGAATCGCCGATGTTTTCGGTGCCGGACACGCTAAGCAATCCGGTTCCGCTCAACGAGTATATGCCGCTGGCGCCGGTGTTGGCTCCGAGATACAACGAGCCGCCGACCGTATGGGTTCCACCGGTTTGAATGAACGTGCCGGTGCCGGCGTATCCGACGTATTCGCTGTTGCCGACCGTAAGCGTGCTGGCGCTGCTGGTGCTGCTGAGCGAATAGTAGCCGGAAATGCCGGTGTTGACGCCAAGATAGAGCGAAGAATAGGAGTCGAGGGAATTGGTGCCGCCGGTTTGAATAAAAGTACCCGGGCCGTAGTCGCCGATGAGCTCTTCGCCGGCGGCGGGTCCACTGGAAGCTGGATGAATTCCCAAATTAGGACCTTCAAAAACAACACTCCAGATGGAAAGGGTTCCTGTGCCCGATAGGCTGTACGTGCCATTGCCGGACGTCTCGCTGTCAACTCCGCCGCCAACTGACAACGTCCCGGCATTGACTGTTCCGCCGCTTTGTGAAAACAGGCCAGTCCCACTTTGGATGCCAATGTTGATGATAGTAGGATTCTCAACTTCATTCACTGACCCATTGGAGATCGTATAGGTGCCGCTGGAACCCGTGCCTACGCCAACGTTAAGTTCGCCCTGGGCATTCAACCCGCCGCTCTGAGTAAAGGTGCCGAGGCCGCCAGTACCAATAGTCTCGACGCTCGCCCCGCTGAGTGTACCGGTTCCACTTAGAGAATAACTGCCCCCGCTATCGAGCACAATATTTGCGCCATCCAGTACATTCCAACCGGCCCCCTGATTCATGGTGCCACCGTAACCAATAAACTCCTCCCCGCTTGAGGATGTAATATCGAGGGTGCCTCCCTGAAGCGAATAAAATCCCGAGTCACCTTGGTAGATGCCGACATTAAGCGAGCCGCTGATGTCGTTCGTGCCTGCGGATTGGTAGATTACGCCATTGCTGCCGTTATGCGAATCGGCGCTGGCGACGTTCTCATTTTGGCAAGACAGAGTCAATCCGCTGATTGTGAACCATAATGCGTTCGTGCCGACCCCGAAATTTGCAACGGTGACCGTGGACAGCATCGGGGCCGATCCGGTGTAACCGTAAATGACAATTCGGCTGGTGCCATCGGTGTCTTCGATGTGGGCGTTGTCACCTGCTGCTGGTGGATGGCCAAGGCTCCAATCTGCGTTATCGGTGCTCGTCCAGGTGCCGGAACCCGAAGTCCACGTATCGTCCGCCCCGAACGCGCCACAGGTGAATTTAAGGCACACCACCGATGCCGCGAGGAATAACCTCGATGAGCGACGCAGGCGATGCGACCGATTCAATTTTGTCGAGTGAGCGCAAAGTGAACGCCGGTACATTCCTTCCCACATACCCATATCCTCCCTTTTCTTTTTGGAAGCAGGCGGTTGTTCGTAGGCGCTATGCTGAAACTAACCAAAACGTTGCGATAAAAGCAAATTCTTTCTATACACGTGACATATAGTGGTCCAGAGAATCCATGAATCTCACTATGACCCCCCAGGAAGCGCGCGCCCGATGAAACTCCAGGATGAAATAGACCGAGCCTTGACCGAGCACTCCGCCGGCCGTCTGGCGGAAGCCGAAGCCATTTATCGCAAGATCCTCT
Organism: Tepidisphaeraceae bacterium; assembly: GCA_050010915.1. GTDB lineage: Bacteria > Planctomycetota > Phycisphaerae > Tepidisphaerales > Tepidisphaeraceae > PALSA-1353. The sequence continues at coordinate 11,375 of JBEKKC010000028.1, read as the reverse complement.
CGGAAAATCCGAAACACCCGCCGGCGCTGCACCTTCTGGGGGTGGCCCTCAGCCAGCAGGGAAATAAACGGGGTGCCGCAGAATACATCAACCGCGCAATCGCGCTGAATCCCAACGTCCCGGATTTTCATGCGAATCTGGCCCTGGCATATTGCGAAGGCGGCGAGCCGGAAAAGGCGATTGCCTCCTGCGAACGCGCCCTGGCTCTCCAGCCCAATCATTCCGGCGCACTCAATCAGTTGGGGACCGCTCTTAAGCAACTTGGCCGCATTGAAGAATCTGCCGGTTGCTACCAGCGTGCGATTGCGGCGAAGCCCGACTTCGCTATTGCCCTGGGCAACCTTGCTGACAGCTACCGCCGGCTTGGCCGCAATGCCGATGCCGACGCCTGCTACGAAAAGGTTCTGTCGATGCAGCCGGACGATCCGGCCGCTCTTTGCGCCCGCGCGGAGGGGCTTTTGAGAAAGAGCGATCTGGACGGCGCCATCGCGCTCTTCCGCAGAGTCGTGGAAAAATTCCCCAACGACTGGATCGGTCACAACGGACTGGGCGTCGCCCTCGCCCGCCAGGGAAAGATTGATGAGGCCCTCGCTCTTTACGAAAAGGCCATTTCCCTTGCCCCCGATCAGGCCGGGCCGTGGAACAATCTCGGCTATGCGCGGGTTGGACTGGGCAATATCGACCAGGGCATCGCCGCCTACCATAAAGCCCTGGCCATCCGACCGGAATACGCCGATGCCTACAACAATCTCGGCAACGGATATCTCGAAAAGCTGGCCCTCGACGAGGCCTTGCAATCATACGAAGCCGCGCTTTTCTTCGAGCCGGACCACGCCGACGCGCATTGGAATCGGGCGCTGTTGCATCTTTTGAAGGGCGACTTCGCGCGAGGTTGGCTTGAGTATGAATGGCGATGGCTGAAGTTCCCGCAATTTCGGCGTCATTTCCGCCAACCCAAATGGGACGGCTTCGATATCGCGGGAAAGACCATCCTCGTGCATGCCGAGCAAGGGTTTGGGGATACCATCCAGTTCTCGCGGCTCGCGCCGCTGGTTTCGGCGCGCGGCGCAACCGTGAATTTGGAATGCCCACGCGAACTGTCCGGACTGATGCAGCATCTTCCCGGCGTTGCCAGGACCATCACGCGCGGCGACCCCATTCCCCCGTTCGACGTTCACTGCCCGCTGATGAGCCTTCCAAGGGCGTTGGCTCTTTCGGCCGATTCAATTCCCAGCCAAACTCCTTACCTTCTGGTGGATGAGAATCTGCGCCAGCGATGGGCAAAGCGGCTGCACGTTTACCAGCACTCGTTCAACGTCGGGATTGTTTGGGCCGGGTCGCGAATTCATCCGAGGGACGCCCATCGATCGATTAAGTTGAGCGAGTTTGCGCCGCTCGGCCAACTTGAAGGCGTGAAACTCTTCAGCCTCCAGAAGAGCGATGTTTCCATCGCTCGCCCGGCTGCCGCATCCCGCTTTGAACTGGTCGATTTCACCGACGATCTGCACGACTTTTCCGACACGGCGGCATTGTTGATGAATCTGGACCTTGTGATCGGCGCCGATACCGCCGTCGTCCATCTGGCCGGCGCACTCGGCAGACCCGTATGGACGCTGCTTCCGTACTCGCCCGATTGGCGCTGGCAACTTACCCGCACGGATTCTCCCTGGTATCCCACGATGCGGTTGTTTCGCCAGCCAAAGCCGGGAGATTGGCCCGCCTTGTTCGAGCGGGTCGCGTCCCAACTGAGGAATGAACGGCGCGGCCGTTCATCGGCCAATCCGTCGTCTCCGCCGGCTGATCAGCCCCAGGCCCGTTAGCAACGTCACGCTCCCCGTCGCAGGTTCCGGCACACTGGACGTTGGCAAGGACAATCCATTGGCCACGGCAAAGGTGTCCAGCGCCGCGACGTCGCCGGCCGACACGTCGGCGCCGCTGACGCCCTGGTTGAAGTTCGCCGCCAGTTCGTTGAAGTCGGTCGCGTTGACCAGGCCGTCGTAATTGAAGTCGCCCTGGTCCCAGCCGGTGATGCTCTGGTTGAAGTTCGCCGCCAGGATGTTGAAGTCCACACCGTTCACCAGCCCGTCCAGATTGGCGTCGCCGAGCAAAGTGTACTTCACTTCGATCTGGCCCGATGTCAGGCCGGCAACGACGTCGTCCTTTCCGTCGGCGTAGCCGACGCCGTAATAAAGGCCATTGGTAGGCGTCAGTGCCACCGAGGAAATGATCCCGGGGCCGTTCCACGCGCCGCCGTTGTAGCCGGTGGCGATGTAGCCGGCGATGGTCGTGATCGGATCGGACCCGCTGCCGTAGGTGATGAACAGACTATTGTTGGCGATGTCCAGGGTGCCAGAGCCACTGATGGTCAAGCTGCCAACTTGACTGACACCCCCATTGGAAGCCAACGCGGTTTGTCCGCCATTGATGGTGAGATTGCCGATTCCGGTGATTTGTCCAATGGTGGCGGTCCCGCCGTTTTGGGTGAAATTCCCGCTGAGCGTCGTCGCCGACAGGCTTCCGCCGCTTTCGGTGAACTCGCCGCCGGAACTGATGGTTATTGTGGGACAGCTAAGAGTTCCCCCCGTCAAGTCATAAGTCGTGCCGTTTCCGCCGGCGCCGAGGCTGAGCGAGGTTAACGTGACCGAACCGCCGGACTGGGAGAAGGTGGGGAAGGTAAGCACTCCGCCCGTTTGCAAAAAAGTCGACGTGTTTGAAACTGTGGCGCCGCCGGATCCAACTGCCAGCGTTCCGGCCTGGAGATAATAGGCGCATGGGCCGGGCTGAGGCAATCCTAGTATAGAAGCCCCGACGAAAAGGTACGTTGCGTTGTTTACTCCCCCAGTTTGGTTAAACGTGCCATTACCACCCTTACCGACGTATTCCGTTGCAGTGAGTACGCCGGTGCCGGTGAGCGTGTAGGTGCCAGTGTCTCCCGACGTCATGCCCACGTCGAGTTCCTGGCCGGGAGCGTTCGTGCCATACGTTTGGGTGTAGCTGGAATTGCTGCCGTTGCCCAACTCTTCAAAATTGACCGTAAAGGCGCCGCTGGTGTAATTATAATTGGGTATTCCCGTCAGCTCATAAAACGGGACATCAGTGCCGGAAAGCACCTCTGCATTCCAGATAACCGAGCCTCCGTTCTGGTTAATCGTTGTGCCGGTGAACGAGGCATTACCATTATCATAATAGAATGTTCCGCCCGCATTGACGTCAATAGTGGGGCAGACGAGAGTACCGCCCCCTAAATTATAAGTATTTCCAAATCCTCCGGCGCCCAAGATCAAGATGCCCTGTTGCAGGATGTTGGTGGCGGAATTGGTCCCGACAGTTGTTCCGTAGTACTGAGTAAACGTACCGTATGCCAAGGTGCCGCCGGCCAGGCTGAGGGTGCCGGTATAGAAGTTGATCGTTGTAGCCTCCAACGTGCCGCCTTGGAGATTGTACAAGTCTGGTTGGGGCCCGAAGGTCCCCCTCCCGCCCAGGTACAAAGCACCCGTGGTGTTAAGGCCGCCGGTTTGATTGAACGTTCCTACCCCGAGAGATCCGACCCACTCGAGACCACTATTTATCGCAAGGGTGCCGCCCGACATCGTTACCGAGCCACTATCGCTCGGCATGTAACCTATCATAAGGTATTGGGCGATAGCTTTTCCGGATGAAATCTGCGCCGTGCCACCATTATCGATGTAAGCTGCCCTTGAAGCGCTGGGCACGGCCCCGAAGGTCCAATTGCCGGGAGTAAACCAATTGCCCGTCCCTGCCACCCAAGTGCTCTGGCCAAGACAGCGCCCCGAACCGAAAAGCACAGCCCCGGTCAACATTGCCAGCACCCTCGCTCGACGGCGGCCAGCGGCCTTGGACTTTTCGACGATCAAGATTCCTCCTCGTGGCCGGCTCCTCTTTAACGAGCGTGATGCAGAATGGGTTTGCGATTCATGGTTCTCCGCTCGTTCGATTGTCTTTGCGGATTTCCCTTCGATGCAAATGAAATTTGGACGTGCTTGCCCTCATCCGCCGACCACAATTATTCTACCTGTGTAACCGCCAAATCCCGCACGGAAAATCGTGTTTTTTTGCCCGGGCATTTTGTACCACCAAAGCAGACTCCAGTCGCTCAACAATTTGCGCCCTATCCCTGTGGTGAGGATGGAGCCTCGGCGTAAGGAGCTACTCGTTGGCGTGGGACGGAATCGTCCGGCATCAAAAGGCGTCCATGGCCGGCCCGGCAAGCTGACGACACGAGTAGCGCCATCGCCATTATTGAGATCACGCGCGACCGCGGAAATCGTGTCCGCCAACGCTTGATGATCGTCCGCCGCTATCGGATTATCTGCGTCGGCATCGGTGGAGAATCCCCAATCCGGCCATCACCATCATCACGGCACTCGCCGGTTCCGGCACACTGGACGTCGGCAAGGGCAATCCATTGGCCGCGGCAAAGGCGTCCAAGGCCGCAACGTCGCCGGGCGACACGTCCGCTCCGCTGACGCCCTGGTTGAAGTTCGCCGACAGGATGGCGCGCGCTTAAACAGGTGTTACCTTACGTTAATGGGCGATACAGGGCTCGAACCTGTGACCCCCAGCGTGTCATGCTGGTGCGCTAGCCAACTGCGCCAATCGCCCGTGTTTCTGGCATCGTATCTCCACTTGCCGAAACGAGCAAGTCAGGCGTTGTCACGGGTTGCCCGACATTGCCAAAACCACTGTTTTTACGGGGAGAAATGCACGTCGATGTTCCCTCACCATCGGGGCTTTTCGTGTCGTCATCAGCGACAGGCGTTGTCAGGTTTTGCGTATTAGAGCCGCACAACTGCTGTCGTTTCTGCTGTCGTGCTGTCAGCGTGAGTTTTGCAGCCGTCGAATTCTCCGGCGACTTCCCATCCGTCCCCGTAGCTCGCAACGCTTTTACGTCGCTGTCAGTGGCCTTGCTCGCCTCGATAGACGGCAGGGTTTGCACTGCCTTGGCTGTATCCTCAATCCTCAACGCCGTGTAATGCTTCATGGTGATTCGCACGTCTGAATGCCCCAGTACCCGCATTGCCGATTGCGGCAAGACGCCCGCCTGTGCCAAATGAGTGCCGAGCGTGGTTCTCAACGCATGACGATCAAGTTGACGGCGTTCGGCGTCATATCGGTCAATCTTCGCCCGTTCACAATCCCGGTGGAATGTACGGACGGTCGGCACAGTCCGGAAGATTCGAGCGGTGGGGGGCGCAAACGTCGGTTTGATGCGTTGAAGCTCACTCAATAGAGCCGGATGCAGCGGTAGGTAGATTTCATCGCGCTTGCCTTTGGCATTACCGGCTTTGACTCGGATCATCGCCGATTGAAAATCAACGTCGCCCCATGCAGCGGCCTTCACGGCTTTAACCCGCAATCCGGTGTAATACGCAAACAGGTAATAAGGCTTGCGTTCATCAGACACGCCCAACAAACGCGATAGCTCATCGTCCGTCATTGCCTTCCGTACACGTCGCCGATCCGTTGCTTCGTTGAGCGTGGGGACTATCCTGAGCGGGTTTGAGGCAATCCGGCCTTGTTCAAACAGCCATTCCGCGAACGCTACGGCGGTTGCACGATGTTGATTGGCCGTTCGGTGAGATTTTCCCGCTTTGACCAGCCCGGCCAAATACCGCTCGACCTTGTTCGGCTCAATATCCGATAGCCGGGAAATCCCGATTTTCTCGACGAGCTTTTCCAATTGCGTTTCTTTATTGGCGACGTGTACACGATCCTGTCCAACATGCTGGCAATGAGCGATGTAGTCGGCGACGTGCTGAGCAATCGGTGTTTGGTTGTGGTCCGCAACGCGGGCTTGCGATGAATTGATAATGCCCGATTTGCGAAGGGCGGTATCTGTTTCCCATTTGCCGGCGATTTGACAGGCAACGTCATAGTCCGCCGTTCCGGTCGAATGATTGACCCGCTTGCCATGCTCATCGAACCATGAGGCGGTGTAATGGCCTTGCCTGTTAGCTTTCCCGCCACGTTTGAAAACTGAAGCCATAACATTTTCTCCTGTTGCAATATACCATGCAATCAGCATCCGAGCCGAAAAACACCACGCGATTCTTTTCGGTGATTCGCTGCGCATCCGTCAATTGAATGCGCCATGCCGTTTTGCCTTCCGTGCATTCGTGCCACCTTGGCCATTCGTTTGCACCACGCCGGTACAACCCTTCGGTTGACGACCGGGCGCATAGGGGAGGTATGCTTAGGGTAATAACTACACAGAAATTTTGGACACTTTGTTTTCACACGTCACCGCTTGTCCCTTTATGCGCCATCAAACGGCCTTCCATTCCGCATTCAATCCACCAGCCCATTCCCGTGGTCCGTATTCATCTTCCAGCATTGACCGAAGTTCCTTTAGCGGGACAAATGTGTATCCCCAATGGTCGTGAACGTGATACGTCTTGGCGTACCCACAATTCTTGATCGCCTGACTCAACATCTTGTCACTCTCGAATTTCAGACTCGGATAATGTCGCTTGGCATGGTCAAGTAACCCGGTTGCCCCGTCGCGGTGTGAATACGTCCGATTTGGCATTCGTGGACCCAAATTGCCCGGAATCACGCCAGCGGTTGCAATGTCGAGTGCCATTGCTTTCACGGCATTTGCCGGGCCAAGCTGTTCGATTGTGTATTTGCGATTCGTCTGTAATAGGATTTCACTTTCATCCATTGGCAACCGCGCCCAAAGATCGGGGTCCGGGTTCCTGACTCCCATTTCGTGTGCGAGAGAAAAACGCATCCGCTCGAAATTGGCGGGTGAAAGTTGCTTGGCCGGAACAACCCCGCGCTCATTTCCCGCAAGGTCAAAGTAGACCGCAAAATGATCGTGGTGATTTATGGTCAGACTCGGCACAAGCCGAAACGACTCGACTGTGGTAGGTAGGTTTTCGCCCGGTGTCCCTTTCGGGATTTTAATCACAATGGTTCGGTACGCTTCTATCCCGCCCGATGAAAATAGGGACAAATCCACCTTGTCTTTGGTGATGAATGGAAGGTACTCGATTGTCTTAGCGCCGTCCGCCCATTCAATCGCAAGGTCGTGTACATGGGATACAAAGCCCTGAAATGTCCTCCCACGAAACTGCCCGTCAGACGGGGGCGGCGTGCGTTTCAACCTCCATATCCATTGCGGATAACGGCGTCCCAAGAATTCGTGCCAGTAGGGGGTTGTTGCCATAATTACAATTCCTTCTTTTTTGGCTGTCAGGCCGTGTCGCTAAAACTCATTCCGGACAAACTCCCGCAGTACCTTGTAACGTCGGTTTGAAATCAGACCTTTGTTGCGCAGGGTGCGAAGAGCAACCAGAGAATCAACCTTTGTGGCAACCTGCGGTTCCGTTACGCCTTCCCGTACTTCCCAAGGTTGTAATTTGACGCTTGCGCCGGGCAGCGGGATGAACAAAAGATTGCCGATAATGCGGGGGTTAATCATGGTTGTTGCCCCCGTCATTGAGAGTAACATTGGTCGGTTTGGTTGGCGGTTTACGACGTGGCGGCGGACCCCACTGGGGGTGACGACTGACGACAGACCGGCTTGGCGGTATCGCGGATGGGGGGTTTGTCTTCAGTAATTTTGGGTTGTGCCCGATAGCGCCCCCGGATACCGCATCCAATGGAGTAACATCCGCGTGAGTTTTGCCGAGTACGAACGTTGGCGAGGGTGCGCCGCCCCGTGGGTTTTGAATCGGGTATTCCCACCGGCCCAGACCATCATCAACCAGCGATTGAAGGGCCGCTGTAGCCGCTGCCGGATTTGAGCGATACTGCCGAAAATTCCGCACTAGATCGCGGGCTTTAATCCGCCCCCCGTGGCTGTATATCCAACCGATCAACGAATTTTGCTCATCCTCCTGTTGATCGCCGTGAAGGATTGAATAGACGCGGCGAGTTTCGTATTTGAACCATTCCGTCAACTCAATGGCATTCTGCATAACGCTGGCAGATACGTTGCAATTGATCCGACCATCAACAGTATCAGCGACAACCTGTAGGACAAGTGCAAATCGTGCGCAGTATCCCTCCAACTTGCTCCACGCTGCCCGAAGTCTCTCGTTGTACATCGCCGCCGTTTCGCGGCTATGCCCATTAACAAATGTCTTGAACAATTCTAAGGCATCGGCTGTTTGGATCATCGTTTGCGGATTGCGTGTCCCGGCGCGGGCGTAGAGCGATTCAAACAATTGGTCAACGGCGCGTTGAATGGCAAAATCCATTTCGGTATCAGTCCATCCACCAATTGGTTCGGGGGGTATCGCAAAGAGGAATCTTGCCGCGAGGCCATTCTCGAAAAACTCTTGAGTAAAAACACGTTTTAGGATTTCTGGTTGAATCGTTCCAGTGATACTGACGTTCGGGCGTTCGATGAAAATTGTGGTTTGATCGCCGGTTTTTCTGTCAACTTTCAACGGTGCGGCACTGAACATCGACAAATACCCCTGAACATCCGAGCCTTTCCCGCCCTTATACTCGCCAAAACTTTTCACCCACCCCGACAATTCATCGCGTCCAAGCAGCAGCCCGCATGAATTTTGTAATCTGTCCGCGAGCGCTTCCAGGGTAATGTCCGACACAAGAACGTGCCGTAGCGTTGGTGGTTGCGGTTTGGCAACAGGGCGTGCGGATTTTTCCATTGCGTTGTATTCCGCAAATTCATTTTCGTAGATTTTACGTTTCTCGGCATATTCGTTGCTAAGCCGCTTTTGTTCCGCCGCGATACCCCGCAACGCCGCCCGCATCGCGGGGGATTTCTTGCAGCCGGAACGTGCGATGATCGCTGACCAAATTATTGCAACCTCAATCCATGATTCTCTCAGCTCGATTTGCGCACTGCCGCCGATAGCGCTCGCCAGCGACGAAAGAAGCGGCAATGCAATCATCGCCGGATCGCATCCGATGGCATCCGCAAGCTGGCGTACAAATTCGCGTACCGACAAAGGCAGCAAGTAAATAGGGAACGGCTTCCACGGATATTTCGATTCAGTCGTGTCCGCCGGTGCGTAGCGCCCAATACTGTTGGCGATTGCTATAACCTCGGCATCGGGTAAGGGCGGAACGCACATAATTTTGTTCTGTTCCCGCAATGCAGCCGAAATCGCCTCCACGTTTGCGCCCCTACGTCTCATTGTTCCGGCGAGAGAAGTGAGCGTGTTATTTCGTCCCTCGCCTTCCAGCATTTGGTCGGGCAGCGGTGCTGCAATTGCTGGTGATTCCCGTCGCAACTTGTTCGCAATCCATGATGGAGCGTGTTCGATGATTTTCATCAGTCCCCCCATTGATATTTGCGACCGCTCTTGTGGGTGCTAGGGGGTGCAACGACGTATCCACCATCGCCGCGAGTGTCGATTCCCGGCGCAATCGTGCCAACTGAATTTCCGATGGCCGGATCGTAGGTGACAAAGAAATGCTTGCCGCCCCCGCCAGTGTTGGAAATCAAAGTGGCGGGCAGTGGGCCGTGAATCTCTTCCAACTTGCGGAGTGATTCCATTCCGACTTCCCCGTCAACGTCCAGTACAACGCAACCGCTTTTCGTTCCCGTAGCAATTCCAATATTGGCATCGGGCCAAAGCGTCCACCATCGCTTTATTTGCTTCTCATCGTGCGTTGCCTCATCGACACCGTGAGTCGTTTTCGGGTGTTTGCCGATTGAACCGCAATCTTGCTTCCCACAAGTGCATCCGCCGTCCTTCCGAATCGAATGAACGGGAAAAACCGCGAACCCCCTGCGAACAAGGTCAAGTGCCGCCAGACACATTGAACTCGGCTTTACTTGCGACGGGGAAGGCGGAAATTGTTGGGACGTGGGATTCATGCTGGCGTCCCTTCACGCTGACTTGAAACGAGTGCGGAAATCTCGTCTGTGCGGAAACGGACCAAGCGCTTGCTGAATTTGACGCGATGCACGCGGCCTTGGCTGACTAAACGCCATAGTGAGCGTTTGCTGATTGACAACAGCCGTGCGGCATCTTCGGCGCTGACAAGCAAGGGTTGAATGGTTGTTTCAGACATTCTGCACCGCCTTAGATTCGATTGTGGGCAAACAGCCCGCCCGGCGAAGCTCACGGCAAATATCGGGGATGTACTCTGGCGGGATTTGCCTACGGCCATTGATGATCGGGCAGCGATCCGTATCGAGCTTGCCGTGGTAAAACATTCTGCTAATCCGTTCTGCCGCGACCTTTGTACCCGTCAGTCTGCGGACTTCATCAGCGGCCTGTGAAACATTAAGTGGAACACTCATAAGGATTGCTCCTAAAAACAATCGTCGTGACGACACCATGCCGACACGAATAAAGATGCTGTTGAATGCTAGAACAGGTTAAACAGATAGTCAGTTGCGAACTGGTGGCGAAGCGGGAGTTGGATGCAGTTGGCGGGAGTTGGGAGCAGTTACCCCTTTTGGGCCGTGAACATTTGTCGCATTTCCGATGGCATTTTATCGAAACAGACTATCCACTGTTGTCGATTGCCATTGTGGTTTTTCAGCCCGTGTGGTTTGAGTTGGGACTTGGCCGCTTTTCCCCCTACACCAAGCCGTCCCGCCATTTCCTTCAACGTCGTCGGGCTTGACCATTCCTCATCCCCGCTCGTCCGTGACGACGGTGCGTTGTGGCCAAGCTCACGTTCGAGTGCTGCGAAGTAATCTTCCCAACGATCCGGGTTGCGACGGGCAGACCCCGCGAATTCAGCGTCGTAGTATCGGCTCGGCGGGTGAACCTTTGGCTTATCCGTCCAGCCGGGGTGGAAATCCCGCAAGGCAATCGCAGCAACAGCTTTTCCCAACTCATCATCAATGGGCCGGTCCCCTGATAGTTTGACGCCAATGTTTGTCACCCGCGCTCCCGGCCTTCCACGAATCTCACCGGCGTCCTGACGGCGCTGCATTTCCGCAATATCCCGCTGGCGCTGGGAAGCGTTCCAGTCCTCGATGATCGCCGTGGATACTGTTAGGGCAGGCGTCACCAGTGCATCAACACGGGCGGCAAACTCCGCATGGCGACGTGCGATTGTTGGCTCCGGTGCTTTGACCATACGGGGATTCCCTTGACGAATTATAGCGTGCAACTGGGACTCTGGGGCAGAACGTAAAAAAGGTGACGACAAAACCCCGACGGACGCTATCGCTACAGGGGGGTTTGTCGGTTGTCGTCAGTCGTCAGGGGTAATAAGTGGCGGGATCGCACCGCACATAGGGGAGACGAATGGTCAGTCTGAAATCCCTTCGTCTCTGATTTTAAGACACAGAAACGGCCATCATAAACGTCAGAAATGTCACCCATGGACGCTATCACAATTGGCAGCGTGTGCGGGTTGTAGGGATTGTGCCAGCCTGTCTGATAACCATTTTGGTTCCATTGCATTGG